>VGSG01000133.1 GCA_016875095.1 Deltaproteobacteria bacterium
TCAATAGACAAGATGACCGACTGTGGGATCGCTACAGGAGACGATATACAGTCGAGCGCACCTTCAGTTGGATCACCAACTATCGACGCATCGTTGTCAGATACGAGAATCATATCAATATGTTCGTGGCCTTCTTCCAGGTGGCCTGCATCATGATAACCTTGAGAAAATGTCTATGAGGTTTTGCAACCAGCTCTAACAAATAAGTGATAATCATGGTGGTTTTGTGGCCTTGGGGCAACGGGGGAAATGAAATCGTTATCACCGCGCAGTTCGGATTTTCCGAGAACTCCACGTCATGATGAAGAATCTGTCCGCTGCCGTCTTCAACAATGAGATCATGCAGCTCCTTTTGGCCGGGCCACGGCAATGGGACGCGCCAGCGGTAGCGGTCCAGATCGGGTATAAGCGACTCCAGACGCATCTTCACCGACCGCTTCACGTCCCCTTTCTGAGACAGCTTGTTCGAGAACTTGACGTAAATTAGTCGCCAATCCGTCGGTCTTTCGTCCGGGAAACAGGCTCTGAAATGAGAACTCACGTCTGCCCAGCTCCGCGAGTCTTTCACGCTATCCCTCCTCCTGAAATCCGCTCATCAACAAGGCTTGTGTCACCGCTTCCTTTTTTCATATGCCTCTTGGGTGATTAACAGGGAGTACCCTGAACAGTCGCTTCGTATGATGGTTGAGACAATCGTGATCCAAAGCGTGAATGGCATCTCCCCTCCTCGGATCAATTATGTGGTCTCGATGCAGTATTACCACATGAGAGCCACATATCCAGCCTCTTTCGTCAGGATCACCGAGCATCTTGGCGTCGGTGGGAGAGTAATAGCAAAGCAAAAACAGGTCGTCGAGGCCGATCAACTCCTCTACGTAGAATCGGAGTTTTCTGATGTCAGACGGACAATAAGCCAATTTCATGCCAAAAGGTTTGAGTGCTTCGGACCAGGATATAGGGTCTTGCGTGTTGACATGTCCCTCGAAGATCTCAGGGGTCGAGTCGGTCAGAATTGCGAGAGCGGTCACGACGCAACGAGGACCAGCCTGCTTCATGGGTTGAAGCGTCTTATGCGCAAAGAAACATTCTTTTCCATTAGGCCACAACTTGCACTTCACATCGAATGGCATCCTGTCTACTCTCGTACAAGCCTGTTAGCACAAAAAGGTGGCTTCTGCCGTGGAGCGCCAAAGGGAAGCCACTCGCTCAAAAGGGTCGACGTTCAGGTTTCTATGTTCCAAGTTGCCGAGTTTAATCGCCTGATTGATGCCCCACAGCCTCAGGTGACCACCACCTGTTTTATGTTACGCTGAAGGCCGCCACCCGGTCAATGGAAACCTACGGAGTCGCCAAGCATTAAGTCTTTGGTGCACCCTGCCGACCTTCTGTCGATTGAGGAATTCGATGGCGGGCGGATTATGAAATGACACTTGCGGCTCGCACAGCGACGACAAAGCTGGCTCATGGCTACACCGCCACGCTCGATCCATGATACGCCGTTCCGAGATTGTGTGAAACATCTTATGCACGGGTGCCACTGACCTGAGGAATCTCAGGTCAGTATTTCTTTGCAGCAGGACACCTTGAATCGGCCCACATCTGTACCCTGTCACGGTGTAGACGCATTATCTTGCACTGACCCGGCCGCGGACAGGTCAGTGGCACCCGCTGAGTTGTAAGTGTTGGAACAAGCCGTCGGTTCTTGCGCGCTTTCGACCGCGACACACAAAATCGCCTTTGGTTGCGCTGGATTCGAGATGATAAATTAATTCAAAGATCATGGTTGACCGATGTCCTGACGGGATATATGCTGAGAAGCAGGGCAGAACTAAGGTCCTTGAGGAGGCGGATTGATGCATCGCATCTCAATTGACCAGGAGCGCCTGGAAGTATTTTGCCGACGGTGGAAAATTGCCGAGTTCGCGCTCTTTGGCTCTGTGCTACGGGATGATTTTGGCCCGGACAGCGATGTTGACGTTCTTGTCAGTTTCCTTCCCGAAGCGGAGCTAAAGGAGATCCTCGGCCATGAGGTAGACCTCGTGAGCCGCCGCGGAATTGAATCGAGCCGGAACTACATCCGCAAACATGCGATCCTGAGCTCGTCGGAGGCCATCTACGCTGCGTGATGAAGTCCACCCGCCAGGGAGAAGGACGAAAAGGCAAGAACATGATTGAACTCGCCGGCGGAAGGAAGTAGGCTAGAGACATGGAAACCACTCGATACGTGTATTGGCAAGATGAGGACATGTGGCTGGGCTATCTGGAGGAATTCCCGGACTATATGACGCAAGGAGAGACTCTGGAAGAACTTCAGGAGAACCTGAAGGACATCTACGAGGATCTTACCGGCGGGAAGATTCCGGGCGCCCGTCGCGTGGCTGAACTCCGGATTGCATGAAACGCCAGGAACTTATCAGCCGGCTTGAACAGAATGGCTGTGTCCTCATCCGCCACGGCGGACGACATGACTGGTACCAGAACGCCAGGACCGGCGCATGTCAACCGATCCCCCGCCACCGCGAAATCAAGGATCATCTCGCTCGCCATATCCTTCGCAAACTGAAAGACTGACCCGAAAAAAGGCTTGAGCACGAAGTAGGGTCGTTAGGCTTCTTCCACTCGATTCTTGCCTAAGGATTTCGCTCGATAAAGAGCCTTGTCCGCAGCTCGGATGATCGAATCCCAGCCATCTTCTCGTCGGCAATCGAAGCTTGCCGCGCCACATCTGACCAATAGCCTTCAATACCGAATCCCCTGCTTCGTGTCCGTGCTCATCATTGCGGCTGGGAGAGGCTGTTTCAGAACCAGGATCCCAACCGACACGGTCCCATGATCAATGAACCGCACCCAAGGCTCTTGCGACCGCATCAGGACGGTTGCCGTTGCGACGCATAATTCAATCCCACTTACCAAAACAAGGACCAATACTGATAGGCGAGCGGACCATGGTGTAAAGCCCCTGTTGGTGGCCCGCCCCATCAGTAAGGCCATTGTCTTTGGGTACGATCTGTCAATTTCCTCCGGTCGCGCCGGCGCCTCCAGCCGGTCCCCTTATTTTTGCCATTTCGGATTCAAAGTCACCCCATTGGTCTTGTTGCGGGTTGTACGATCCCGGTGATGGTCCCGGTATGTACGGCGTGCCGGGCCCGAATGAGCTGGACTTGTAACCGGAGCCCCGAAAAGTCCCATTGGTTCCTTTTCCTATGTTGTTGCCCCCTTTTTTTGCGAGAAAGATCAATGGACCGGATTGAGCTTTGGTTATGGCCGCGTCTTGATCACCCTGAGCCGGCGCCGATACGGCCGCCCAGGCGCCGTTCATACCCGGCGCCAGGAGCGCTGATCCTGCCAGCGCAAGAATTGCGAACAGCCCCATTCTCATCGCTGATCGATTCATAGCAAACCTCCGTGTTTCCACGCTCCGATCATTCTGGAGACTCTGATGCGTCGGCGTTTAGAAGGGTTCAAAGAAAAGGGGAACATATCCGGGAAGCCTTTTTGAAGGGGCCGCACTGCGCTCAGTAACTGCTCACATCAGCGTGCAGCTCCCGAATGCTACAAAAATAGCAGCGCTCCCGGAGAGGCTGTTTGTTTTTCGCGCGCCAGCTATCCAGCAACACATTGAAATGATTAGAGCCGACCGCGGCTGGTGGTTTTTTGAGCACTTGAGGCTGAGGGCGTGTTTTAGGGGCGTAACGCTTGCGCGATTTCTTGATCGTGTTTGTCTATAATATCAAGGGAATTCCCCTTAAGATACTTCTGCAATTTTATGGCACAATCTTTGCTCTTCCTGTAGCAGAGCCATACAAGCTGGGCTTCACACCTAGGAACCAGTCGCCGGACCGACACGCGACACAGCGGTGGCCCTTGAAAGCTCTTGCAAACTGACAGGCCCATGGAGCCACACGGTCCGGCGGGAGAATCACCGGCCTGTTTTCCAGACCCACCCGCCCAGCTTGTCGGCTCTCAACGAAGCAGTTGCAGGACGCGTAGGATTTTTTCCAGTTGGCCGGGGACCCTTCAAATCCTCCCCGTCCTCCTCCAGCAAAGGAGGTGAAGGGCTATTTCCCCGGCCCTCCAACCAAGGACTTACTGCATGTGCTCCGGATTTCATGGCTTTGAATGCGAACGGCGATGGCTACAGCACGGAGTCGTCATGTTTGACCGTGTTTGGATCCGGACCGGAATACGAGACGCGAATATCCAAGGAGACGAACGATGAAACGGATCCGGATCAGCGGGACGGAGATTGTCAATGATATAAGGGCCGGAGCCACGGACGACCAGTTGGTAGCGAAGTACGGGCTGTCTTTGCGAAGCTTGGCCAAAGTTAAGAACGCGCTCTTGGAAAGAGGATCGATTGTTCCTGAGGACCTGATGCTTTCCCAGAGTTCGATTCCACACAGGCCGTCGGTCAGTGTTGCGCATTTTCTGCGTGCATTCAGATCGAACCCTGATGATATTCATTTGATGAGCGAGTACTCGCTCAGCCCCCAGGAGATTGACGAAGTCTATCAATTTCTGATGGCCGGCGGCTTCCTGAGCGAGTACGAATACAACTGT
The DNA here is from genome assembly GCA_016875095.1 of Deltaproteobacteria bacterium. Lineage (GTDB taxonomy): Bacteria > Desulfobacterota > Desulfomonilia > Desulfomonilales > Desulfomonilaceae > VGSG01. The sequence goes on from VGSG01000133.1 coordinate 4,561, forward strand.
CGCACCAGCAAAGCTTCGATAGAGAACCCCGAAAATGCGGTCGCTACCGATGACTCAACGGCCGTCGATCTTACGGACGGTCGCTCTGTGGGCATTGAAAGAGACATCAGGAGATTCTTGGATTCCTGTGAGTGGGCATGCGATTCAGTTACTCACGTGCGCAAAGACCGTGGTCATAGTCAAAATGTCGGTACTAACGGAAGCGGCAATCGCGTCGAGGAATTGGAATGCGGGTCATGTCCGAAGTGCCGCACGCCCAAAAGCTCAAAGTCACCTGAAGCGTGCCAGCACTGCGGGGTTGTATTCTCCAAATATGAACGACACCTGCGAAAGATGCGTGTCGCTATTTGGTCTTGATGTAGTTTTGGAACTCGGCATTTCGGCCTATCCTTACCGCAGACTCGCCGACGTGGGCAAGACTTGCGGCAAGCGCATCCTCCACAATGGCTTCGAACTCGCTCTTGCTGACATGAAGTTTCGGTTCCGCGAGGAGCAGTTTACCGCCAGGCTTGAGGAACGCGCTAATCTGCGAAAAAAAGGAACTGCGATCGGGAACTTCGTGCGCGACATAACACGCCAGGACAAAGTCAACAGGCGGATGCTCGCCCAGATTGTGGGAATCGCACCGATAGGGTCGGATTCTGGCCGCGAGGCCCAGACGCGCCGCGCGTTTCTCCAGCGCCTTGAGCATGCGTTCTTCCAGGTCCACGCCGATGACCAAGCCATCAGGACCCACGAGCCTGGCCATTTCCAGGGTAAAGAAACCCATGCCGCATCCAATGTCCATAACAGTCATGCATTGGCCGACGTAAGGGCTCAGTATCTTGTAAGGGTTCTCGAGCAACTTTCTTAAAGGGTTGATCAAAAAGTACCCGACCCACCAGGGACAGACATGAGGGGCCACAGGAAACACTCCTTTCGTGCCGAAAAGTCGCGCAAGCAAAGCGCGAATTCAATGAACCGACTTAGCTTGACGCAGCTTTTGCCTTGTCTCGATCGGCGCCCAGCCGCGCGCGACCCGCGACTCCTCCGGTCCGAAACCGAATATTTTCATTTATTAGAACGGGATGAAATAGTAAAATTTTTTCGTGGGTGAGCAAAAAGCACGCGGCGAGAAGAATGATTTTTCGGGGTAGGTCGTAGCCGTTCACCGCAGGGCAGATGAGCGACAGCCAGATCATGGAAAAGACTACTGAGAAGCGCCGAGAGGATGTGCCGCGGTTGCTCAGGCCGCTGCTGTCGGAGAAAGTTTCTTTCCGCGAGGTTGCGCGTGGCGATGTGATCAAGGAGCCGGGGCGGAAGGACGCGGAGATCTGTTTCCTGGTCAAGGGAGAGGCGCAGGTGGTCGTCTCGTCCGCCGAGCGGTGCGAGATGGACGCAGAGAGGCTTGAGCCGGGAGACGCATTCGGAGACTTGAGTTTCCTTACCGGGCGTTCCTGGCCTGAGAACGCGGGCCTGGTCGCCACTAAAGCTTCGGTCATCCTGGACATCTCGACGGACAATTTCCAACGAGTTCTTCGAGAAGATCCTGAATTCACGGTATCGCTTCTCAGGCAGCTCGCCAAGGAAGTTCGCGGAGCCGAGCGAAGCGTCTTCGTTTGCAGGCTGAAACCGCCTTCCTCAAATCTGACCGAGGAATTCCCCGATCATCTTGAAGGGGTGACAATCCCCGGGAAACTGGACGCGCGCCTGAAAGAGCTGGCAGAGTCAGGTGAATCTCTCGTGCTGGTCGGCGAGACCGGCGTTGGGAAAGAACTCATAGCGTACGCGATTTTCGAGGTAAGCAGGTCGTACAGGGACGTTTTCGTGCCCGTGGACCTCCTCCGAATGCGCTCCGATTCCAATGCGTTCCGTCTCACCCCCGAATCAAGCCGAGCGCTGCCCGATGCGACCCTTGAGCAGTCGCGCATGATCTTCGGTTCCGACACGCGAGATCCAAACGGCCAAACGAAGACGAGTCCGGGGTATCTGGAGCTGAGCGCTGGCGGAACTCTCTTTGTGCGGGGTGTGGACCTTCTTACTCCGGTGACTCAACAGAGATTGCTGGACGCGCTACAGACCGGCGTCTATTGCCCGGTAGGAAGTCACCGAATCATCATGGCCGACTTCAGGCTTATCTGCGCGACCGAGTTGGATCCGTCACACTTTTCGCCCGACAAACATCCGTTGCTTTACGAGCTGAGACACAACGCGGTAGCGCTCCCATCCTTACGCGAACGTCGTGATGACATACCGGCGCTGGCCCGGCACTACCTTGCGCATCATGCCCGCGAGATCAACAGGCGTCCCCCTGAGCTCGCGCCCATCACGCTGAAGGCCCTGACTGATTATTCGTGGCCTGGTAACGACCTTGAACTTGCGGACACGATGCGAAGGGTTGTTCTGGCGACACCGGGCGAGGTGGTCAGGCGCGAGGATCTGGCGTTTGGACGGAGAAAAGCCGCACCTTCCCGAAAGTTCGACCTGCTGCGGATTCGAGCTCTGCGTCAGGCGCTCACCAGCCCGTTGTATCCTGCGATTCTGCAAAGCGCATTTGTGCCCATGTTTTTGGTGATCCTCGCCCTGCTCTTCATGGGCCCGTCAGACCCGGCCCAGAACCTGGCCGCCATGGGGATGTGGGCGCTGGCCTGGCCGGGCATGATCATCGGCGCGTTCTTTGGCGCTCGGCTATGGTGCAGCGTCTGCGCGATAGGGGCGTTGAGCAAGATTGGTAAGAGAATTGTTGCGCTGGAGATACCTTTTCCCGAATCACTTAAGATTCGCAGCGATTTCCTTATCGCGGGCGGCATTCTCTTTATCATTTGGATCGAGACCGCCACGGACATACGCAGTTCCCCCATGAATCTCGGACTGCTGCTTCTCACCATGTTCGTCGTCGCCTTTGTGATGAACACACTTTATGCGAGGCAGGCTTGGTGCCGATATATTTGCCCTTTGGGCGGCATGGCGGGGCTCCTGGCTCGCACGTCACTGGTTGAATTACGTGCGCAAAGCGGTATCTGCCTATCTAAATGCGATACCCAGTATTGCTACTACGGCGTCAACGGCAAGGAAGGTTGCCCCTTTGGGCAGGTGTCGGCCACCCTTCACAGTAACCAATTCTGCAAAATATGCGGGAACTGCATCAAGAACTGCCCGTACGACGCGATCAGTCTCAACTTACGTTTCCCCGGACAAGAACTGTGGGAAGCGGTACACGTTCGCACAGGGACCGGTTTCCTGGTATTGGGCCTGATGGGGGGATTACTCAGTGACATGGCCGCCAAGACACCGCTATACGATCAACTGGTCTCTTGGATGCCGATTCCAGGGATCGCGCGATTTACCGCTCTCTTCATAGGGACAATCCTGGGATTAAACGGCTTGGTGATGCTCGCGTCGGCAATCTCTCACCGTGTGTACGATGAGCGATTTCCGGAGAACTACTCTCGTTTTGCGCTGACTCTGTTGCCCCTGACCTGTATGGGGTTTCTGGCCTTTCACTTATACTATCTCACCGATCTTGGCGCCGGCCTTATGAACCTGTTGAACAGCCATTTCGATGTGTCCGCGATTCGATACCTGGTCGCAATAGCGCCGCCAAATAGCACGCGCTGGGTTCAGGATATCTTGATCGCAGTGGGTCTCGTGTGGTCCGGTCTCACTATGTTCCGGTTGGGCGCCCTTTCCTCCAATCGCGTCTATTCACTGTTTGTCGGAGTTGGGCCCCATTTCATTGTGGCGACAATCCTGGCTGGGATTCTGGCGCTTGCAGTCAGATCCGCTTTTCAGGTCTAGGAGCCTCTTGCGCGACAGGCTCCTACTCAGTGTAGGATGCGGTAAACGGAGCGCACCGCATCGTTCGAGGCTTGGCCTAACCTTCCGATCACAAGCCCCATTTTTCGCTGCCCCCCAAGCCGCCGACATAGCTCTTGATATTATACGGCCAGGCATTGAAACCAACCCGCTTTCACCCTCCCCTGTCCCCTCCCATCAAGGGAGGGGGACTCATGCGTAATCGAGCGCTGTGTGCGATTACGGTCCCAAGGCTGCGTCGGCAGCATCTTGATCTGCGCCTCAGTCTGCGGCCCTTGCCACTCGACAAAATAGGATTTTCAAACGAGGCGAGCGCGCGGACCAGGCATCTGATCCCAAACATGCCCGTCCAGGGTTCGTCCGGCCTTCTTCTTGTTCCTTCCACCCCATTGCTTGAAAAAGAAAGGCACGCTGGAATTCAGACACTGATCACGGATCTCGCTGACCCACTCGGATGCCATCGGCCGTGCCCTGTAGCCCGACTCACCGCCCAAGATAACCCAGTCAATGAGATGTATAGAAGGCTGCGTTGAGATCTGCGCCTTTGGCTAAGGCTAGAATCCCCCTCTCCCTTCCCTCTCCCGCCAGGGGAGAGGGTTTTATGACCCCTCCCTTGATGGGAGGGGGAAGGGGGAGGGTGAC
>VGSG01000134.1 GCA_016875095.1 Deltaproteobacteria bacterium
ATTTCCACGAATGCGAGTTGCTTACGGCTTTCCCATTCCTCCGATTCTTCCCACCTGGCCTGTATTTCACGCGCCGCCTGGATCAGTTCGTCGACGAATCTTGCCGATTCGCCGTCAGGATCCAGGGTCTGGTAAAGCGCCGTGAGTTCGTTCACCAGGGGTTCGGGCTCGATCCCTTTGAGACATTCCAGCACCCGCAGCCTTTTGGCGAGTTTCTTACGCTTGGCTTCGGATGTGGAATCCTTCATCTCGTCTCGGAGTCGTTCGCTTTCTTTGACCAGGTCGAGGCGTTCGAGCATGTCACGAACCGCCTCGCCGCCCATAGCCGCATCGAAGGCGCCTGCGCCGTACTTGTCGATGAGCTGACGGTACTTCTCTTCGTTGAGGAGTTGACCCCGTTCCAGGTCGGTCTTACCCGCGTCCAGCACGAGGAAGGATTCGAAGTAGAGGACTCGCTCCACCTCTTTGAGAGTGAGGTCCAGGAGTGTGCCGATTCTGCTGGGGAGGCTCTTGAGGAACCAGATGTGAGCCACCGGCGTGGCCAGTTCGATGTGTCCCATGCGCTCCCGGCGGACCTTTGACTGGATCACTTCCACACCGCACTTCTCACAAATAGTTCCCCGGTGCTTCATCCTCTTATACTTGCCGCAATTACACTCATAGTCCTTGACCGGTCCGAAAATCTTGGCGCAGAACAGGCCGTCACGTTCAGGTTTGAATGTCCGATAATTTATGGTTTCGGGCTTCTTGACTTCGCCGTGGGACCAGGAGCGGATCTTTTCAGGCGAAGCAAGAGAGATCTTGACTGCGGTAAAGTTCACAGGATCTTTTGGCTTCTCGAAAAAGCTGAAATATACGTCTTCCAAGGTTTCCCTCCTTCATGAGGTTGGCTGGGGGGGCGCCCCAGTTCCGAGGGATATTCTCGGCCGCCTCCCCGCGGAAACGGCCAAAGTGTTGCGAAGTGTCGATCAGCTCGCCGCTGAGATCTCACCTTCGAGCAGTTCTATATCAAGGCCAAGGGACTTAATTTCCTTCACCAGGACATTAAACGATTCGGGCAGACCCGGTTCGAGGACGTTGGTTCCCTTAACTATGCTCTCATACATGCGCGTGCGCCCGGTAACGTCATCTGACTTCACCGTCAAGAACTCTTGGAGCGAATATGCCGCGCCATACGCCTCCATGGCCCAGACTTCCATTTCACCAAGACGCTGGCCGCCGAACTGGGCCTTCCCGCCGAGAGGCTGCTGAGTCACCAACGAGTAGGGGCCGATGGCTCGCGCATGGATCTTGTCGTCCACCAGGTGGTGCAATTTCATCATGTAGATGACTCCCACGGTGACCTTTGTATCAAAGGGCTCACCGGTCCGACCGTCGTACAGGACCGTCTGGCCTGTGCTCGGTAGGCCCGCCTGGTCGAGGAGCCCCTTGATTTCGGTCTCTCTCGCGCCGTCGAAAACCGGCGTGGAAACAGGGACGCCCCTGGAAAGAGAGGCCACAAATCTCTTGACCGTTTCGTCGTCCATCGCGTCCACGACCGCTCGCGAGCGTTTCTTGCGTTCAGACTCTTCAGAGTCAAATATGGTCAGGAGCCGTTCCCGTAGCTTAGCAGGAGAATAATTCTCCTCGAGCAGCCGGTTGAGGGCCTCGCCCATACCTTTCGCGGCCCATCCCAAGTGAGTTTCAAGGATCTGGCCCACGTTCATTCGGGAAGGCACGCCCAGGGGGTTGAGCACGATCTCCACCGGGCTCCCGTCCTCGAAGTAAGGCATGTCCTCTTCCGGGAGGATCCGGGAGAGCACGCCCTTGTTGCCGTGGCGGCCCGCCATCTTGTCTCCGACAGAGAGCTTGCGCTTGATCGCGACGTAGACCTTGACGAGCTTGATCACACCCGGAGGCAGCTCGTCTCCTTTCTTGAGGCGGCTGATCCGCTCGTCATAGTGCATCTTCCAGAAGTGCTTCTGATCGCTGAGTCGCTCCAGAATCTTGAAGACCTCGTCCTCGGTTCCCGTGTCTCCCTTCAAGGAGACGTCACGCAGCAGGTCCAGCGGGACCGCGTCCATGAAGTCATTCGATATGGTTTCGTTCTTCTTGATATGGACCTTACCGGTCTCACGAGCGGTCAAGACTGAAGTGACCACCTTCCCGACCAACATGCCCCGGATGCGTTCCCTGGCGCCTTCTTCAACGATGCGCATCTCATCGTCTCGGTCCTTGCTCAGCTTGGCGATCTCTTCGCTCTCGATGGATAGGGTTCGAGAGTCTTTATCCGTGCCCTTACGGGAGAAGATCCTGGCGCCGATGACGGTTCCCTCGACCCCTGGGGGGACTCGCAGTGACGTGTCTCGCACGTCTCCGGCCTTTTCACCGAAGATCGCGCGGAGCAGCTTCTCTTCAGGGCTCAGTTGATTCTCACCCTTGGGCGTGATCTTGCCGACCAAGATGTCACCCGGCTTTACCTCCGCGCCGATGCGTATCACGCCCGACTCGTCCAGGTTACGCAACGCTTCCTCGCCGACGTTGGGAATATCACGGGTTATCTCTTCTTTCCCCAGCTTGGTGTCCCGAGACATTACCTCGAATTCCTCGATGTGAATCGATGTAAAAATGTCTTCCCGCACAACCTTCTCACTGACGAGGATCGAGTCTTCGTAGTTGTACCCGCCCCAGGGCATGAACGCCACGAGCACATTTCTGCCCAGCGCCAATTCGCCCCGGTCCGTCGCCGGTCCGTCCGCGATCACCTGCCCTTTTGCCACACGGTCGCCTCGCCTCACGACAGGCCGTTGATTGATGCAGGTGTTCTGATTGGAGCGCTGATACTTGACGAGATTGTAGATATCCACCCCCGGGTCCAAGTCCCCTTCCGTGAATTCCGTGGCCTTGATCACGAGGCGCGTAGCATCGACCGAGTCCACGACGCCGTCGCGCTTGGCAACCACCGCGACGCCGGAATCGATGGCCACGATTTTTTCCATGCCGGTGCCGACCAGAGGCGCTTCCGTGGTGAGCAAAGGAACGGCCTGGCGCTGCATGTTGGAACCCATGAGCGCACGGTTGGCGTCATCGTTTTCCAGGAAAGGAATCAAGGATGCGGCCACGGAAACGAGCTGGTTGGGAGAAACGTCCATCAGGTCCGGTTCGGTGCTGGGCACCAGAGCGAACTCGCTCTCCTTGTGTCTCACCGCAACCAAATCACGAGAGAGGCGCCCTTGCTCATCCAGCGGAGCGTTGGCCTGGGCGATCACGTGATCTTCTTCGTCCAGGGCGGTCAAGAACCGAATTTCCGACTGCACCTGCTTGTCCATCACCGGCCGATACGGGGTCTCGATGAAGCCGAATTCGTTCACCCGCGCAAATGTGGAGAGCGAAACGATCAGGCCGATGTTGGGACCTTCCGGTGTCTCTATGGGGCAGATCCGACCATAGTGGGACGGATGGACGTCACGCACTTCGAACCCCGCCCTCTCTCGTGTGAGGCCACCGGGTCCAAGAGCGGAGAGTCGTCGTTTGTGGGTGATCTCGCTGAGGGGGTTGGTCTGGTCCATGAACTGGGACAACTGGGACGAGCCGAAGAACTCCTTCACTACCGCGGTGACGGGCTTGGCATTTATCAGATCGTGAGGCATCAGGGTCTCCACGTCCTGGAGGCTCATGCGCTCCTTGATCGCCCGCTCCATGCGCACCAGCCCGATGCGGTACTGGTTCTCCAGCAATTCGCCGACGGACCGGACCCGTCGATTGCCCATGTGGTCGATATCGTCGATCTCGCGGCCCGGTCTCCCCTCTTTCAGTTCGATGAGGTACTTCACAGCGAGCATGATGTCTTCGCGGCGGAGGGTCCTCAACGCCAGTGGGGCCTCGCCCATTGAGATCGCCAGCTTTCGATTGAGCTTCAGGCGGCCTACCCGGGACAGATCGTAGTAGTCGGTCCTGAAGAAGAGGTTCTTGAAGAATGTGTTCGCGATTTCCACGGTAGCCGGATTGGAGGGCCTCAATCTCCGGTAGATTTCGATCTGGGCGTTCAGGGTCTCATTGGAAGTGGGTTCGTCCGGATTCTGTTTGCGAAAATCTTCGATAACGCGGTTTGGTCTGTCGTCAATCTTATCTTCGAGGAGTGTGTCTCTCAGAGCGGACGAGACGACACGCTCTTCGATGAAGAGCGTGTCAAAGCTCGTGATTCCCCGATTGACCAAATCGTTCACAAAGTCCTCGACCTCGTCGATCTTGAGCTCTTTGTTGCAGGGCGCGACCAATTCGCCGGTTTTGACGTCGATGATATCCCTCGCAATGACCTTGCCCGCCAACTCTTCCGGTTTCATGGACAAAGGCGCGATACGTCGGTCGCCCAGGCGTTTGACCGCGGCACGGGTGATCTTTTTGTTCTTGCGCACCAAGACCTCGTTGGCGCCTTCCACCATGATGTCGGTGGTGGCCGTGGCGGCCACCAGAAGTCTAAGATCAACCTTACGTCGCAGCCCGTCAGGTTCGAGAAGGATGGTCTGACGCTCGTAGAAATAATTGAGGATCTCCTCACTGGAATGACCGAGCGCCTTGAGGAGCACCGTCACCTGAAGTTTCCGCCTACGGTCGATGCGGACGTACAGCCGGTCCTTCGGATCGAACTCGAAATCGATCCATGAGCCTCGAAGGGGAATGATGCGGGCGGAATAGAGGATTTTGCCGCTTGCGTGCGTCTTGCCTTTGTCGTGGTCGAAGAAGATTCCGGGAGATCGGTGGAGCTGAGAGACGATCACGCGTTCGGTCCCATTAATGATGAAGGTCCCGTTTTCGGTCATGACGGGAATCTCGCCGAAGTAGACTTCCTGCTCTTTGACATCCCGTATGGTGCGGGAGTTTGTATCGGGATCCACATCCCAGACGATGAGCTGGACAGTGATCTTCAGCGGAAACGCGTAGGTGACGCCTTTCTGCAGGCATTCCTCAACGTTGTACTTCTCTTCTCCCAGGGTGTACTTGATGAATTCGAGCGACGCGGTGTCCGAGAAGTCCCTGATCGGGAAGACGGACTGAAAAACGGCCTGCAGGCCGACGTCTTCACGCGCCTCAGGAGGGGCCCCGGCCTGCAAGAAACGGTCATATGACTGTTTCTGGATTTCGATCAGGTTGGGTATTCCCGCAATCCGAGGAATGCGTGCGAAATTCTTCCTGAGCCTCTGAGAGTGCACGGCAAACGGACTCATGATCTCCCTCTGTGGTTAATAGTGTTACTCGGAGGTCAAATGAGGATGTGTCTCGGGAAGCAGGAGTTTGGAGAACGGCCATACATGACCGCCCCCCAAACTCCGAACAGATTTCCTTCCGGGGCAAGTGATCACTTGATCTCGACTGTGGCTCCAGCAGCTTCAAGCTCGGCCTTGGCCTTTTCAGCTTCTTCCTTGGAGACCCCTTGCTTCACAGGGCTGGGCACGCCCTCGACCAGATCCTTGGCTTCCTTGAGGCCCAGATCGGTCAGGGAGCGAACCACCTTTATCACCTGGATTTTCTTGTCCCCGAAACCCGTGAGCATAACATCAAATTCGGTCTTCTCTTCAGCCGGCGCCGCCTCCGCGCCACCGGCGCCGGCCCCCGCCGCGGCAAAAGCCACAGGCGCGGCGGCTGAAACCCCAAACTCCTCCTCCAGCTCCTTTACGAGCCTGCTGAGTTCGATGACCGACATGTTCCGAATAAATTCTTTCACATCCTCTTTGGTAATCTCTGCCATGATTTCCTCCTCGATTCGTGACTGAGCAACATCTTCAGGGCTGCTGCGCCGGCCCGCTCAATTCTGAGCCGCTTCCGGTAAGCCGCCCTTCTTCTCTTCAATAGCCGTGAGAACGTTCAGCAATGACCTGACGACGGCTGCCAGCGTGTTCACGAAAGCTCCCACAGGAGCGTTCATTGTGCCACACAGGCGAGCCAGGAGCTGCTCTCGACTGGGAAGCTTTGAGAGCGTCTCCACATCGGAGGGCGCCAATTTCTGGCCCTGGACCACCCCTCGGATCAGTTCCAGGTTGGGATGGGTCTTGACGAAGTCCACCAGGACCTTCGCCATTGCCACGGCCTTTTCATCGGTGTCGGTCCACGCGGCGGCCCGTGGGCCCACCAGATCTTCCGACAGAAGCGCCACGTCAGTATCCGGGTAAGCCAAACGCGCCAGCGTGTTCTTCAGAACCTTGAAGGACGCGCCCTCTTTCCTGAGCATGGACCTGAGCTGGTTCATCTCGGAAACCGTCAGGCCCATGAAGTTCGTCAGGACGAGTACCCGTGCGGACTGAAAACGTTCCCGTAGCCAGGCTACTTCTTTCTCTTTTTGTTGTCTGTTCAAGACTCGTTTTCCCCCTTTCGTCGGAGGAAGCGTCACGAATCGAGGACTGAGGAGAAAAGGTTGTGTTCTTCACCTCTTTCCTGCCGCGCCTCGGCTGGCCTCGATTAAGCGCTCGACGAAGAGCGCGCCTGCTGTCTCCGACTCGGCCTCGTTTATTAGGGTTCTTGGTTCAGGTTGACTGACTTACCTTCCTTTTCCTCTTCCAATAATGTTCAGCGACAAGAATAGCCTCGTTATTTCGCCTGGACCGCCACCTGTTGGGGATCCAACTTCAGACCGGGACCCATGGTGGTTGAAATCGCGATACCTCTTAGGTAGACCCCCTTGGACGCGGATGGTTTCAAGCGGATGATACTGTCCACCACCGCCTTGATGTTTTCCGCGAGCTTTTCGGGGCCGAACGACACCTTCCCGACGGGAATGTGGACAATCCCCGCCTTCTCAACCCTGAATTCCACCTTGCCTCCCTTGAGCTCCTCCACCGCCTTGCCGATGTCGAAGGTAACCGTTCCAACTTTCGGATTGGGCATCATGCCCCTTGGGCCCAAGATTTTGCCCAGCTTGCCGACCACGCCCATCATGTCGGGGGTGGCCACGGCTTTGTCAAACTCGAGCCAGCCCTCCTGGATCTTCTTGGCCAGGTCCTCGCCGCCCACTTCGTCGGCGCCTGCGTCGCGGGCTTCCTTTTCCTTCTCTCCCTTTGCGAACGCAATCACTCTCACGGTCTTTCCGGTGCCGTGGGGAAGCACACAGGTCCCTCTCACCATCTGGTCCGCGTGCCGTGGGTCCACGCCCAACTTGACGGCCAAATCCACCGACTCGTCGAACTTGGCGTACGCCCCATCGAGTGTGGTCTGGAGACCTTCCTCCAAAGCGTATTTCTTGGTCCGGTCTACCTTTTGTCTGGCCTCATCCTTCTTCTTGCTCTTGGCAGGCATCATGATCCTCTATTCCTACACGACATCTATGCCGAGGCTCCGGGCAGACCCCATGATGGTCTTGACCGCGCCTTCCAGGTCCTTGGCGTTGAGATCGTGCATTTTCAGCTTTGCAATCTCCTCAATCTGCTGTCGAGTCAGCTTGGCCACCTTGTCACGGTTCGGTTCCTTGGAGCCTTTCTCGATCCCCGCCGCCTTCTTCAAGAGATAGGACGCGGGCGGGGTCTTGAGCTCGAAGGTGAAGGATCGATCCTGGTAGATCGTTATGAGGACCGGAATGATGACTCCCGGCTGATTCTGGGTTTGCGCGTTGAAGGCTTTACAGAATTCCATAATATTCACACCGTGCTGACCCAGAGCCGGTCCGACCGGCGGCGACGGTTTGGCCTCGCCGCCTGGAATCTGGAGCTTTACGTAAGCTGTTATTTTCTTTGCCATTACATCCTTCCTCTGAAAAACAAACCGACCGTCCTTGCCCTAATCCTCGGAAAGGATTTGGACACTACAGCTCCGGATCCATGTTCTGCGTTCGGTTAGTTCTTGGTAACCTGGATAAAATCGAGCTCCACGGGAGTAGGCCTGCCGAAGATGCTCACCAAAACCCTTAACTTGCCTTTGTCGGGTCTGACCTCCTCGACTGTGCCGTTGAAGTTAATGAACGGGCCATCCACAACCCGCACTGAGTCCCCCTTCTCAAACGAATACTTGGGCTTAGGCTTTTCCTGGCCTTCGGCCATTTGGCGCCTGATGTTCTCAACGTCTTCATCCGGAATTACCGCGGGTTCCGTGCGAGAACCGATGAAGCCCGTGACCTTCGGAGTGCTCCTTACTAGGTGCCAGGTCTGGTCGTCGAGTTCCATCCTCACCAGCACATACCCGGGAAAGAACTTGCGGTTTGATGTCTTCCGCTCGCCTTTCACCAACTCGACCACTGATTCGGAGGGTATGAGAACGTCAGTAATTTTCTCCTGTAAAGCCAGAGCCTTAATTTTCTCTTCCAGAGCGAGTCTCACTTTATTCTCATATCCTGAGTAGGTATGTACTACATACCAGCGCAAAGCCAATGGATGCCCTCCTTTGCGTGACTCCCGTTACAAGAATCCTACCCCATTTGCAAGAGCATTTTAACGACGCGTGCGAGGGCCCAATCGCTGAATCCGAGGTAAAGCGCCATGATCACCGTGAGGACCAACACAACCATCGTGGAACCGAGGGTTTCCTGGCGAGTTGGGAAGGTCACTTTTTGAAGCTCAGCCTTCACTTCACGGAAGAATTCGGCGGTGCTCTTTAAGAAAGTTTTTGCTCGCTCCATCGATCTCTCTTCAAGCAAGCTGCGGGGAGCAACCCATTCCTTTCGACAGGAGTGGCAGGCCAGGAGGGATTCGAACCCCCAACCCCCGGTTTTGGAGACCGGTGCTCTAGCCGTTGAGCTACTGGCCTACACCTCGTCCGCATGAATGCTCGTCACTTGGTCTCCTTGTGAATCGTATGTTCACGACAGAACCTGCAATACTTCTTGAACTGCAGCTTGTCGGGAGTGTTCTTCTTATTCTTGGTCGTCGTATAATTCCGTTGCTTACAGACGCTGCAAGCAAGGGTGATTATATCTCTCATCATTCCGCCTCTCTACCGCTCCAGTCCTTTGGCGGGAGTCACC
>VGSG01000135.1 GCA_016875095.1 Deltaproteobacteria bacterium
CTCGCGTTTCGCACTTTTTGGACAGCGGTTGGAGGTAATTTTTTTCGGTTTGGACGAAAGGGGACTGGTACGGGATCGGTCTTTGTGATAGAGCCTGGGCGCCTTGACAGGGAGGTGTCCGGCCATGAAGGAAGGCCAGCCGATACGTGCGTGCGATGTGAGATTTCTTCCGATCGTCTCAGCCTATGCTCGCACTTTGGGGTTTGTGGAAGAGATTGACAGACTGTGCGGCGCCAAACGAGGGATAAGTTACGGTCAAATCGTGCTGGCTCTGGTTCTTGACGCTCTCTCGGGAAGGAGCCCTCTGTTCCGGCTTCCCGATGCGTTTGCAAAGCTGGATACAGAGTTGCTTTTGGGAGAAGGGATTTCTCCGGAGAAACTCAACGACGATGCTGTGGGTCGGGGGTTGGATCGTATCTTTGAGGTGGGGACCGGCAAGGTACTCAGCGCGATTGCGTTTCGGGCAGTAAAGCTCTTTGATTTGGACAGCACCCATGTTCACCACGACACAACGTCTCACAAAGTGTATGGGGATTATGATCTGTATGGAGAGGAGTCTCCCGATCAACCCTTTGTAATCACCTTTGGATTCAGTAAGGAGCATCGACCGGATCTCAAGCAGCTGGTTCATTCGCTGTTGTGTGTGGACGCGGGTATTCCGATTTACTCCAGGTGTGAAAACGGCAACGAGTCGGACAAGGTGATCAACCACAACCTCATTCCTACGGTGGCGGAGCGGATGCGTGAACTGGATCAGGACAATTTTCTGTATGTGGCGGACTCCGCCCTGATCACTCCGGATAATCTCGCCTTGATGGATGACTGGAAAAGCGGCTTCCGTTTCGTCTCTCGACTTCCCGCATCGTACAAAGAGTGTGGCAAAGCCATTGCCAAGTCAGTCAGACAAGATACCTGGGAAGACATGGGAACCTTGTCTGAGGAGCCTCCAACATCCAAGCGCAAGCCTGCGCATTACCACGGCTTCGAGACCATGGTAGATCTGTACGGGGTCTGGTATCGGGCTTTGGTTGTTCACTCTAATGCATACGACGAGCGCCGCACAAAGCGACTGGAGCAGACCCTTGAGGCCGACAAGGCCGAGATGGAGCGCATCGCAACAGAACAGGAGAAGATCGAGTATGCCTGTGCTCCCGATGCACAGGCTGCCATATCCCGCCTCCCCAAGGGGCGTTTCCATGAACTGATAGGCCGGGTGGAAGAAAAACCCATGTATGCCGCGGGCAGACCCAAAGCCGATGGAACCCGGAAAATCCAACGCACTACCTACCGTCTCAAGATCAGCCTCAAGCCCAGGGAACAGGCCGTAGCACGCGCCAGGAAAGGGGCGGGATGCTTTGTGCTCATCACCAACGAGCTTGAGGAGGCAATGGGAGGACTCGGCTCGAAAGAGCTACTCAGGGCCTATCAAGACCAACATTCTGTGGAACAGAACTTTGGATTCCTCAAGGACCCCGTGATCGTCAACGCCCTCTTCCTCAAATCTCCCCGCCGCATCGAAGCGCTAGTACCTATTTGCATAATATAGCGTCATGTGATACAAGGGGGGGCATGTCAAAGATACCTACCCCCGTTAGCGTGACAGAACAAGAGCAGCGGACCCTTGCATCTTGGATTCGCGGTATGAGAACTGAGCAACGCTTGGTGTTGAGAGCCAAAATAATCTTGGCTGCGGCCTCTGGCCAGGGCACGAACAGGATAGCGCGAGAGCTTGGTGTGCGTCCTGCTACAGTGAGCAAGTGGCGGACTCGCTTTGCATCTCTTGGCCTGGAAGGGTTGCGGGACGCTCCCCGATCCGGCGCTACGCCGGTTTACGATGAAAACACGGAGCGGCGCATTCTGGCTGTCCTCGATGAGGACCCGCCTCCTGGATATGCCACTTGGACGGGCAAACTGGTGGCCAAACGGTTGGGAGATGTCTCTCCTCACCAGGTTTGGAGAGTATTGCGTCGCCACGGGATTCATCTTCAGAGGCGGCGTTCCTGGTGTATCAGCACTGATCCGCAATTTGCCCCCAAGGCAGCGGACATTGTCGGTTTGTACCTCGACCCTCCGACCAATGCGGTGGTGATCTCTGTGGACGAGAAGCCTTGTGTTCAGGCTTTGGAGCGCGCTCAAGGATATCTCAGGCTTCCCAACGGTCATGCGTTGACCGGTTTCGGTCATGAATATAAGCGTCATGGGACCACCACGCTCTTCGCCGCGCTGGAAGTCGCCACGGGTCAGGTCAAGGTGGGGCACTACAAACGGCGGAGGAGGAGAGAGTTTCTGGACTTCATGAACGAGGTGATCGCGGACCGCCCTGACCAGGAAATCCACGTGATCCTCGATAATCTGAGGACGCACAAACCAAAGCGAGACCATTGGTTGGCACGGCACAAGAACGTCCACTTCCACTTCACCCCGACGCACGCCAGTTGGCTCAATCAGGTAGAATGCTGGTTCAGCATCCTCACTGGAGCAACCCTCAGGCGAGGAAGCTTCACCTCCCCCAAAGAGGTTCGAACCGCCATTGACCAGTTCGTGCACTCGTACAACCAGGAAGCCGCTCCTTTTGAGTGGCGAAAGCGAACCGTGCATCCAGTTGCACCCCAAAAACGTTACTCTAATTTAGGCAACTAGGCACTAGAATTGCCACGATGATGAGGACAACAGACAGGCTCAACCCCATTAGAATCTTCGGCCAGCGGCGACTTGGCTTAGGCTCTATTGCCATGCTTTCTTTATCGTTCATTGTGTGTCCTCGTCTACATACGCAGATAGGTCGCTTCCGCTAGGCGATACAGCGCATCGTTGCCGCCTGCACCGTTTATGAGATCGTCTCCGGTGCATCCATAAATAATGTCGTCACCCTCGGACGGCTTGACTATCTCAACGAGAATGTCCTCATGGGTCCAAACAGTTCCGTCCATAAATTGGATCTGTTCGATCCTGTTTAATGGACTATCATTTCGGAAATAGTCTTGGACGGTGAGGGTATCGGTGGTGTCGAGGATCTTCAGGACAAGGTTGTTACCCGAGCGCCTCAGCACCACTTCTTCCGGTGTAAGAAAACTCCCAAGCCAAATTGTATCCACATTTCCTGGTGTGGGGTCAGCATCAACAATGATGTCTTGACCCGAGCCTCTCCTGAATATATAGGTGTCATCACCTGCCTCGCCCTTCAGGACATCATTGCCTGTTCCACCGTCCAATATGTCATTACCAGCACCAGCCCAGATTTGATCGTTACCGGCACCGGCGGCGAGAAGTGCATCGCCAGTAACATTGATCAGAATGTCGTTGCGGTTTGTACCATAAATAACGTCGTTACCGTTCAGTCCATTGAGGTATCCGTCTCCTTCTGTGAGGCTCCCCTTGACGGCATCGGCGTTGTCAGTTCCTTCGATATGTGGCGACCATGACCGCGTGCCCTGATGGAGATGTTCGTAAACGGGGAGCGCTCCCGTATCAAACACCCACGCCAAATCAGAATCGATCTCAATCATAGTCACACGGAATGTGAAGTAACAGTTTGGCGGGCATGATCCAATGCCGCGCAGCATGCGGGCGAACTCGCCCAGAAGTTGCTCCCCCTGTAGCGGATCATTGTTAAGCTCTGCCAAAATGTCAGGAATAACAGCACTGAAATCCGTCCTAACTTCTTGCTTCCCCTCATCCCATGTGTAGGAGAGCTTATCGTAAAGCTGTTTCAGATGCGTCTGAGACAAGAGGTCGGAGTACAACGTTTCAAATATCTCCCGATACGCTTCATTGAGGTCCAGGGACGCAGCATAATTAGGGTTTAAACCGCTTTCTCCATGCCAAACTTCACCAAACCAATGCTCTAACACAGCCAGCTTGCGCGCGTCGATATTACTACCCCTACTGTGAGGATCTATGCTCTCACCCCCGGCCCATTTGAAAAAGATTTGCTCCACTAGAGCACTGCGCAAAGCCGGATCAACAGCACTGATGAATTGCTCGACAAGGGATGTCAGTTCGCCAGCGGTGTCCCGTACCATGGCTTGATGAAGATCGTAGACCACTCCACTCCCCTGAAGGTCGGGAAGGGCTCTTATCTCCTCTGGAACGTAAAGCCACTCCAGGGGCACAGTGGAGGGTTCCGTGATCGGAAATCCGTAATCGGCAATCAGCCCAGAAGTGCCATCGGATTTTTCAAAACTGCCGGCCCTGAATTGAGTGTTGCCCTGCTCATCAGTGAAATTCGTTATCGTTGAATCGAGATTGATTGATTTGATCCCCAGGTCATCAAGCGCGTAAATGTCATACCCACTATCATGATACTTCAAGATTCTTAGTTCGGAATAAGCCGCATCAGCTGCATCAATTCTTCCATCGTTATTGAGGTCCAATTCAGCCAATGCTTCAAATCCATTTGCTGCCTGAGTGCCATCCTTCAGGATTGTCTGATTACCGAACAATTCTTTTCCATCATTAATAAAACCATCACCATTCCTGTCCATAACCAGAAGGCCATCCTCTTGATTAAACCAACCAGTCTGCTCCGAAAACCCGTCGCCGTTGTAGTCGAAAAACATGCCGTCATCGACGCTGATGGTTCTTATCCCGTCTCCATTGAGGTCAAGTACCAAAGGATCTGGTGGGGTAGCAGGTGGTTTAGCCCCCCTCGATCGCCTGTAATGACGGTACCCGCTAGGAGTGCAGTGCCAAACGGGCTCATCTATTCCCATATCCTCGGCGGCTTGTGACCAAGGCGACACCCAGGCACTCAGTGGATCATCCCAGTACAAGGGCCACTTCCCTGTTTCCTTGTAAATCTTTTCACGGTGAGGCCTTACAGCCTCGCTCCATTGCTTATGTAACGTCTTACCTCTTTCATACCACTCCTGCCGTACCGGGTCTGCGTTCACCCAGGCCATAAACGCCTCTCGCGTACAAATACGAGGGCCTTTGTATTTCTCTTCCTCGATAGGGCCGCTCCGAGGTTCATACCTTCCTGGTCGGTCATGACTGTACGCGGGCTCTGGCTCTACATATATCGGCCTTGGAGGCCACCGTCCACCTGGCCTAAGCGAACTGCCCGGGGAAAAAGGCGAAGGACCAACAAAGGACGAGCCACCCATTGACGTTCCTCCTTTTCTAGATTGCTTGGGGCATTGTCTTTCCTAGCAGCCGAATCTCATCTTGAGCACCGAAATCCTACTTGTATGTCCGCAAGCGCTCCGTTTAAACGTTGAATCACGAGTAGATACGAAATGCATAAGACTCGAAATCAAGCTCTAGTTTTCTTCCCCATATTTCATGAGCAGTTCCACGATATTCTTGTATCCCTTTTGCTGGGCTATCTTCATAGCTGTTACGCCGTCAACGGTCCGCGCTTCTACGTCAGCGCCCTTGTCTAGGAGCAGTTGCACCGTCTCCACTTGACCATCCTTGGCAGCAGCGATCAATGGAGTCTCGCCGTCGCCAGTCCGCGGATCGACATCAGCGCCCTTAGTCAGAAGCAGCTTGGCAATAGCCAAGTGACCACGCCTCACAGCCCCAGCCAGTGGCGCCATATTAGTGCCGGTCTCACCATTGACATTAGCCCCTCCTGCCAGGAGGCGCTCTGCTTCTTTGACATCACCGAGACACGCCGCATCCGTTAAAGTGAGTCCAGCCACCCGGCCTTTGAGCAACTTCACCACGTCCAAGTGTCCCTGACAGGCAGCCCATGTGAGGGCAGTACTTCCATCTCGGAGCTCGGCTCTAGCGTCAGCACCTTTATCCAAGAGTAATTTCACGGCCCCCACTTGACCTTCTGCCGCGGCAGCTATCAGGGCCGTCACGCCGCCGGGCAGCCTTGCATTGATGTCAGTCCCCTTTTCTAGAAGGAGCCTTATCTCCGCGGTGTGCCCTGCCCGCGCTGCCAACATCAACGAAGTCCAGCCATCTGCGTCCCTTGCATCGACTTGTGCGCCCTTTTCCAAAAGCAATTTCAATACTTCCGGGTTACCATTCCAGGCAGCCCACATCAGGGCTGTCCATCCGTTCTCATCGTTCGCGTTGACGTCCGCGCCTCTCAGGAGGAGCACTCTAACCGCATCCACATGACCTTTTTCGGAAGCGGCCATCAGGGCCGTCGTGCCGTACATCCCCCTTGCATTAATATCAGCGCCCTTATTTAAGAGCAGTGTCAATATCTCCAGACGGCCCGCGTCGGCAGCACCTGTAAGGGATTCCCCCGCTCTCGCGTTGGCGTCAGCTCCCTTAGTCAAGAGCAGTTTCACTACGTGAAAGTGTCCCCGCTTTGCAGCACACGCCAGGGCCACGTCCTGGATGTTCTGTTTCACCTTAGCTTTTCCCGCCGTAAGATGCTGAACTCGCTCCAAATCTCCCAGACAAGCCGCGGCCGCCAGCGTTTCATCCGCCCCTCGGTCCTTGAGCAGCTTCACCACTGCCGAGTGGCCTTCCGCGGCAGCCCGTGACAGTGCCGTCCACCCATATCTACTGCTCGCATTGATGTCGGCCCCATTGTCCACTAGAAATTGCACCATGCCGACATGCCCTTGGTCAGCTGCGGTCATCAGCGGTGTCCACGCGAGATCGTCCCGTGAATTCACATCAGCTCCGCGGGTCAAAAGCAATTTCGATACCTGCAGGTGGGCTTTCTCGGCAGCGAACGTCAGGGCTGTCCGCCCATGCTTGTCCCTCGCATTGACATCTGCGCCCATGGCCAGTAGGATGCTGACTACCTCCCGGCAATCCTTCCCAGACGCCTGCATAAGGGCTGTCCGGTCAGCGTCGCCTCTCGCATTGACATCTGCGCCCCCTGACAGCAATAGTTTTGCGATTTCCGGATAACATTCGCTCGCAGCCAACATCAAGGCCGTCTGACCCAGTATGCCCCTTGCGTTGACATTAGCCCCCTTTTCCAGAAGCAGCCTCACCACTTCAGTTTTGCCCCCTGATGAAGCAGCGATCAATGCGGTCATCCCCAATTTGTTTACAGGATTGGGATCAGCGCCTTTGTCCAAAAGCACTTTGACGACATCAGTTTTCCCCTTAAGAGAGGCCTGCATTAACGGCGTGACGCCTATCTCATTGCGGGTATTGACATTGGCGCCCTTATCCAGGAGGATCCTGACCTGCCCAAGGTCCCCATTACCTGCCGCCTTTATGAGTTGGTCGTCGAGAGCCGGTATCGCAGCAATGGCAAGGCAGGGCAGCAGTGCCACTATTACTACCAGTCGCAGCCAACACCTCGTAATCACGGATACGCGTCGCGTTTTCATGAGAAATCTCCGGTTCATGCTGCAAGTCCATACAGGGCGTCGTTACCTGCGTTTCCGTACAGCGCGTCGTTCCCGCCTGCGCCGTTGATGGCATCGTCGCCGGCGCCGCCGTAGATAATGTCATCTCCTTCTGTGGGGGCAACAATTTGAAGAAGAATATCGTCGTGGGTCCAGACAGCGCCATCCATAAACTGGATTTGTTCGACCCGATTCAGTAGGCTGTCGTTCTTAAAGTAATCTTGTACAGTGAGAACGTCGTTGGTATCTTTGATTCTCAGGACCAGATTATTGCCTGACCTTCTCAGAACCACTTCTTCAGGAGTCAGATTACTCCCCAGCCAGATCGTATCTGCGTTATCTGCGGTTGGATCAGGATCTATGATAATATCTTGACCCGAGCCTCTCCGGAACATGTACGTATCATTCCCGGCTTCGCCGAAGAGCCTATCGTTACCTGTCCCGCCGTCTAAGATATCGTTCCCTTCCCCGGACCACAGCTCGTCATTGCCGCCACCGCCATACAGCAGCGCATCACCATCTTGATTGAACAAATATTCATTCCGCGAGGTACCGTAAATGACATCATTGCCCGTTAGTCCGTTTATGTAACCATCGCCTTCAGTCAGGCTGCCTCTGACGGCATCAGAGTTCCAGGTGCCCCACATGTGGGGATACCACCATCCGTCCCCTTGCCCGAGTTGGTCGTAGACAGGCAGCCCTCCGGTATCAATCACCCACGCCAGGCTTGGGTCCTGCTGAATAAACGTCTCGCGAAAGAACAAATACTCGGCTTGCGGCAATAGTGCAATGCCTCGAACAGATCGAGCAAATTCCGCCAGGAGTTGCTTTCCCTGCTCTGGATTGATGGCAATGCTTTGTTGAATCGTTGTGACTACATTGCGAAGATCGAAGTTCATTGCCAGCTGCTGGTCATCCCACACATATTGGATATTCCTATACAATTCGGCGAGGTGCGTCTGGACCATGAGCTGGCCGTAAGTCATCTCGTAAACTACCCGATACGACTCATTCAGTAATATCGAACTTTCGTACGTCGGACTTGTGCCATTTGACCCGACAAACGATTGACCAAAGAACTTCTCCAAAACTGCAAGTTTGCGTGCGTCTATGTTGGGCCCTCTACATCCGGGGTTGATGCCGTCAGTACCCGTCCATTTGAAAAGGATTTGGTCCACCAAGGTGCTGCGCGAAGGTGATTCGGCGGTACCAACGAATTGCTCTACGAGGGACGCCAAGTCACCGCTAGTGTCTCGCGCCATCGCTTCATGAAGATCGTACACATTGCCGTATCCCTGAAGGTTCGGAAGTGCTGCTATATCTTCCGAAACATCGGGCCATTCATTGCCAATGGTATACATTGTGTCTTGCCGCAGGCTGTATTCGCCAATTTGTCCCGTAGAGCCATTCGCTCTCTGTACTGTTTCAGGCAGATCAAGAGAAAAAAGGTGTTGGTTGTTGATTTGCTCTTGAGAGGTTCCTCTGAAGCCTCTTCTCCTGCGCCCGCCTCACTTTTTGTCGGTACTCCTCTACAAGCCCTGCC
>VGSG01000136.1 GCA_016875095.1 Deltaproteobacteria bacterium
TGATCTGCCTTTTTCGCCCGCCCACGATGTAGGCCCGGCCCGCGTCAGGATTTCGTTGAATCCTGTGGAGAATTTCCTCCGCGATTCGCCTGAGCTCGAAATCCGAGTTCCGATCGCTGTACAGCGCGAAGGTGACAATGGGCGCATCGTCAATCTCCACGGGCTTGACCACCCATCCGGTTACCCCCGGAGGGACGTGGTCCACGTACGACATGATTTTACTGTGGGTCTTCAGCAGGCTCTCTTCCCGGTCCTCCCCCACGAAGAAACGGGCTGTGACCACCGCCGCGCCGGGTCGGGAGACCGAGTACACGTACTCAACTCCATCGATCTCCCAGAGCTTCCTCTCCAAATTTATGGTGACCAGATTCTCCACTTCAACCGCGGAAGCTCCCGGAAAATTGATCATCACGTCGATCATCGGGACCACAATTTGGGGCTCTTCTTCGCGCGGAGTCGCGATCAGGGCCGCGGCGCCGGCCAGGAGGGACGCAATGATGAAGATAATGGGCAGCCTGGAAACAAGGAAGGACTCAACGATTTGGCCGGTGATTCCGAGGTTGTATTTTTCGGAAAGACTCACGCTGCCCCACTCTACTCAAACAGTAATTGCCGCTCCAGACAAATGAATTGGTACGGCCCGGGAGCTATACGGCAACGATCACCCTCCCCGCTTGCCCCTCCCATCGAGGGATGGGGTCCGAAAACCCTCTCTCCTGGCGGGAGAGGGCAGGATGAGGGGGATTCCCCCTTCATTCAAAGGCGCGGACCTCAACCTAGTTCGGCATATACTATGGATGTAACAGGGGCTGATTCCCAGCACAATTTTTTTCACTCGGGAGACGGGTCTTTTGTGTTACATTCTGTCGCGGGAAACCTTGACAGAGCGTACTTTTTTCTGCTAATCAGAGAGACTTCGTGAAGCAATGGAAAACAACCTGGCAGGTGGTGGGCGATGCCCTCCAGCTAGGTGTTTCGATAGTCCTGGCCATTTTTATCGGGGCCGGTGTGGGATACTGGCTCGACGGTAAATTTGGCGTCTTTCCGTATCTCAGCATCATAGGCTTTCTCTTCGGGGTCGCAGCCGCGGGCCGCAACGTCTGGATTGTGGTCCGGAAGGAGCTGGAGGCGGACAAGCGCAGAGAGGATAAATGAGGTTTGAGAAGATTCCCGGGATCTGGTTTGCCCTGTCTGCGGTAGTGTACGTAATCGGTTTGCCGCTCTCCTTCGTGTGGGCTTCGTGGGGTTTTGGGCTCGGCTTTGTGGCCGGCGGCGCGCTGGTGCTTCTAAATGCGTGGGCCTCGGCCCGAAAAGTGAAGCAAGCGGATCTTGCGCACAAGGGAAGCGCGATGGTTTCCCTTATGGGGGGTTTTTACCTCAGGCTGATCGTTGTGGGGCTGTGCTTGTACGGCCTCGTGAAGTTTGCAAAGGTAGATCCCGTGGGGCTGGTCATAGGGCTTTCAGTGGTCCCTGCGGGACTTTTCGTCATGTTGGCGCTCGCCATTGTGGCGAATAGAAGGCCAAAGGAGGTCTAGTTCATGGCCGCGGAAATACACCCGCCCGTATTGACTGACTTTATCACCAATCCGCTCTATAGCGCGTACCAGAGCTTTTGGGATAAGCACTCGGTCAGCCACGCCGACCTGAACAACGTGGTAAACGGCTGGCTGGTGATGATCATCCTCATCGTGGCCGCTCTGCTTGTTCGGAGCAGGCTCCAAATGGTCCCCCGCGGACAGCAGAATTTTTGGGAAGTCGCGGTGCGAACCCTTGAAGATCTTGTGGTGGAAACCATGGGGGAGAAGGGTCGGCCCTATTTTCCACTGATCGCGTCGTTGGCGATCTGGATCCTCTCATGCAATCTCATCGGGATTCTCGCAGGGTTCCAGTCGTGCACGAATAACCTGAATACCACGTTATCGCTGGCTCTGACCTCATTCACGGTCACCCACATCGTGGGAATCAAACACCACGGATTCCACTATATCAAGCACTTTTTCGGCCCGGTCCCGTGGCTGATCCCCCTCATGTTTCCTATCGAGCTCATCGGGCACCTGAGCAGAATTCTCTCCCTGAGCTTCCGACTTTTCGGAAACATAATGGGCGAGGATCTCGCCGTGGTGATCCTCACGATTCTGCTTCCGTATCTGGTGCCGTTGCCCATGATGTTCTTGCAAGTGTTCACCTCTTTTATTCAGACGTTGGTGTTCATCATGCTGACGATGATGTACATCGCTGGATCGCTGGAAGAGGCGCACTGATAACCCAACAAAAGGGAGGTTGAGACTAAATGAGAAGAACCGTAATCGCCGGTCTTTTGACCCTCGGCATCCTGTGCGTGGCCAGTGTGGCCATGGCCGCCATGGACGCCGCAACCGCGCCTGTGGTCCAGTACACCGTCTTGGCCGCGGGCCTCGCTATCGGCCTGGGCGCCATCGGTAGCGGAATCGGCATGGGGACCGCCATCGGCGGCGCGTGCGAAGGCACCTCCAGGAACCCCGAAGCGGGCGGCCGTATTCTGACCACCATGATCATCGGTCTGGCCATGATCGAGTCCTTGACCATTTACGCGCTGGTCGTGGCCCTCATCCTGATGTTCGGTAACCCCTACATCAAGTAATCAAGTCTGTGAGCCGGGTTCGGCCGTCCTCTGCCGGGCACGGGGCGGCCGAGGCCCTCTCGCCGTGGCCCTTCCTCCACCCCAACTCTTTTCGAGTTGACCGCTTTTGTGCTAGCATTGCCGGGCGTTTTGCGTTAAGGCTCCTGGGGCGGTGAGGAGTAGCGCAACCAGGAGGAAAGGCTCGTGAGCGGCTCTGACACGCGACCGGCAACACACCGCCTGGGGTTCCCAGGAGCGGCCCAAATCCCCTGAGAGAGGCTCTCAGATAGCCGAAACGAATCTCAATTCCGGAACCATACGCTCATGAACGGTCAAGAATCATACCCCCACCCCACGCCTGAAAGGCGAACGAGCCCCGTGGCCGAGCCCGGGCCCGCGGTCAACTTGGAGAGAAATGAAGATCGGGACGCGCCGAGACCCGCGGGCGCCAGGGAACGGGGAAGGTTTCAGGACAGGGTGCGAAGAGGCCAGGTCAAGCTGTGCGCACTCTGCGGCGGAGTCATGACCAGGTCCTCGCGTATGGTCCTCTCGCCCCTGGCAGCCATCGTGCTCGTGGTGATGGGGCTCGTGCTCATGGTCGCGTACGGCCTGGCGGTTAATTTCTATCAGACCCCGTGGTTCCTCAAATTCGCTTTGCCTGCCATGTACTACATAGGATTGATCTTTATCGGCGTGGGCGCGCTCTTTTTCTTTATCCGCGAGCGCGTCTGGAGATGCCACAACTGCCGAGAACTCTCGAAGCGGTGAAAGGCCGCCGGCAAGGTGCAGAGTGTCCGGGGGTTTTAACCGCCAAATCCCCCACTACATCTCCTTTCTCACCCGAGTAAGAATTTCCGCGCCCCCTGGCAGTGTCCCAATTTGCCATCTCCACGATTTCTGAGAGTCCATGAGCGGTGCACGGGCACGCGCAAGTTCTTCGCCGTGCTCCACCAAGGCCCCGTGCATTCCCCTCAGTCTGCCGTAAGCGCTGCGATTATGCCTGAGTATCGAGCAGAGAAGTCCTAATATCGCGCGATTCCAATAAGTTAGCCCTTGACATCTAAAATAATAGAGATATAGTCTGCCGCGTGCGAAATGGCGGCTCTGTTGGCCCTAATCAACGAGAAACCAACGAGCGCTTGACAAGAGGTTTAGGTATACATAAACTTAGAGGTGTTGGGGTTGGAGAATGCCAGCTCTAACGCGAAAAGCGTCTCAACCATGTCGGGTGGAAGATCTTATGTCGTTGAGCTGGTCTCTGGTCACAGGGTCACGCGACGTGGTCTGGCGTTTCTCCTGTGCCAAGGAGACCGACACATCAATGCCAAAGAAGTTTTCGACACGTTAAATCCGAAGCGAGAACAGGAGATTCGTACTAGGTTTGACCATTGGTTAGATGGCGGAATCAATGAGAAATGGTTTCATGGTTGGCCCCATAATCCTAAGTACAAGGATTGTTTTGTTTTTAAGTGGAAGGAAAATAGGCAAGATCACAGATTTTATGGATTTTTATGTCATCCCTTACCCTCTTACCCGGGTTTTCAGGTTTGCGTTCTAGTTTCACATGCCAAGAAGAATACTTGGGAGACAAATCCTAGTGAGCTCGATAGACTGAACGAAATAAAGACTCGAAGCGGAGTAAAAACGGCAATAACAGACGCCACAAGAAACATAATCCCCCAATCGCTGGCATAACAGGAACAATGGGGTGCGTTCATGAAACACTGGACTGAAAGAAGCGTTGGAGACTTCCTATATCGAATTGCAGCAGACTTCGTTGCGCAATTGGAGACCAAGATCGAGGCGGAATCTTTGAATAAAGCGGATTTGGCTCAAAAATTGGGCATATCGAAAGGTCGAGTGTCCCAAATTTTTAACAATCCTGGGAATCTCAGCCTCAAGACTATTATCAAATTTGCGCGGGCTCTTGGCATGAAGGTAACGATAGTGGCCTACGATGACAAGGATCAGGACAATGCGCGTGGTCCAATAAATTCAGAGATTTTTCGCATCTGCTGGGAGAACTCTGGGAAGCCTGCCGATTTCTGGTCCTTACAGGAATCCCGATGCGTGGCGACAAGCACTGCTACTATAGGCATAGTCTTGGAGGCCCGGAAGGTCGTTGAACTTCCGAGCCATAGCGGTCAGCGTTTCCCTGTAATAACATGGCCTTATTCCGCGCACGAACAACATGCTGTTGTAGCCGATGCAGATGTGGGGCAAAACCCCAAAGTGCAGTCTTGGCAACCAGATAATATCCGCGAATGGCAAAAGGTAGCCACTACGCCAGCATTTGGCCAGGAGGTTGGGCGCACTCTCCATTAGACACCATACAAAGAGGTTTACGATGGCTGAAGCAACTCAATATACGTTCAATTTCAAAGAGATAGCGGAGCTTCTCGTTAAGAAGCAAGGCTTAAATGAGGGAATATGGGGAATTGTTGTTAAATTTGGTCTCGGGGCTGCGTTTACTGGCCCCAAAGGGCAAGATGTCCTGCCCACCGCAATGGTGCCAATTTTGGAAATTGGCATCCGGAAACAGGAGGAGATGACTTCACTCTCAGTCGATGCTGCCCTTGTAAACCCACGTAAACGTCCAGATTCACGCGCAAACAAAAAGAAGAAAAGCTTCTTAAAATGACTTCCATTTGAGTTTTCTACTCCCCCGTCCAAATTAGGACACTGCCACATTCAGTCGGTTGTTGCAGCCGATCACTGTTTCGTGTATGGTTAATTTTGTCCATCACTCCTTGCCCCTTCTCAGGGGCTTGACACCCGAAAGGAGCGCATATGAGACGCTACGAATCCGTGGTCATCCTGGACCCTGAGCTCTCCGACGACGAAGTCAGGACCTTCACCGAACGCTACAGCGGCATCATCAAGAAACAGGGGGGCGAGCTGATCAAGCTCGACGACTGGGGCCGCAAGAAGATGGCCTACCTGGTCAAGAAGCGTGACGTGGGCCGGTACGTGCTCTTCGATTTTGTGGGCCTGCCCGAGGTTATCACCGAGGTGGAGCGCAATTTCAAGATCACCGAGTCGGTGCTGAAGTTTATCAGCGTCAAGCTCGACCACAACGTGAACCTGGAGGCTTTCAAAGCCCAGCGCGAAACGGAAGCGGCCGCCGCGGCCCCGGCTGAAGCACCTTCCGGAGAGGCCGCCGAAACCAAAGCCGAGCCAAAGGCCGAACAAGAGACCGCCGGCGCGGAAAAGGAAGGAGAACCAGTATGAGTCGGCCCCCACAGCGACGTCGCTTTCCTCGTACCAAGGTCTGTCGCTTCTGCGCAGATCCTCAGTTGCGCATGGACTACAAAGAGCCCGAGGCGCTCAGACAGTTCATCACCGAGAGAGGCAAGATCGTGCCACGAAGGATTTCCGGCGCCTGCGCCAAGCACCAGAGGCAGTTGACAACCGAGATAAAGCGTGCAAGAAATATCGCCCTCCTGCCTTTCACGGTTACTCGAAAGTAGGTCGGCGGGGAGAGCGGAAACATGGAAATTATCCTCCTTGAAAATATGGAAGACCTGGGAACCGTGGGACAGACAGTAAGGGTCAAGCCCGGGTACGCCCGCAATTACCTGCTCCCCCGGAAGTTGGCCTGCGTCGCGAACGAGAAGAATCTCAATCACTACCGAACACTCATTGAGGCAAAACAGAAGAAACTCGCGCACGAGAAAGCCTCGGCGGAGAAACAGGCCGAGCAGCTCTCGGGCTTGACACTGGTCTTTGAGCGCAAGACCAGGGGCGAAGAAGCCAAACTCTTTGGCTCCGTCACGAACTCGGATATTGCCTCCGCGCTCGCGGACAAGGGGTACGAAATCGAGCGGAAACGCATCATCCTGGAGGAGCCGATCAAGCGGCTTGGAGAATACAAGGCGATGGTCCGTCTCCATCCCTCAGTGACAGCAACTCTCAATGTTGTGGTGAAGTCCGAACATGAGGGGGAGGATGTCGGCTGAGACCAAGACTCAACTGAGAATCCCGCCGCATTTCGCCGAGGGTGAGCGAGCCATCATCGGTGGCCTACTCATCGACAATGACGCCTTGCCCAAGGCGCTCTCGATCCTCGTTGAGGAAGATTTCTATCGGGAAGCCCATCGACTGATCTTTGCGGCAGTTACCGAACTCTTCAATCGCGGGGAGCCTGTCGATTGGGTGACCCTGACCTCCCAACTTCAGAAAACAGGCTGCCTGGACCGCGTGGGCGGTCCCGCTTACCTCACCGAACTCATCGACGCGGTGGCGAGCGCGGCCAACATCGTTCACTACGCCACCGTGGTGAAAGAGAAGGCCCTGCTGCGGCGACTGATCTCTGCTTCCACCGAGATCGTGACCAAGTGTTACGAAGTTGAATCCGGGATCGACGAATTTCTGGACGAGGCGGAACAGCTTATCTTTCAAGTGGGCGAGTCCCGTGTGCAATCGGGCTTCATCCACATCAAAGACCTGATGACCGCCGGCATCAAGACCGTCGAGACTCTGTATGAGAAGAAAGAGCATGTGACGGGCGTCCCGTCCGGCTTCAAGGATCTTGATCAGCTTACCGCGGGGTTCCAAGCATCGGATTTGATCGTGGTGGCGGGCCGGCCGTCCATGGGCAAGACTTCACTGGCCCTAAACATCGCCACGTACGCGGCCATTGAGACGCGCACGCCCACCGCTATTTTCTCCTTGGAAATGAGTAAGGAACAGATCGCGCTGCGCATACTCTGTTCCAAGGCTCGGGTGAATCTCAAGAACCTTCGCACCGGGCACCTCAGCCGGGACGAATGGCCACGACTCACCGGCGCGGCCGGCCTGATATCCGAGGCGCCGCTGTTCGTGGATGACACTCCCGCCATCAACACTCTGGAACTGCGAGCCAAGGCGCGCCGACTCAAGAAAGAAAAGGGCCTGGGGTTGGTGGTGGTGGACTATCTCCAGCTCATGCGAGGAGCCACGCGGAGCGACTCCAGGGAAAAGGAGATCTCGGAGATCTCACGGTCGCTCAAGGCCCTGGCCAAAGAATTGAGCGCGCCCGTGGTCGCTTTGTCACAGTTGAACAGGAAAGTGGAAGAAAGGCCCAATAAGCGGCCTCAGTTGGCAGACCTGAGAGAATCGGGCGCGATAGAACAGGACGCGGATGTGATCATCTTCATCTATCGAGATGAGGTGTACAACAAGAGCGAAGATAATCCGAAAAGAGGCGAAGCCGAAATCATCATCGGCAAACAGAGGAACGGGCCCATCGGCATGGTCAAATCACATTTCAACGCCACCTATTCGTCATTCCTCCCCTACTCCCCCATGGAAGAACTCCCCGCGGAGGACGAATCCGCCGTCCTTTCCAATATTTGAAAGAGGCCAATGCTTGGCCGCTCGTCAAAACCCGGAGCGCTATGCTCTCTGCTCCCCTCGAATCACGCTCGTCATTTTATTTTCACCGAGCCGGTCGCCACTTCGCACACGATGCTGGTGGAAGGATCGTGTTTCAACGGATTCATCTTGCATCCTACCAAGGCCATTCTTTTCACTCGTGCTTCATCGACCCCGTCGATCGATCCCACCTTGACCACGGCTCGGACCAGATCCGTAAGGTCACCGGCGGCCAGGATAATCTCTCCCGTCCCCATGACGAATCTGTGCGCGTGTCCTCGCGCAATGGTGGAGACGACCATTTGGCCCGAGTTCATTTCAATATTCAAGCCGCCGGAGCACTGGGATACCTCCACTGTTCCCGCGGACATGACGAGATCGCACCCGCGGAGCCTTTCGCAGATCAACGTGCCCGCCCCAAGCTTGCCTTGAAGATCCATAGAGGCCGGAGCTTGGATCTCCATCCGCAAAACCGCGCTGTGGCGGCGCGC
>VGSG01000137.1 GCA_016875095.1 Deltaproteobacteria bacterium
AAAAAACGGGAGGTATGGCGGGTGGGCCTGCTCAGGTCTCCATCAGCACCAGATTATCCGCGTGGATCGCTTCGTCGCTCGTCCGATAGCCGAGAATCCAATCGATTTCGAAGGCCTGGCGCCCTTTTATCTTGCCGAGCTCTTCCGAAGAATAATTCACCAGCCCTAGGGCCACGTCTTTGCCGCTGGGATCTTTTACGCGCACCGCCGCGCCGTGTTCGAAATGACCTTCCACCTCGATCACTCCAACAGGGAGCAGGCTGACGCCTCCCCGCGCCAGCGCCCTCGCCGCGCCTTCGTCCACGCGCACCGCGCCCTCGGGAACCAGGTTATAACGCATCCAGTGTTTTCGGGCTGATATGCGTTCCTTCGCCGGCAGGATAAGGGTGCCGCACAGCTCTCCTTCCATGACGCGGGGGATGATGTGGGGGATCTTGCCCCGCGCGATGATCATGGGAATCCCGAACCTGCCCGCCTTGGTGGCGGCCTCCAGTTTGGACGCCATGCCGCCTCGGCCCACTCGGGACGTGGAACCCTCGGCCAGCTTCATGATATCGGGTGTCAATTCTTCGACCAGAGGGATGAGGCACGCGTCCGGGTTTGTTTGCGGGTCGCAGTCCATAAAGCCTTCCTGGTCGGTAAGGGTCAGCAGCAGATCCACTTCCGCAAGAGTGGCCACCAGAGCTGACAAATTGTCGTTGTCCCCCAGCTTGATCTCTTCCACCATCACCGTGTCGTTCTCGTTGATGATCGGTGTGACGTTCCACCCAAGAAGGGTCATCAAGGTGTTGCGCGCGTTCAGGTACCGGTTTCGGTGTATCAGGTCGTCCCTGGTAAGGAGCATCTGTCCAACCCGGTATCCGTGCTTTCCGAACGCCTCTTCGTAGGCCGCCATCAGTCGTGTCTGCCCGACGCTTGCCGCGGCCTGCTTCTGGGGGATGGTTCTGGCGCCTTCCTTGAGATCCAGTCGTCGGACTCCAGCGGCAATCGCGCCCGAGGATACGATAATGAACTCCTTGCCGAGTCTTTTGTATCGGCAGACATCGTCCACAATTCCCTCTATGGCGGTCTCATCCAGCCCCGATTCGGACGTGACGACACTCGATCCGAGTTTCAGGACCACTCGTTTCACTTTCGAGACGGTCTGTTTGCGAACGGTCTCCGGATTCATCTCCGCTCTTGCGCCTGTTGCAGCATTTGGGTCGTGTGGATCAGGAGTTCTTTTACTCCCGCGCCGGTGATTGCCGAGATCGTATGGACGGGAATCCCCTTTTTTTGCAACTGCCGTTGAAGCTTGCGCGCTGGTTGGATGTTTTCCGACACATCCATTTTGGTGATCACCGCGATCATTGGTTTGTCTAGCAGACCCGCGCCGTACGAATCAAGCTCCGCCATAACCACGGAGAAACGTGCTTCCGGTGATTCGTCGTAACGCGGGGAAGGATCGATGAGGTGGAGCAGAACCTTGGTCCGTTCCACGTGTCTGAGGAAACGGTCACCCATTCCCGCGCCCTTATGCGCGTCTTGGATGAGCCCTGGGATGTCTGCCATGACGAATTCCGTCTCGTCGTCCAGTCGAACCACACCGAGCGCAGGCGCTTTTGTGGTGAAGGGGTAATCGGCTATCTTCGGTCTGGCCCTGCTGACCTGCGATATAAGAGTGGACTTGCCGCTATTGGGCATGCCCACCAGGCCCACATCCGCGATGATTTTCAATTGGAGCCGTATCCGTCGCTCCTGCCCCGGTTGTCCTTCCTCGGCCCGACGAGGCGCTCGGTTTCTGGGCGTTGCGAACCGGGCATTTCCGCGGCCTCCTTTGCCGCCGCACGCGACCACCACATCCTTCCCCGGAAGGTCCAGGTCGGCCAGCAGCTCACCGGTCTCTTCGTCAAAGACCAAGGCGCCGGGAGGCACTCTGATCACCAGATCCTCGCCCGCGCGGCCCTGACGGTTGTTCCCCTGCCCGTGGCCGCCTCTGCGCGCGCGGTAAAGCTGTTGGCACTGGCAGTCCAGGAGCGTATCAAGCGACGGGTCCGCGCGGAGGATCACATCACCGCCCTTTCCGCCGTCTCCTCCGTCAGGACCGCCCTTGGGGACGAAAGCTTCGCGCCGGAAGCTCAGGCAGCCCTTACCCCCTGCGCCTGCGACTACCTGGATACGTGCTTGATCGACGAACTTCAAGATAATGTCGGGAAATTCGATAGCGGTGTTTCAGATTGAAGGGAGGCCCTATTGCGCCGGCTCCACGGTAACCTGTTTCTTGTTGCGGCCTTTCTTGTCGAACTTGACCACGCCGTCCACCTTGGCGAAAAGCGTGTAGTCGCGTCCCATGCCCACGTTTTCGCCTGGATGGATGCTGGAGCCTCTCTGGCGCACGATGATGTTGCCCGCGCGAACCACCTGACCTGCGAAACGCTTGACACCCAGCCGTTGACCTGCGCTGTCACGACCGTTCCTGGAGCTTCCGCCCGCTTTCTTATGAGCCATGAGCCATGCTCTCCTTGTTTGCAAATCAATTCGTAGTTTACCGCTCTACCGGGACCCTCACCTGTCCTATACTACTCCGTCCCCTGGCCGATGGACTGGATGCGCAGGAGCGTGTACCATTGACGATGCCCCTGTTTCTTATCGAACGCTTTGCGGCGCTTCTTCTTGAAGACGATTACCTTGCGATCCCGTGCTTGACGGAGCACACTCGCCTTGACCTGCGCGCCCTCCAGGGTGGGAGTGCCCAGGCGGATACCGTCGGAATCTCCGATGGCGAGCACCTGATCCAGGACGACTTCTTCGCCCCGTTGAGCGGAAATGCGTTCGACTTTGAGCTGGTCTCCGGGCGCCACTCTATATTGTTTTCCGCCTGTTCGGACGATGGCGTACATACGAGTCCTCCTCAAAAGGTAAAAAAATATTAAAGCATTGGAACTGGACTGTGTCAAGACCCAAGAACCGCGGAGCGCTATCGTTTCAGTCATCCATGCATGAGACAAAACCGCATCGCATCCGGGTTTCCGATCCCGTTGCCCCAGCCGACGAACGAGGAGCATTTTGCACGAAACCGTTCTTCTCTTGACAGGGAAGAAGCACTGATTTATCTTGGTTCTCAAGAGATAATCATTCTCTCAAGAGAAACAACTTCGCTAAGCGGACGGTCCTCATGGCTCTCCATGACTCAAGAAGAAGTGAAAAGCGTTTTCAACAGATGCTTGACAAGCTCAGGAGCCTTGATTTCCGTATCACCCCCCAGCGCTTGGCCGTGCTTCGGATTCTTTCCGCCAGTGAGGATCATCCTACCGCTGAACAAATCTTCGAAAAGGTCAAGACCGAGTTCCCGACCACAAGCTTGGCCACCATCTACAAGACTATCGCCCTGCTCAAGAGCCTCAACGAAGTTCTCGAGCTGGGCTTTCCCGATGGGAGTAACAGATACGACGGGAACAAGCCGTTCCCCCACCCTCATGTGGTCTGTGTCAGGTGCCGGAAGATCATGGACCCTGAACTAATAAGTCTCGATGAGCTTAAGGACGAGATAAGCAAGAAGACAGGATTCAGAATTCAACATCACCGTTTGGACTTCTTTGGTTTGTGTCGGGAATGTCAAGAGGATGCGTAACGCGGATTTTTTTTGACCAGAAAGAGAAAAAAGTTCCTGAAAGATAACGACTCTCGACAAACCTAGTGGTCGTTGGCAACTCAAGGTAAGAGCTATAACCTTCTCACTCCCGGATAAAGAGGACATGACATGGAAGAAAAATCAGAGCGCCTTACCACGGTGGTTTGATGTCCCATTTTGGACAATCAGATCAGTGCTGATTGCAAGACCGCGAACTCGGAAATATTTGGTCACAAAGCCATAAGGCACGTGTGAGACCGTAGGTCTATCCAGGTCATCAACGCATGTAGAGGACAGGCCGGCACGATGTACAAAGAGCGCTTTGAGAATATCTTTAGACTGGCGAAAAAGCTCACGTCATCTTTGGATATAGGCGATGTGCTTGAGATCATACGAGATGAAGCGAAAAACAGCATTCCTCAGCTTCGTGAGGCCTGCCTGCTCGTTGTCGACCCGCAGGCCGAGCATTACACCAGACCCCTCCATTGTGCAGTCGAAAAAAAGCGAATCAATTGTCAGCTCTGCAAAAGAGGAAGGCTAACCGTTGCCGGCGCACTCGATAAGGGGGCTTCCACAATGTGCTATCTTCCCGGGGGCTCGACGGCTGTGGTAGTACCCCAAGGCCTCTCAGAAATTGTCGTCCCTATTTACCTTGAGGGCAAGCCCCTCGCTGTCTTGGATGCTATTTCAAAACCGGAATCCACGCTTGGTAAGAAAGACCTTATCGTCCTGCAGGACCTCGCCGAACTTGCTTCCAACGTCATCAAGAATGCGAAAGGTCATTGGAAAATAGCCCAAGCCAAGATGACGGTAGACAGCATGCTTAAACATCTTCGCCCATTCGTTCCGGCGACGGTCCAACGGATCGTGGAAAGAAATCCAGGCGCTCCAGAATTTGAGAAGAGGGACATTGAGGTCACGGTCTTGTTTCTGGATATTGCGGGGTACACACGAATAAGCGAAACCCAAACACGGGGGAAGGTCAATTTCATCATCGAGAAGTATTTCTCTGCCTTCCTGGACATCTTGTACTCCCGAGGTGGAGACATAAACGAGACCGCGGGGGATGGGCTCATGGTCATTTTCCAAGGAGACGTAGAGACGTCCTCAATAGGTGCAGCCCGGGGAGCCCTCGAGATCCGAAAGAAGACAGACGAGATCAATGAAGAGCTCAAGTCAAGGTTTCCCAAGGTCGAGATCAATATGGGCATCAATTCCGGCGTTGCGTCGGTGGGGATGACCAAATTCGAGGGAAGCACAGGGACCCGTATGACATTTACCGCCACCGGCCCCGTGACCAATCTCGCGGCCAGGATTGCCGCCGCCGCTCAAAATGGCGACATTCTCATAGGTCCGGAAACAGCCAAGCATGTTAAGGAGAGGATTCAATTATTTGAGCGCGGCTTGATGGAGTTCAAAAACGTGAGTGAACCGATTGAGATTTTCAGCTTGGTCAGGAGTGAAGAGCTGGAGATGAAAGGACAATGCTGAAGAATCGCCGAATACCGGCCTATTAGCCCATTTTCGCTTGTCAGGCATCTCTTAGTTGGCCTCCTCCACGGAGAAAGGGTTGATATACTCCACGAGTTACCATCAATCCGGTTGGGTGCTACAGCAACCGCTGGATTCTGCGCTCGAAAGTAATGGCAGAGGGCAACTACGGGCAGTCCGAGTTCTCGTGTTAGCCCAGAAACTGATCGTCGAGAATGAAAGGAGCTATAGAGATGAGAATACAGGCCACTGCTCTCGTGATAGGATTTGCCATTGCGGTTATCTTGAGTGGCGTCGTGGCAGCGTCTTTCATCGGGACCCCTCTATGGGGCCCAAGTCAGGCCATCGCATCACAAGACAAAGGTCAGCCTGTCGATCCCGCTCTCCTCGCTGCCGGGAAGAATCTTTTTGCAGCCAATTGTGCTGGCTGCCACCATGCTGACAAGGCGGGGGACAAAGGTGGACCAAGTTTAATGGGACTGTCCGAGACCAAGAAACTCCCTGCCAGTGGCCGTGCCGCAACGGCTGAGAATATCAAAACTCAGTTGAAGTCCCCGATCAAACGAATGCCGAAATTTGATAAGCTGACAGATCAAGAAATCAGAGCGCTGGTGGCGTATCTCTCTAGTCTCTCAACCAAAGGAGGAAACGTTATGAATGAAGATAGCAAGCGCCCGATAATGGGATCCACAGTCCGCAAAGGCACGTCAAACCGCGACTGGTGGCCGAACCAGTTGAATCTCAAGATTCTTCATCAGCACTCTCATAAGAGCAATCCGATGGGCGAGGGGTTTAACTACGCTGAGGAATTCAAGAAACTCGACCTGGAGGCCGTGAAGAAAGACCTCTATGCGCTGATGACCGGCTCCCAGGAATGGTGGCCTGCGGATTACGGTCATTACGGCGGGCTCTTCATCCGGATGGCGTGGCACAGCGCAGGCACTTACCGTCAAGGTGACGGCCGTGGCGGCGCGGGGACCGGCGCCCAGCGCTTAGCGCCCCTGAACAGTTGGCCGGACAACGTGAACCTCGACAAGGCCCGGCGGCTGCTCTGGCCGATCAAGCAGAAATATGGCAAGAAAATCTCCTGGGCCGACCTCATGATTCTGGCTGGCAACTGCGCCATCGAGTCGATGGGGTTAAAGACCTTCGGCTTTGGCGGCGGCCGCGAGGATGTCTGGGAGCCGGAAGAGGACATCTACTGGGGCAGTGAGGACACCTGGCTCGGCGACCAGCGCTACTCGGGTGACCGCAAGCTCGAGAACCCGCTTGCTGCTGTGCAGATGGGCCTTATCTATGTGAACCCGGAAGGGCCGAACGGTAATCCGGACCCGGTAGCGTCGGGCCGCGACGTCCGAGAGACTTTCGCGCGCATGGGCATGAACGATGCTGAGACTGTCGCGCTGGTCGCGGGTGGCCACACCTTTGGGAAATGCCACGGCGCCGCCCCTGCGTCCCATGTGGGGCCTGAGCCCGAAGCCGCCCCCATCGAAGAGCAGGGCCTCGGCTGGAAGAGCAACTTTCGCAGCGGCAAAGGCGGGGACACAATCAGTAGCGGCATCGAGGGCGCCTGGAAGCCGAACCCGACCAAATGGGACATGGGCTATTTGAAGGTGCTGTTCAAATACGAGTGGGAACTGGTCAAGAGCCCGGCCGGCGCGCATCAGTGGCTGGCCAAGGACGTGGCCGAAGAGGACATGGTCGTGGATGCGCACGACCCGTCCAAGAAGCATCGGCCGATGATGACCACGGCGGACCTCTCCCTACGCTTCGACCCGATCTACGAGCCGATAGCGCGGCGCTACCTGCAGAACCCCGAAGAATTCGCAAACGCGTTCGCCCGGGCGTGGTTCAAGCTGACCCACCGCGACATGGGCCCCCGCTCGCGCTACCTCGGTCCGGAGGTCCCGTCCGAGGAACTGATCTGGCAAGACCCCGTGCCCGCAGTCGATCATAAGCTGATAGACGCGCAGGACATCGCGGCCCTCAAGGCCAAGATCCTCGCCTCGGGACTGTCTGTCTCCCAACTCGTCTCCACCGCATGGGCATCGGCGTCCACGTTCCGTGGCTCCGACAAGCGCGGAGGCGCCAACGGGGCGCGCATCCGTCTCGCCCCGCAAAAGGATTGGGTAGTCAACCAGCCGGCCCAACTGAAGACTGTGCTACAGACGCTTGAGGGAATCCGAAAGGAGTTCAACAGCGCTCAGTCCGGCGGGAAAAAGGTGTCACTCGCCGACCTGATCGTCCTGGGTGGATGCGCAGGCGTCGAGCAAGCGGCGAAGAATGCCGGTCACGATGTGACCGTTCCCTTCACACCCGGACGCACGGATGCCTCACAGGAGCAAACCGACGTGAAGTCATTCGACGTACTCGAACCGGCTGCAGACGGATTCCGCAACTACCTCAAAACCAAATACGCCGTATCGGCGGAGGAACTGCTGGTTGATCGCGCCCAACTGCTGACGCTGACCGCTCCTGAGATGACGGTTCTCCTTGGCGGTATGCGCGTCTTGAATGCCAACTTCGGACAATCCCAGCACGGCGTTTTCACTAAGCGGCCGGACAAGCTCACCAATGACTTCTTCGTGAATCTGCTCGACATGAGAACGACGTGGAAGGCAACCTCGGAAGACGAGAACGTGTTCGAGGGTCGTGATCGCTCAACGGGCGAACTCAAGTGGACAGGCGCCCGTGTCGATCTTATCTTCGGTTCGAACTCCCAACTCCGGGCCTTGGCGGAAGTTTACGCATGTAAGGACTCCCAGGAGAAGTTCCTGCACGACTTTGTAGCGGCGTGGAGCAAGGTAATGA
Organism: Deltaproteobacteria bacterium; assembly: GCA_016875095.1. Taxonomy (GTDB): domain Bacteria; phylum Desulfobacterota; class Desulfomonilia; order Desulfomonilales; family Desulfomonilaceae; genus VGSG01. Next base: position 7,913 of record VGSG01000137.1, read on the forward strand.
ACCTTGACCGCTTCGACCTCGCCCGACCGTAGCATAAACGTCTTGGAGGGCTTCTGAAGCGTATTCTAAATTGCAAATCGGATTATCAGGAAGCGATAGCCGCCACGAATTGACCGATTTCTTGAACGCTCACGGAGGCTATTGGCAACATATGAGGGCGGCGTTTCAATACAATCTGAAACCCCGCCCTTTCTTTAGGCTCTTACCGTCTGCCGGTCACAGAATCGGAGCCAAAAACATAATCGCGTCAGTTCTCGGCCATGAAGCCCATCGTTTGGAGAAAAATAAACGGCGCCCTATATGCTTTGCCGGCGGCCTCCGTTGACGACTAATCTTTTTGGCCGAGTTGACGCGCGGGAACGCTCGGGTATAGTCTCCTTGCATTCAAGATGCTGTGTTGCGCGCATCAAATACGCTTCAAGTCGGGTACCCACGTGGTGACCGAAATCGCCTTCCCTTTTGG
>VGSG01000138.1 GCA_016875095.1 Deltaproteobacteria bacterium
GCGAAACTCTAGCTCCCCGGACCCCTCCACCAAAAACTCCCGGCTCTTGCAAGCGCTTTCAGCGCTTGTGAAACCTGCAATCGCCACAAACTTATGAATAATTCGGCGAACTGCGTCCTTTATCGCGGCCATCACAGGCTTCGAGACTACTTCTAAGGCTCTTCGTCCCACAGGGCCAGTCCGATATCTTCACGGAGTGTGCGGATCGGAACCGGTCCTGGAACCTCCATGCCGTGAAGCTCCCCCACAAATGTCACAGTGCCGGGCATCAGATGCCCGCCGAAGCACTGAAACTCCTCGTCGGACAGAACGATGTGCGCGTGGACAAATATGTCGTTGTCCCGCTCAGAGATATTCCCTGCGCAGGCCACGATTTCGTACACGCCTTCCAGCTCCTTATTGATGTACTGTCGTGTTTTGTGATCAAAGAACCCGATCACACCCTTGGTCACCGCGCCGATCACACCGAACGCGCCGTTCCGGATCGATCTCCTGCGAAAGGCTTCCGCTATGGACTCCAGGAGGTCCCCGCCGGTGGGCAGGCGGACGAGAAAAGGCTCGGGCATCGCAGTCTCTCCTCTCATTTCCCAAGAATTGAATGCCACAAAAAAACCGCGTTGCTCCAAGCCTCACCTTCGGCTTATCGGGAAGGTTGCGCCGCGGCGAGTTTGCTGCTGAGCGCTGCGCTCTGTGGTAGGCTGTAGCATATCCCGCACGCGGGAAACTCGGCAAGGGGTATTCCCTATGAGAAGAGGATCTTGTCACCACTGCGGCCGGCCACTGGAGTTCGAGGATAAGGTATTCAGAAAGGACACTTGTCCTGACTGCGGCTCAGACGTGTATTGCTGCCTCAATTGTGTCAATTACGATGAGTCCGCGCACAATCAGTGCCGGGAGTCCCAGGCTGAAAAGGTCACGGTGAAGGATCGTCGCAATTTCTGCGAGTATTTTGGGCTTCGTGAGGGCAAAACGTCCGGGTCCGCCGCTCAAAAGGCCGCGGAAGCGCGTCGGAAACTCGACTCGCTCTTCAAGAAGTAGCAACGCTTCCTATGAACGTTGCCGGTATGAGGCTCTGGTGGTTGGGTCTACGTATGGGGAGGTTTGGAAGGGAGAAGAGTCTCCCCTCCAAACTATTGCGCAACGATGCGCTCTTACTGCCATTCTCCGAAGCGAAGCCTCGGAGTGCTCGTCGAAGTCGAAAACTTCCGTGATTCGTTGCAGCTCTTAGCTACAGCGCTCAAGACTCGTCGCTTTCCTCGTCAATATCGGGGCGTTGGGCCTCCAACTCTTTCATTTCTTCCAGAATATCGGGCGGCAGGGGTTCCCGGGGCGCTTCTGCCCAGAGCCCTTCCAGATCGTAGAATTCCCTGACAGGTGTGTGGAACACGTGGACGACCACGTCTCCATAATCAAGGAGAGCCCAGGTTCCCTGGTCTACACCTTCCGCAGAATATCTCTGGATCTTCTGTTTCTTCGCGTCCAGGAGCACTGCTTCCGCGACCGCTCTTGCGTGTCGAGTGGATCGCGCGGAAACGATGAGAAAATAGTCGGTCAGTGAAGTGAGGCCCTTGAGGTCGATCAGAACCGGGTTCATGGCTTTCTTGGCCACTGCTGCCCGTAAGAGGATCTCGGCTTTTTCTTTGGAACTCGTTTCCTCGGCTCTTGTTTGAAAATGGCTCATGGATGCTCAACACCCGTAGAGATGGTTTTCCAGGATGTACGTCCGGACCGATTCCGGAACCAGGTACCGGATGCTCAGCCCTTGCCTGAGCAAGGATCGAATCCTGGTGGACGAGATATCCAGGCCCTTTACCGGCGAAGGGATGAGCAAATGTGAGCTGGAATGCGCCAGAAAACCGTCACCTTGACGGAATCTAAGTCTCAACGAGGAAGGCAGCTCGGCCCAGGCCGTTTCGAAATCCGTTCCCGGCCGGTTCACCACGATAAAGCTCGAAAGGGAAAATAGCTCTTCATAGTCTCTCCAGGTAGGGATTTCTCTGAGAGAATCCGCGCCCAGAATAAAGAAGATCTCGTTGTCCGGATCTTTCGCGAAGAGTTGAAGCGTCTTTACGGTGTACGATGTCCCTTCCAACGTGAGTTCCACGTCTGAAACTTCAAAACAGGGATTTCCCCGGCAGGCTCTTCGAGTCATTTCGAGCCTATGACGCGACCCGGCGATCTCTTTTGTATCCTTGTGGGGAGGAACGGAAGCAGGTATAAAGACCGCGCGATCCAGACCGTGTGCGAAGACCGCTTCTTCGGCAAGTCTCAGGTGGCCCATATGCGGGGGATTGAACGTCCCGCCCAGAATCCCGATTTTCAATTCGCTCCTGTCGCCTGGAAGGGGGTTGTTTTCCACGCGAAAGATTTTATACTTATCAGAAGTGGTTGCAAGAGGAATCGTCTCCGTCGGCGTCCCTTCTGCTCCACAGCATGACTGGAGGCTCTCATTTTGGAGTATTTCATCGGTTTCATAGTCCTGTTGGGTGTGCTGATCTTTGTGCATGAACTGGGGCATTTCGGGGTCGCCAAATTCTTCGACGTGAAGGTGCTCAAGTTCTCACTCGGGTTCCCGCCTGCTCTCATCAAGCGGCGCTGGGGTGAGACGGAATATGTGCTCAGTTGGGTCCCCTTGGGGGGGTATGTGAAACTCCTTGGAGAAGATCCGGAATCCGACGAAGAGATCGCTCCGGAAGAGCTTCCCAGAGCGTTCACGAGTAAGAGCTTGCCGGCTCGGATGGCCATCATCGCTGCCGGCCCCATATCCAACTATCTCCTTGCGCTGGCGCTCCTCTGCGCGGGCTATGTGGCGGGCCTTCCTGTGCTCCTGAGCCACGTGGGAAAGGTTGTGGAAGGCTCACCTGCCATGCAGGCAGGTCTGAAGGAAGGCGACCGCGTCGTTGCTGTCGACGACCAGCCGATATGGCGCTGGGACGATATGCGCCAGATTATCGAGAAACGCCCCAACGATCAGCTCCAGGTGACAGTGGAGCGCAACGGCCTGAGAACGACCCTCCCCGTGACTCCTGCCCTGAGTGAGGATAAAGACGCGTTCGGCAGGCCAATGGGACGTATCGGCGTGATACCGTCCGGAGAGAAGGTCACACTCGGCTTCTTCGCCGCGATCGGCGAAGGTTGCCGCTTCACGTGGTATTTGACGGGGCTGGTTTTCGAGACCCTCGCGAAATTGGTAAAGATGGAGATCAGCGCGAAAGCGCTCAGCGGGCCCATCACCATAGCCCAGGCCTCGGGCGAGAGCCTAAAGGCAGGCCTGTACAGCTTTGTCTTCCTCTTGAGTTTCATCAGCATCAATCTTGCCGTAATTAATCTACTCCCCGTCCCCATACTTGACGGCGGGCATCTCCTGTTCTTCCTCATCGAGGCGATCACACGCCGGCCGGTGACGGGAAAGGCGAGGGAGATCGCCACCCAATTGGGACTCCTGTTCATCATATTCCTTATGGTGCTCGTCTTTTACAATGATATCCATCGGATCGTAACGGAGGGGTGGGACTTGCGGCCCCGTTAATTCACCCAGGTTTCGACGTGATTATCTTGGCAGTCCATTCCACATCGTCGGCGCTCAGTGTCGCGATCACTGAGAACGAGCGCGTTCTGGCTGAACACGCGGCTGAGCCGGACAGGCGGCATCTTGAAAATCTACCCGTTCTCATCGACGATCTGCTGACGAGGACGCGACTCAGCCCTTCCAGTATCGATGGTTTCGCCGTCGCTCGTGGTCCGGGTTCGTTTTCGGGCATAAGGGTGGGGATCGCCACTGTGAAAGGAATGGCGCTGGCGCTCAAGAAACGGGTTGTGGGCGTGAGCAGTCTGGATATCTTGGCCTGGCAGGGGCTCCAGGACGGAGAGAGGGGCTTTCCTGTCATCGACGCGCGGCGCAATGAGGTCTATATAGGTCTCTATTATCGCCGAAACGGACGATTGGAGCGGCGCGCCGGTCCTGATCTCGCGCCTGCCGATTCGGCCGCGCTGCCTGCAACCAACGAGGCGACGAGAGCGATAGTATGCGGCGATCCTGTGGCTGAACGCCTGGCTGCGGGCGACCCGAATAGGTTGGAGGCCCGGGTGCTCGTTCCATCGGCCGCAGCTTGCGCCCACCTCGCATGGCTGAGCTTCCGTTCAGGAGAGTCGGAAGGGATCCACTCGTTGGCGCCGCTCTACGTACGCCGCTCGGACGCGGAGGAAAGAAGCTCTAGAGGATGAGGAAATTCTCAGGGTCTAATTATGGCTGAGGGCTGGTCCCGTCAAGGGAGATCAAGCACGCGGGCTTGGGGGTGAACCGCTCCTCGACGAATTCTCGGGGCTCGACCAAAACGGATGCCCGCGAAATCCGGATAAGGTGGTAGACGGCATCCCATTCGGGCCGGAGAGGCGCGCCCGAGCACGAGACCACAATTCGCGCGTTCGTGTCCGGAATGCGGAGATCCATAACCGACGATCGGTGCTTATGGCCCTGGAGGATCAGAGAAATGCCGGTCTCAGAACAGATCTTGAGCACTTTGCCCGCGTCGGAAAAGGTATGGGCCCAATTGGAAGAACTTCCCGGAACGGGCAGCACGGGATGGTGCAAGAAAAGGACCTTGAAATAGCCCTTAAAGTCAGAGGCTCGCTGCCCGAGCCAGTCCCGCTTCTTACGACCCAACGTGCCCGGCCAAGATGGAAGTGGATGAACAGAGTTGACGCCGAAAAAAACCACCTTATGCGTTTCTGAGACGTGTATGATTCGGTCTCTTGGACCGAAATAGGATTGGTAACGCAAGAGCGCCAGCCTGGGAAAGGCCCATTCCCAAAACGCATCGAAACTGACCTCCCGATTGCCGGGGACACTAATGAACGGGATCCGGAGCGATTGCAGGAACTGGAGCGCGTCGTGAAATTGCCGTCTTGTCCCTCGGTCGGTGATGTCACCGGTAATGACCACCAGCTCGGGATGCGCGTTCACAAGATCGGTTCGCAGCGCGTCCAATCTGTCGGAGACCACGTGGCGGCCGAAATGGAGGTCTGACAGGTGAGCTATCCTCATGGGGAAACAATAGACGGAGACTAGTGCGCAAGTCAACGGCCGCGCGCGGATCTTGAAAACCAACTTGATTTTTTGACGTAAATTCTCTAAAATGTGATGAAATTTCGGGATTCATGTAGTATGTCTGAATCACTAACGTTTCCTGGCGGAAGGATAACGCCGTCTAGGACGGGAAACGTGAGGAGTAGTGCAATGAAGCGATGTGTTGCCGCACTGGCGCTTATCACGGTTATCGTGGTCGTTGGCGGTATGGCGTTCTGCCAAGATTATTATGGGTACGGGGCTCCCGGCCAAGGAGCGACTTATCCCGGCTACGGTCAGCAGTATGCTCCGCAGGGATATGGCCAGGCGTACGGGCAGCAATATGGCCCGCAGGCATATGGTCAGGCCTATGGCCAGCAATACGGTCAGGCTTACGGGCAGCAATACGGTCAGACTCAACCCGGAGCTCAGACTTATCCGGGTTATGGCGGGTACGGGGATTACATGCAGTACTTGCAGCAGTATCAGGGCTATGGCGCCCCAAGCCCTGCTCAGACCTACCAGCAGGGCGCTCCCGGTCAGTACTATCAGCAGCAGGCCGCTCCCAATCCTTACTATCAACAGCAACCCGCTCCTGGTCCGTACTATCAGCAGCAGGCTGCGCCAACGCCTCCTCGGGCTTACCAGGCGTCGCGTCAGGCAGCGCCGGCAGGCACACCTCAATCTGCCTCTCCTGCGTCACGCCAGACGTCGTCCACTGTAAGCACGCTACCGGCCCCTGTGGATCCGACAAACCTCGTTGAGAACGAGATTTACTGGGATCCGCAAAGGGATGCCGCCCGTGAAGAGGCGGAACAGGCTGCGCAGGCTGCCCAAGTGATTCAGACCGCGCCCGGTCGCCCCTCCGCGGCTCAGCCGGCAGTTCGGCAGACTCGACCGGCTCCTTCCAGGACGACTGTTCAGACTCCTGCTCGGTCCACACAGCAGACGCCGACGCGCCAAGCGCGGCAGTCAACCGCGCCTCCCTCCCCGTCGCGGAGCAGTGAGCTCAAGTGGGGTAAAGAAGATCAGAAGCCCGAAACCAAACGAGAACTGAAATGGGGCAAGGAATCCGGACCGAGTATGGTGGGATCGGAGCCGGGAGCTTCGGTTTCCCGCAGCACAGGGGGCACACCTCAAAGACCTCAGATCGAGGTGGAACCCAGAGGAGAGCCCAAAAGACTTCAGTGGGGCAAGAGTGAGTAAGGCGGGAATTGCGCCCGCGGTCGCTCGGGTAACTCACGCATGTGAGCGGCTGGTCCTTGGCATCGGTTTTCGGGTCCACCGGATGCCGGCGCACAAGAGAAGCGGCATAGGAAAAGGGGAAACGGTGGCGAAACGAGTTTCCCCTTTTTCGCGCACGCGGCGGCTCAGAGCATTGCTCCATCGCGCGTTGGGCGCGACTCGCAATGGCACGTTCCGGCTCCTTCCGGCGGGCGCCGCAGGATCCGCTATTTCTTTTCCGCCGCGACCTGTTCGTCCTTCATAAGGTTCTGTATTGCCTTTGCGTGGTCGATCACCTCTTTGAGAAGAGGCTTGATTACCAGCACCCACTCCGGACTCTCAGCCGGATCGGGCTGGCCTGTTTCGAGCACTTTGGCGATCACAAACAGTTTGGTGCGAGCGTCATAAACCTCATTCCGAATACGCTCCATTGTCCATTTGGGTTTCTCCTCAGTCATGGAATCCTCCGCGTCACTTGTGATCACTGGGCCTGCAGGTGTTCAACCCACTATACCTGACGCGATGGATGGACAGTCCACCAATTTCTTTTGAGTCTAGATCAGAAACCCTGAAAAGGTCGGAACCATGGGGCCGACAATCACACGGCATCCCTTGCTTACGCGGGAAAAGCGAAAAGGCGGGCCTTAGGCGCCTCGACGCTCGGTCCTGTCACGAGCGTCACAAAGGACAACTCGTATTTTTTACCGCTTTCTTGTTTTCACACGGCGAGACGAGCCCTTACCGACGAAGCGGCCCGCATCAAGGGCAATTATGTGTATTACCTGAGATTGCTTCGCTTCGCTCGCAATGACAGGTTCGGAGCGTGTCATTGCGAGGAGCGTAGCGACGAAGCAATCTCATTGCGGCATACGTGACCGTATTTAGGAAAACGGACCACTTATTCATCAAAAACAGGGGCCGACCCCGGGCGCTACTTAATCAAACTGGGCAGGTAAGTGGCAACCTGGGGGAAAGCCAGCAGGATGAGGCAAGCAATCCACAGGCTGATGAGGTAAGGCCATACCCCCTTGAAAATCTCCATTACCGGCGTCTCCCTGTCCACGGCGTACACCACGTAAACATTGGCGCCCACGGGTGGTGTCAGCACGCCCATCCCTAGGGCCAGCGTCATGATCACCCCGAACCAATTCCCGTCGAAACCCAGCTTCATTGCCGCCGGGTAAAAAATGGGTATGGTCAGCAAGATCATAGCCAGGGCGTCGACAAAGCAGCCCATTGCCATGAGGATGAGAAGAATGGCAACCGCGATCACCCAGGGCGGCAGAGGGAGCGCCACCACCCAGTCCGCCACGAGCATGGGAAGGCGTGTCAGACCGAGAAACTCCCCGAAGATGGCTGCGGCGCCCACCAGGAACATGACCATGGTGGATGTGCGGACTGTGTCTTTCAGCGAGGTCACAAAGCCCTTCCAGGTGAGCGACCGCCTAGCCAGCACCACCACCAGCGTGGCAAAACAGCCCACCGACCCGGCCTCGGTGCCCGTGAATAACCCGGCCATCAGCCCCCCGATCACAGCCGCAAAGATGATGATGACCTCTATCCCCCCTTTGGCCAG
>VGSG01000139.1 GCA_016875095.1 Deltaproteobacteria bacterium
GCCACCGAAAGGAATTTCATCATTTGCGTAATCGAATAGTCTAGATGACGCTCTATCTCCATTCGCGTCCGCCGGATCGTCTGTCCCGCCTGAGCGTATAAACCTTTTTAGAAAGTTTGGAGATAACCAGGCGGCAGCCAGAAGTCCGCCCCAAGTAATGGTGATGCCGCCTACTTTCTGACCAATAAGCTTATCGTAACCATTTTCTATGATCTCCGCTTCCAACCTTTTTTGCATAGCTGCATCGAAAGCGGCGTCTTGAGCAGCAGGTGAATTTAGGAAGTCATCTCTGCTCCAGACTCCATGCTGGCCAGTCCACTGACCCTCCCACTTTGTTTCAAATTTTGGCTTTTCACCACATACGTTATACCACCCAATATCATTCAAAAGTTTTTCCCCAAGTTGATATCTCCCGAGAAACTTCCTACCTGTACGACCATCACCATAATGCCCCTCGCGCCCTGCGATACGATCTCTGAACCTGCGCCACTTCTCGTCTGAAGTATTGATCCTCGGTGCCATGATATCCTCCTGACCGACTTGGCAATCTCACCTTGCCCCTTTGGATTCTAGATATCGGACGATCTCTTCATTTACGGGAATACATCCCAACTTGCCACATCCTTTGTACGGGTCTGCGAGGTGCGTCAGAACACTGATTCCGTCGTCGTTCTTGGCGTTTAGATCGGCGCCGCGACGAACGAGCGTCTCGGCAACTGAAAGCTTGTCCACAAGAAACAATGGTGTTTGACCTGATCTTCCACGAGCGTTTACGTTTGCGCCATTATCTATAAGCAGTTCCACTATTTCTTTCTCGCCGATTAGCACGGCCGTAAATAGCGCGTCGGCTCCTTGAATGTTGGGGTCCGCTCCATGCTTCAGGAACAGTCGCACCACCTCAGTGGAACGCGAAGCGTATATCGCCCAGTCGAGAACTGGCGCTCCGGACTCGTTTACCGAGGGCGGGATCAGTCCATTTGGATCAGCTCCGTGTAAGAGCAATAGTTGAGTTATCTCAATTCGCGCTTGCCGTGAACCGCGGTACGGTGTCATTGAGAATAAGAAAAGGAGCGGCGTCATGCCCCTTTCGTTGGTCACATTTACACTTACCCCCTTTTTAAGCAATTCAGAGACGCGCTTGGCATTGCCGACATCTATCGCGTTAAACAACTCCCGCCGCAGATCCCGTTTCTTAGTAGTCTTCCGGGGCGACGAGGTCCTCGGGTTGACTTCACTACTTATGCAGGTAGAGGGTACCGGGTCACCCCGCGGTGCCGCTTCTAGAGCTTGTTCCTTAAGCGGCTCCGAACCCCCAGCGATCCCTGCCAAGGGCAGGAGGGCCAAGAGAGGGACCAGAGCCAGCAATGTTGCGACCACAGAAATGCGTTGGGTTTTCATTGGAGATCTCCTGTGCACCCTACGCCAGTGAAGCTTCCAGCGCGCAGAGGGTGAATTCTGTATATGGCGAGACTTCAATCTCTGTAGCCGCTTCCTGGCCAGTGAATTGTCTTGGTTTTGTCGTTTGGCTTTTGAATGCGACAAAGACTCGCGGCAGCAAGGAACCGACGATTGGGCTCGAATACTCTCCGCCAAACAAATGATCCATATCCTCAACCTCCTCTCTGAGCAGGGGCATAACGAGAGGCATCCGTGTCTATCATTCAGGTTGTAGCAATTGCCCGCACTGCGGTCAGGTTGGAATATTCGATGGTTTTCTCAATTGAAAGGCGCCTCGGCCCCCACCCCCTCTGCGGGGGGCCTGGTTGCGGAAAGGTTAAGGTGTTGGAATTATGCGGCAGACACGCTGTACGCGTTTATCATACAGTACCGAGCAAATCCATCAAGAAAAGGATTCCCCGCTCCTCAAGAGCAGCGCGTTCAGGAGCAGGGAAACCGCGTCGGCACATCCCGGATCATGGTCCGAGACAGGCCCCGATGCGCAGTTCTCGTCTATTCGTCAGTGGGCCCTTTTGGGATCGGGGATTTCTTCTTCGCTGACTTTGCGGACTCTTCCTTTGGAATAGGCAAAGCTTGCCAGAACGAGCTTGTCGCTCTTGGTGGGGTGAAGATAGCGGATGCTGAACCCGGGACTTCCTTCGTATTTGAAATCAGTGATCGGGAGTACTCCGTGAACCGTCATGCGCCACGCAATCTCGCGTCGCTTCATCTTGGACCAAACGAATAGGTAAAGATGAGTATAATCGGACCCGGGGTCTCTCCCCATCGGCGCGAACGCGGTGAGGTAATCGCTCTTGGCCCCAAGGTCCGGGTCGTCCGTGGCCCCGACAGGTCTCCAGGCAAGTAGGCGCATGTACGGCACCTGCCGGGCCAGGTCCTCCGGTGGAGTAAAGGTAAGGTTGTGGGTATAAACGTAACCGACTCGGCCGTCCTCGATTTTCACCTTGTACCACACGTCCTTTTTCGAAAGCTCATCTTCGGATTGTGATCCGGCCGATCGCGGCTCACCCGCGGAAAACTCCTCATCCTGCCCGCCTCTCGTGGTGGCAGAGTTGCCCGGCGAGGAGTTCTGGCGGGCAGTGACCACCCTTTCGTACATCTCGAACTTTCTCCCCGCGGGGAGGAGATCCACCACCGGCTGGTGGCGCCCAGGACTCAGTCTGAAGTTGGCCTTATTCTTGATGACTCCTTCGGCCTGAACGGGCATCCCTTCGATGGATCGCCGCAGGTCGTGGGTTATGCGGATGATATCTTCTCCGCCTACAATTTTCTCGGAGATGTATCCTTCACGGCCGTCGCGCGTGCGCGCTCGATACCACTCACCAACCTTGTCAACCAGGTGAAGCGGGGTCTCCGCGGGAAGGCTGCGGATCACTTCCGAATTCGGGTTCGCGGAGCGATAGAAGGGCGCGGGCTGGACGGTGATGCCGTCTCTGGGTGTGAACGGCTTCTTGGTCTTGACCAGCTTGGAATTGATCTTCTTGAGGACCTCGCGCTTGACGGTTTCGATCTCCTGACAGCCGGTGACGACAAGTGCGCAGAGGCAGGCCAGGGTGAGTGGCAAGATCGACGCGCTCGAAATGGCAGCTTTGTTTGGCTCACAAGGCATGGAATTTTCCTCCGTGCCTCCTTCCCGGCGTTTAACTTATCCTAATTGCGCCAGAAAATCAACATGCCAGATAAATAGGACAATATTTTCATTAGATAGCCCCTAATGCCCATGTTCTTTCAAGCAGATGTCCTCCGAAAGGCTATAGTCCCGGATCTCCTTCACTCCGAACGACGCAAAATCCGCGAATTCACGTTCCGAAGATCCCGGGCTCGCCGTCAAGACCGTCTTGCCCTTTGGAAAAAGCATCGGTATAAGAGGAAGAAACCCGAGTGTCCAAGCTGTGGCGGTATTTGACTTGGGAAGACTGCTGTGATATAAGCTTTTCCCGGCTGGGACAAGATCATTTCGTTATAGTAAAAAGTTATTCAAGAAACTTAAGGTAAGGAGTGTCACGTGAGAAATAACCATATGTTCTTCAAAGCTATTTTATGCGCAGCGATTGCCTGTATCCTCTGGGGCGCCGCGGTCGCGCCGGGTTCAGCCCAGGAAAAGGACAAGGTGCTCGCCAAAATCGGAAACGAAACGATTTCGGAGAAAGACCTCCAGATCATGGCCGACTCGGTGCCGGAAAGATTTCGCCAGCTCTATATGACCCCTGAGGGCCGAAAACAGACGCTGGACTATATCGTGAACGTGTATGTCATCGCGGCCGAGGCGGAGAAGCAGGGCCTCCCGAACTCGGACAAGTTCCAGCGGTTGATGACCTTTGCCAAGAAGGATCTCATGGCCAGGCTCTTCTTGGAAGGCAAGACCAAAGATGTGCCCGCTACCACCGAAGCTGAAGCCAAGGACTTCTACGAGCAGAACAAAGATCAGTTTCGCAGTCCCGAGAGCGTTCACCTACGACACATCCTGGTCAAGACGGACAAGGAAGCCAACGACATCCTCGCCAAGCTGAAAAAGGGCGGGGACTTTGCGGACCTGGCCGGGAAGCACTCGATTTGCCCCAGCCGGAGCAGGGGGGGAGACCTGGACTGGCTTTCCCGCGGCCGACTGGTGAAAGAGATCGAGGATGTGGCTTTTGGCATGAACAAGGGTGAGGTCACGGGGCCGGTGCAGACGAAATTCGGTTACCACGTGGTGTACCTGGAGGACAAGAAGCCCGAAAGGGTCAATTCTTTTGACGAAGTGAAGGAGTATATCGAGGAGCAGATCGGCTTCCGCAAGCAGCAGGAATTTTATCAGAAGTTGGCAGATGAGCTGAAGAAGAAGATGAATGTTCAGGTGACCGGGGAGGACGCGCCGGCCAAGCCCGCTCCTACCGGAGGTCCCAAGGCCGGCCCGAAACCGTAATGCCGACTCCCGTAGCTAAAGAACTACAACGAATCATGAAAGCCCTCGGCTTTGGCGAACACTCCGGGGCTTCGCCTCGGAGACTGGCAGCAAGAGCGCATCGTTGCGCAATAATTTGGAGGGGAGACTCATCTCCCCTCCAAACCACCCCATACGCAAATCCAAACAGCGGCGCTCATCCCGACGACTTCCACAGGAATTCGATAGATGAGTGGTGTGGTGTCTCGCAAGTAATTCGAGAAACCCTCCGCCTGAAACCGTCCCGGGAACTTTGACTGAGAGCAGGGGCGCCTCTACTTCTTCAAGAGAAGATCGTGTTCCTTGAGCAGTTGCCGGCAGACTTCAGTCTGTTCCGCGATGTAACTCTTCGACTGCTCACTGTTCAAACCCATGGGCACAAACCCCGCGGCCACGATTTTGGAACGATACGCATCCATGTTGACCGTATCCAAGAAAGCCTTTTCCAACCTGGCGGTGATTTCCGTGGGCGTGTCTTTGGGCACTGCCACTCCTCGATCGATGCGCGGAAAGAATTTCAACCCCTCCTCTTGAAACGTCGGCACATTAGCGAGCTGATCCATCCGTTTCTCTGAACCGATTGCCAAGACTTTGATCTGAGTCGCATAGGTGACAAGATCTGAAGAGTTTCCGAAGATCGCCTCCACGTGACCTCCAAGCAAGTTGGTCACCTGGGGGGCCGCGCCGGTGAAGGTCACCAGAGTGAGCTTGGTTCCGGTCATTTTCATGAACTGGAGCGCGGCCATGTGGTGGCCAGAGAACTTGCCGGACATGCCCACGGTAACCTTGCCTGGATTGGCTTTGGCGAACTCGATGAATTCCTTGACGTTGTTGATCGAGGATCCTTGCTTGACCGCCAGGCCGATGGGAGTTGATTCGAAGATGCAGACGGGCTTGAGGTCCTCGGTTTTGAAGGCCACATCGGTTTGACTCAGGGGCTGGAGAATGATGTGCGGAATGTTGATTCCGCAAATGCTGTAACCGTCAGACTTTGCCTGCGCGAACTTGGTCCATGCCAAGCCTCCTCCGGCGCCGGGCATGTACGTTATCACGATGGGTTGTCCAAGGTCTTTTTCGAGAAATGGCTGCTGGAGCCTGGCCTCCACGTCCGACTGACCTCCCGGATTAAACGGAATGATGTAAGTGATAGGCCCTGTGGGGAATTTTTCCGCGCCGAACACCGATCCCGCCAGGGCGAGGAGAGCGACGACGATGAAGAGTAGTTTCAGTTTTTTCATCTTGTTGTCCTTTCTTGGTTAGATATCTTCACCTTCAACTTTTTCTTGGAGCTTCTTGCGCTTACCTCCAATCCAAGGGATCAGAGGTGAAAGGAGCAAGAACAGGGAAAGAGCGAAAAAACTAGCGGAAATGGGATGTTCGATGAAGATCCAGGGGCTACCCTGTGAGATCACCAACGACAGGCGCAGATTCTGTTCCATCATGGGTCCGATGACCAAAGCCAAGACCAGCGGGGCCATCTCCAAGCGGAATTTTCGACCTATGTAGCCTAGCACACCGAACCCGATCATCAGGCCCACTTCCACAAAGCTGTAGTTCAAGCTGTACACGCCCACCACGCAGAAAACAAGAATGAGCGGGAAGAGAACGGGGTAGGGGACGCGCAATAGCTTCACCCACAGACCGATCAAAGGCAGATTCAGTATGATGAGCATCATATTGCCCACATACATGCTGATGACCGTTCCCCAAAAGATCTGGGGGTGCTGGGAAATAAGCAGGGGTCCGGGCTGGATGCCGTGAATCATGAACGCGCCCAATAGAATGGCGATCACGGAATTGGCCGGGATGCCCAACGTAAAGAGCGGTATGAAAGCGCCTCCGGTCGCGGAATTGTTCGCGGCTTCGGGTCCGGCGACGCCCTCGATCACGCCGGTTCCGAATTTCTCCGGGTGTTTGGAGAGCTTCTTTTCCAAGGCATAGGAGCTGAAGGCGGAGATCACGGGCGCGGGACCGGGAAGAACACCCAAGAAGAAGCCGAGGAAGCCGCCGCGAATGATCGGTAAGAAGGAATCCTTCCAGTCCTGCAGGGAGGGGAGAAGATCACGCACCTTGGATGTGACCAACTCTTGCTTGATCCCCTGCTCCACGTTCGAGATGACTTCCGCCACTCCGAACAGCCCCATAATCACGGGTATCAGGCCCACTCCGTCGCTGAGTTCTATTATTCCGAAGGTGAGGCGTTGAACGCCGGAAATGGAATCCATGCCGATGGTGCTGATCAGCAACCCCAAGACCGCCATCATGAGCGCTTTGAGAATAGAGCCTGACGCCAGGTAGATCAGGATGAGAATGCCCATCAGCATCAGGCTGAAATATTCCGGAGGGCCGAATGCCAGAGCAAACTTGGCCAGGGGCGGCGCGACCAACATGAGCCCCATGACGGAGATGGTCCCCGCAATGAAAGACCCGAAAGCCGCAATTCCCAAAGCAGGCCCCGCGCGTCCTTTCAGGGCCATCTGGTACCCGTCCAAGGTGGTTACCACAGACGCTGCTTCTCCCGGAATGTTGACGAGAATGGATGTGGTGGAACCCCCGTACATGGCGCCGTAATAGATACCCGCCAACATGATGATCGCGCCCACGGGGGAGAGGTGAAAGGTGTTGGGCAAAAGCAAGGCAATCGCGGCCGTGGGCCCCAGTCCGGGAAGCACTCCCACCAAAGTCCCCAGGAGCACGCCAAGGAAGCAAAGAAGCAGGTTCACCGGCGTGAAGACCACCTGAGCTCCCATAGCCATATGGTTGAGTAGATCCATAGGAGGCCTAAAACCCGACAAAACCCCGTGGGAGTTGGGTCTTCAATAGGTTGATAAAGAGAAGGCGAGCGCACAGCGCGCTGAACGCCGCCACGATGATGCTTCGCGTCCAGGTTTGAGGAAAGATAAACTTCACGAGGAAGCCTACAAAGATAAAGGTCGCTATTGTGAAGCCCACAAGGTTCAGGATCTGCATGTATACGACCATCGCGAGGAATGTTACCAGAACCCGCTTCCAGGAATCGATCTGAGGAAAGAACGGAGGAACGAGAGTCCCGGCGCGTCGCAGGCTGCCGACAAAAAGCCCCACAGCCATGACGCACAACGTAGTCCCCGCCCAAAAGGGAAGAAATCCCGGCCCGGGCTCGTTCCAACTTCCGATTTCAACCCGTCGGGCGTACAGAGCAAAGAACAAGCCCACACCAAAGAAGAAAAGGGCTGCAATCCGATCATACCAGCTTTGTGTCTTTGGCATGTGGACTCTCCCTCTGCGCTGGAGAAATGCGCCGAATTAAAAGAAGATCCTCAAGGGTCTGGGCCAAGCAAGTCGTTTCAGCGCGTTGTTTTCTTCGCCAAGACTGAGATCAGGTTCAGGCTATATTTTTCCACCGAGTCGAGAAAAGAGACTATGGCATTGGTGGGACAGGCGTCTCGCCTGTCGGTAAAGAGATCTATTCTCCGGAACCACGACACGCAGGATGCC
>VGSG01000140.1 GCA_016875095.1 Deltaproteobacteria bacterium
GAAGAGCCGATTCTCCCACCTTTCCCGTCCTCCTATACTCCTTCATCATCTTCCTCACTTGAGCGTCCGTCGTCTGCACCAGATGCCCCCTCCCAGTGAAAACTTCCGGGCATCTCTACCAGACAACCACACCCTGATGGATGCACAAGTCTAATTGTCGCTGACGCTCAAGTGTAATTGTCGCCGATCAGGGGTGACGGGGTGGACTTGAGTTCACTATTTGAAATCACATGTCGAGATCCTTTTAGTTAACGCGAATGAGCTTTGGCCGGAATCTGGTTCGCTGTCTTGACCCACTTGAATGGGCGAGCTTCTTCGTTCCATTGGTCAATGAAGGCATGAATGGCCTTTCTCAAAGGGGGTGACAGCGTTGAAGCTCCCGCGCCGAACCGTCCTCCGTGAAGTGGGAGAAAGTCCTGGCCCCAAGAACCCGTGGCGGACCCTTGGCCTGTCATGACATGAATTAGGCAGGGCGCTGCGGGATTTCCCGTTGCCGTCCGTATCGGTAGATAGCCCAGACAGCGCCAAGGCCTCCCAATCCCAGCACGCTGAATGCCCACCCCCACGTTATATAGCGCCGCTGCCCGTCGGCGAGCGGATTGCTCCAATCCAAGATAGCGCCGAAAGCCAAAGGCGCTATGGCCCCTGCGCCGAATCCCAAGAGGGATCTCAACCCGAGGGCTGCGCCCAGGTACGAAGGTTCCGTCACCTCCGTGAGCGCCGCGGAGAGAACCGGTGAATCGCCGAGAGAAGAAAGCCCGTAGACTGTTCCGACCCCAATAATCACCGTCAAGGGCACCCCGATGGTCCATCCAAAGGTCAATGAACAGATGGCGCTCACTGCGGCCATGACAAACATTACCTGACCGCGACCTAACCTATCGGACAAGACGCCTGCGGAAAGGGAAGCCAAGAGTCCCATGAAATGGAAAAGAGCTACGATATTGGCGCCGGCGCCCGCGGCTTTCACACCGGTGAGGCCTGCGGCGCCCAGGCACGCGGCCATGAACGCCGGTGTCCAGGACCACATTCCCTGAAGTTCCCAGTTATGGAAGGTGTATCCCCAGATGAGCAGCATGGCCCGGCGATTCCCCAAGACCTGGGTGGTGAACTTGTGTTGGCTTTGCCGCGGTTGGACGGGGACTACTGTGTCACGCAACGTCATCCAGGCCAGCAAGAAAGCCAGCGTCGGCCCAAGACACGTGAGCAAAAAGGAAAGCCTGTATCCGCCGATAGGGAGCGCGATTCCGCTGATGACAAGCGACAGGGCGTAACCGCACGAAGTGCTGGCGATGAAGAAGCCCACCGCCATTCCCCTGCTGTTGGGAACGTATTGATCGGCTATAATCATAATGCCGGTGGTGTATGTCCCTCCGAGAGAAAAGCCCAAGAGCGTGTGAAAGATCAGACCGGACACAAAGTCCCGGGCCAAGAGCGCGAAAGCCAGGGCGCAGATCGCGCTGGCAAACAGGGACCAAAGGTAAACGGTGCGAGCGCTGATCCGGTCCGCAAGGCCGGAAAAGACGATCAGAGAGACCGCATACGCCAATTGGAACCCGCCGGCGATTGAGCCCGCCTGCACCCCCGACAAGGCCCATTCTTGCTGGAGGATCGGCAAGGCCGCCGCATAGGCCATAAACACGAGGCCGTTACAGACCCTCCCCGCGCAGATCCCAGCGAGCCACCAATCAAACCTTGTTCGTTTCATACACGTGAACACCGGGGAGTCGGCGGACGACTGCGCTCTCCCTCCACATTCCTAACACCATACGGGCGGGTCAGAAACCCGCCTCTATATGGCGCTGTTGTGATGTTATGCCACAAATCTCAAAGGGTTTCACGTTAGCGTTTGTGTAGAGCCAAGTAGTCTTTCAGCCTCCCTTTCTCCATGAGGACATTCATGCCCATCTCCTGAACCGTGGACGGTGGGGCTAGTGGGTCGCTCCGATGAATCATCATGATCGCGTCTCCGGAACAGGCGCTCACGCAGAGACCGCATCCAATGCAGCGGTCCTCGTCAACATATGCGATTTCGTCGGTAAGAGTAATGGCGCCCACCGGACATCTCTCATCCTCGCAAACAGCGCACCCTGTACAGGCGTTCGAGTCTACCGAAGCATGCCAGCGGCTCCCGGCAAAAGCATTGGGGTTGTGAAGACGCGTCAGCACAGTGAGCATTGTGCAACAGCATGAGCAGCAATTGCAGATCACGGTGAGGCGGTCCCGGCTGTTGTTGCACATATGGACCAGGCCGGCCTCTTCAGCTCGGAGCAAGGTAGCCTGTGCGTCATCTCGATGTATCTTTCTGGCAATACCGCGATCTACAAGGAATCGCGCTGTGCCGTCGAACATGAGACACGTATCTCTCGGCCTATCGCAAGCTCCTACCGACACACGGCACGCGCATTGGGCGACAGCAAAGTACTCGGGAGAGTCCAACATCCTTGAGACAATCTCGTATGGGACCACCTCATTGCGGGTTTGGATCGTCCGCTCTACGGGGATGACCCTCATGACCGGGGTCTTGCCGCCGCCTAATTCATGTCCAAGGGCTTCGTCATGGTATTGATTCCAAAGAGCCGCCAGCTTCTCGTGAAACGGGCTAGTGACCCCTCTCATCAATGGAAACTCGAACAGACCGGGCACGGTGGGCAACAAAGCGTAGCCTATTACTCCCTTCTTTTCCCTACTAAAGACCACACCCTTTTTGGCCATGGCTTCGCAGATAATCGCTGTCTCATCCAAGGGCAGCCCGACGGCGTCGGCGATCTGTTGAGGGGACATGGGAGCAAAGGTCATTTTCTGGGCTACTGCGGCCTCTTGCGGCGTGAAGAGCAGTTTCAATATCTCGTCAAGAGCGGCTGATTTTGGCGCTCCGATTGGATTCTTGTGCAATACCTCCCGTAATCCGTCGTACACGTCCATCGTTAGTCCTCCTCCTGATCCACGGACTGTTCCTTGGGGTCCCGCGTTCCTGGCGGCGATACGTTTGCAAAGTTCATTTTCGCATAGCACAGCGGTGGTGGGGCCGACGGGCGCCGATTTCGCAAGGTCCCAATTCGGTGGGATCGTGGCGCCCATTGCATCCGGGTTTTCCGCAGGGGTTCACAGGGACTTCCGAAGCATCCGATTTCACTGTCCCACACCCTCGTGGCGCACGTTCCCGGCGCCATGGCTCGGCGTTCCCTTTTATGAACAGGGTGAAATGAACGTCACACGGGCCTTGCAGGCAACGGATGCGCTTGAGCCGCCTAGCCGCGCCTGAACTTGGGAATCAGCTTCAAGAGGGTGATTCAATTATTTGAAGCGACGCGCGTCTTCCCCAGTCGAGAGACGGAATGTGCGGATTCGGGCACGATGCAGTTTCGGTTTGACTTGGCCCGAGGGCCGGCGCGACGAACCCACCACTGTTTGAACGCGCCGATCACAATCGGCATGACTGAAATCGCCACCACCACCATTATCACGCCGTGGAGGTTGTTTGCCAGAGGTGTCTGGCCCAGTAAATAACCGATGAGCACCATGCTCACCACCCATGAGACGCCGCCTATTACATTGAAGGCCACAAAGCGCCGATAAGGCATCTCGGCCACGCCTGCCACGAAAGGCACGAAGGTTCGAAGGAACGGAACAAAGCGCGCCAGCACGATTGCGGCCCCACCATGCGCCCGATAAAAATCACGCGCTTCCTCGAGATACTTACGCTTGACAAGACGGCCGTCCGGTCGCGAAAAGACGGCTTCTCCCGCCTTTCTTCCGAGGACATAGTTGACCTGGTCGCCGACGATCGCTGCCGCGGTAAGACATGCTATGAGGAGGACTGGATCGAAAAGTCCTCCCCCAATGGACTCAGGGGACGCCAGAATGCCTGCTGTCACCAGGAGTGAGTCGCCCGGAAGGAAAAATCCGACAAGTAGCCCTGTCTCGGCAAAGACGATCGCGGTGAGGCCGAGGAGGCCGAAAGTCCGGATAATTGTGGTAAGACCTTCGGGGCTGTACAGCCAACGGATGAGTTCGATAAGATAATCCATAGGTTATTATGTACTCCGGCAAATCGATGAGTGAACGGCGAAACCACGAAACAACGGAGTCTGTTATGAGTCCTCAATTCTAAGGACGCTCCAAGGAAGTCCCCTTCGAATCCGTGACCTGCGGATCGGAATTTCCGCCTCTTGTGAGACCGAGCAATTCAGATTTTCAGTCCGCGTCGCCGCCTCGGGCGCCGTCTCCTCAGGGCCTACGAAGCGTCCTACCGCAGCAGGTCCTTTCAGCCTCCAGTTCTAACTCACTTTCAATTCATGCCGGCCGGACTCACGTTCCGGCTTCAGCCAATAGATTCGGTAGTATACCTGAACAGCCTGGGAAATCAAATCAAAATCTGCGGCGGCGACGACGTGATGCGCTTCCGAAAACGAGGGCGACAAGCCCGGCCGCCGCCGCGAGCAATCCGCCACTCGCGCGGCCCATGCCGGTCTGCTCAGAACCGCCATCTCGTAACAAAAAGGACTTAGCCTTTGCCAAGTCCGTGCTTTCCTTGGTGGAGCTGAGGGGGATCGAACCCCTGACCTCCTGAATGCCATTCACCCCAAGGAAGAGGCAATGGCAATCATTTCAACCAGTTTTCCTTCGCCTTGCCCAGCTCCCGTTGCTTGGAATCATAGCACTTTTCACAACGGCTCACAACCCAAAGTCACAAAACTGACACGGAGCACCGCGGCCCCAGCATATCCGAAAGGAGTCTTCGTCATGTCAAAAGCATCTGCCGTGACCGACAGCACGCCCGTTCATACTTCACCGGAAACGTCCTTTGATCGCCTCAACTTGCTGTGTCTTCCCGACGAGAAAGACGCCGCCTTCATTCGACGCCTTGGCATAACCCCCGGTGCCTTCCGGGGATGGAAGAAGCGCGGCGGGCACAGCTGCGTACCACTGTTTTAATTGACACTCGCGTAAATTACTGCAATATGCTGGTTTTGATGGTGAAAATCTGCGGTGTGATGTGCAGGCACCCCGAATGCCACAACTTGAGCTTGCCAGAGGACCTATCGTGGACTATAAAAGGGGCATCGCGAATCATTTGTCTTCACTGGAGTAAAGGTTTTTCGTCTGGTGCTGACCAGATCGTGTGCTGGACAACCGCTGTAGCTGTGCCTATAGTGAGGACAGGGATTTATTGCCCAGCGGTGGATGGAATATGCAAATGTCAGAAACCGGTTTGACCCTAGGGCAGTTTGTCATTACCCTGAGAGCCGAAAGCCACAATCCGACGATCCTAAATCCCGATTTTCTGAAACATGAAGGGATTGTGCCGTCAGACTGGGAGTTGGCGGAAGAGCCCGTGTGTGTGCGGCACTTCGCCAGGGTTGCCTACAAAAACCGGGTTACGGTGGTCGCGGAATTTGATAACCTGATATTCTCGGAAGAAGTCTGGTCGCGGGAACAGGAAGCGTGGTCAATCGCATCCATAGCGGCGCGCTATATTGAGACTCTGCCCCACGTAGACTACCGCGCGGTAGTCAACAAGTTCGTGGGGGACTTGGTTGTCCAGAAAAAACTGATCGATCATTTCATCAGGGTACAGTTTATACGCGAGGGGCCGTGGGCGATATTCAACGACGCCAAAGCCCGTGCACGGGTCGCGTTCCAGTACAAGATGAAAGGCGGCTCCTTTGTTCTTGCTGTCCAAGAGGCCAGAAGGCCTGTAGCAGATGGAAAACCTCTGCCGGTCATTCTCTTTGACGGCGAATTTACCCGATTGACGGCAGACAGGCCAGCAGTCGGCCAAGCGGTGTCGTTTATCAATCTGTGGAAGCCCGACTTGCGGGCCTACATATCCTTCGTCGAAGAGATTATTCGTCAATGATGGAGCCTAAGATGTTTCGACTTGGCACATGGCGCACTCTCGAACCACAGGAGTGGTCGCATAGCACTTCATGGGTCGGCCGATACGGGCCCTTGGGGACGGAATATGATTTCGACATGGCGATTAGGCCAGGGCTGTGCGCTGTAAATGAACCAGGGTTCGGGGTCAACGCCGGGGTCCGATGGCAGCATTGGCCTTTGGATTGGCCACTGCGCCCGGATGTGCTGGATGATACCTACCTGGGAGAACTCGTCGCCACATGCAATGTGCTGGTATCGGTGTTGACCCACAAGGGTTCCCGGTCCCCCTCGTGTTCTTGGTATGAGTTGAAGCCTGAGACGGAGATAGGGTGGGTCTGCCTGCCGGCAGGTTATGGTCAGGTTATGGAGGCTTTACTATTTGAGACCCCGTCGCCGACCGTTCTGCTTCAACGGTGTGCCCGTCGTCTGACGAACTGTTTGCGTGCAGCTGAGCCCGGATTCGCCAAAAAAGCATCGGCAGATAGTATCTTAGATCTTTTTCAAGTGGCAGACCGCACTGCGGTTACGGATTTCCTCGTAACTCATCAAGACCTCGTCGCAGTCTTGGCCGATGCGTACACAATCTTCCGGCAAGCCAGCTTCTTCCCGGAGGCTAGGCTGTCACTGCAAGTTTTGGTGGACCCTGAGAACGAGGAAGACGACCCCCTTGAGCTGATGCGTCTGATCATTGTTATCATTACTGACCTCTCCCCGGAGGAAGCTTTCGAGCGACGCAGGCACCTTCAGGATAGTTGGTGGCTTGACGTGTTCGCAAAGCACGGTGACTTTCTGGGCCTGGACGTGGAGTTCATATGACCTTCGATTGGTCTGAATTTCTCGGCTTTGCACAGAGCCTCTCTAAACATAGTAACCCCTTGCCTCATGGGGATGAGGCCAAGTATCGTGCGGCTGTAAGCCGCGCATATTACGCTGCTCACCACACTGCACACGAAAGACTCAGGAACGAAGGCCTTAGCTTGGCAGGGCGCAACATCCATAACCAGGTCATTAACGAGTTCCGCAATAGCAGGGACAGATCCCGCGTGCGAATTGGCGACGACCTGGATAGTTTGCGTGGCAAACGAGTCAAGGCGGACTACGAGGCGGACGCAGCCGTTCAACTAGCTACGGCGCAACTCGCAAGCAAATTGGCTGAAGCGATTATTCAGGGCATACATGCCCTCTAATGTTCATGTCTTATGCGTAGGCCTCAAAGAAATCCTATGTAAAACACAGAACATCGAACGTGCGGCCCGCCTCCCCAGGGGCCGAGCCTTTATCGCCATAAGTCCGGCAGGCGAACGCGCAACGACTAAACTTTGCGCGGTGACGCCTGTGCGCTCACCATCCTAAGTATCCTTCGCGGCAATAGATATGGCCACCGACGGGTCGTCAAGTTTTCGGCTTCCCGTCCTGGTAAAGGTGTTCAAAAGGATCTTTAGCCCCATAGGTTAAGAGAAGCTCCTCGTTGTTTCTGTAAGCGCGTCCGCTCCTTTCCCTTGTTATCGTGAGCGCAGTGTGCCCCCATTCGTCCCTAACATCTGTTCTCGCTCCTGCATTCAAAAGGGCCCTAATTATTTCGCTCCACCCCCAGGCACACGCCTCCAGCAAAGCCGATCTTCCCGACGAGTTCCTGGCTTCAATATCGAAACCATGATCAATCAATAGCTTTAGTATTTCGGGGTCCCTCAGGATGGTCGCTGAAGGGGGCTCAGAGCGAGCTGCAACCAAAACCGAAGGACCATAGTAGTTGTGAGTGTTGACATCCGCTCCTCTCTCTAAGAGAAGCTCGACCAATTGGATTTTGCCAGAATGCACTGCTGTACTGTTTCAGGCAGATCAAGAGAAAAAAGGTGTTGGTTGTTGATTTGCTCTTGAGAGGTTCCTCTGAAGCCTCTTCTCCTGCGCCCGCCTCACTTTTTGTCGGTACTCCTCTACAAGCCCTGCC
>VGSG01000141.1 GCA_016875095.1 Deltaproteobacteria bacterium
TGTTGCCTGTTCGATTTGTGGCGGTAATATTCGCCCCCGAATCTATCAGCAGATCGACAATCTTACGATGTCCTTTGAAGCAAGCCCTCATCAGAGGGTTATTACCAAAACGGTTTACAGCGTTGAGGTCGGCCCCACAGCCGACCAGAAATCTTGCGATGCTCAGATGTCCCATGCTGGAGGCCCTGGTGAGCGCTGTGTCGCCATTGTTGTCGGCGAGGTCCAATTTCGCACCGCGCTTCACAAGTAATTGCACCAGCTCTTCGTGCCCTCGGGAGGCCGCCACCATCAGCGCTGTCTTCCCGTCGTCGTCACACTCGTTGACATCGGCACCATGGTCGATGAGCTGAGAGACCATTCGGGCAAGATTCCGCCGCGAGGCCTTGACAAGGAGGTTTCCTCGATTGGAGGAATCATGCGCCTCAACGGACTTGGCTTGCAGCAGCAGATCTGAGACCTCAGGGTCGTATGATAGCAGACACCAATCAAGCGCGCTCTTGCTTTCCCGGTCTGCCAGGTTCACGTCGGCGCCGGCTGAAAGGAGAGCTTCCACGATACTCGCGTGCTGGAAGAAGACGGCCAACATGAGCGCGGTCCGTTTTTCACTATCTTCGGAATTAACATTGCCTCCCGCGTCTATCAGGAGCCTCACAACTTGAGCACTGCCACTCAAACAAGCTTCCAGAAGCGCGTTATTTCCATACTTGTTCTTTTCATGAGGATCGGCCCCGTGGCGAAGAAGCAGGTCCACCACCTCTTGGTTTCCCCTGTATGCGGCCCTGTGCAACGGCGAGTTTCCATATTTCGTTCGGACTCTCACGTCAGCGCCCGAGTCGAGAAGGAGCCTTACTACTTCTGCTCGAGCTGAATACGCTGCTTCAGTGAGAGCGCAGTCTCCCCACTGATTAGTGACCGAGAGGTCCGAGCCGGCATCGATCAGTAATTTGCACGCCTCTGCCCGTCCTGTTCCCGCGGCCTTTATCAACGCGGTATTGCCGTTATTATCTTGAAGGTCGATCCGCGCGCCCACGGCCAAGAGCACTTTCACTACTTCTGACTGACTCCACATAGACGCTCGCATGAGCGGAGTCTCGCCTTCTGCTGTCGGGGCATCGATGTAGGCGCCGGCTCTTATGAGAAGGTCCGCTATGCTTGCGTGGCCATTAGCCGCAGCCCAAAACAGAGGCGTGCATCCCAGGGAGTCGGCCGCATTGACTTTGGCTCCTCCTTCCAGCAACTGCTCGCATACGTCAAGATGACCGAAGAAGGCGCCCTCCATCAAAGCTGTTTGGCCGCAACTATCGGCCTTGTTCACGTCTCCACCCCGAGCCAGAATCCGCAGGACAACACCGAGCGTTCCACTTGCAGCCGCCATCATCAAGGCGGTGCGTCCCTCACAATCCCGGTGGTTCACCGACGCGCCATTTTCCATCAATATATCCACCACATGAGTCTGGGCAGCCTCAGCAGCGAACGACAATGCGGTTCTCCCTTCCTCGTCCGCCGTGTCCACTTGGACCTGACCTTCGAGAAGGAGTCTTCGGACGGCTGCTGCCTGGCCCGCTATGGCCGCTCTTATCAGTGGCGCATAATGATTATCGGACATCTTCCTGCTGCCTCTTGTGGCCGAAAATTGTGCTCCTGATGTTGTGCGTTCCGAACTACGGTTTTCCCAGTGCAGCCCTGCCCCAGGGTCTTCGAATGCCCGTGGATGCTACGCTGACTCCTCCTGTCACTCCTTGGTCGACCCCGGATGCCTGTCTCGTGAGCAAATCGTCCCGGATGCCGGCCGCCTTTAGCAACAGAGATTCGTTAGTTATGTAGATCGTCCTCCGAGACGGCTCTCGCCACGGCAAGGTGTAAAAAATCCCTCCCCGGAAACAACAGCATCTATAAACGGCAGGCTCTCCCACCAAGTCACCGCAGTCGGCATGGACAACATTACCGGCTTCCACGTAGATAAAGGCCCGTGGGAAACCTCTTGAAGTGACTTCCAACGTAAGTTGGCTTTGGTTCCACTGCAGAAAACGCAAGAGTTCCAGTAGGTCTATTCCCTCAATAATCCCTTTGAATGAGCGGGATGCTTCGATTCCCATTACAAATTCGAGCAGACGCCATACGTGGACAGGCTTACATGTGAAGAGGTCGGCGCCGCGCGAAATAGCGTCATGCTCTAAATCCTGGGAATCCACAGCGCTCATTGCCACGATGGTAAGCTGCGGCCAAGATTGCCTAAGTTGCGTGAGGAAACCGGTACCCACATGCGAATGCCAGGACAGATCAATGAGCAAGACGTCGAAGCGGGAGGCTCGAAGCAAGTCGGGCAACTCCCGGGCCTCTTGGCATAGCGAAACCGACATACCGGCGCGAACCAGTTGCTTCTCAACGTGGCGGGCATTGACCAAATCATGGTCCAATAATAGGAACTTTTTTCTCACCTCGTTAGGCCAGCGACGGTACAAAGGACTTGAATTGGGCATAGTTCTTTGCCCCCCACCCTTATCTGGCCTCGGCAGCCACCCCAGCAATTGAAACGATATCCGTTTCAGCCTCGTCCCTTCTCCGAGCCGCTTCAAAAAGCAACGAGGTCGGGTCCGATTCTATGGTGATCTTCTCGGGTTCCGTCCACGGCAGATGGACGAACTCCCCGCTGGTGTACAGCGCCATCCGATAGAATGCCTCCTCTCCTTCGGCCTCGCCCGCCAGCGCATGCGCGATTCTCCCCCGATCTAAGAAGAGCCTGGACGGAACGTTGCGGTGCGGAAGAACTACCAGCACCGTCTGCATGCCGTTCACGAGCAACCATTGAACATAGTCAAGGATATCAACTTGTTCGACCTTGCCGGAGAAGGAACGACTGTTCGCCTGTCGTTGGCCCCTATGACCGCCACCCTCCTTAGGAAGTGCGGCTTCAATTTCCACCAGCTCTACGGTTTCCTCCCGCCCGGCCTTGCGAGCCGTCCAGTCCGTTCGCGATATCAAGCCTGCGGTCAGAAGCTTTTGGAACAAGCTATCAAGCCCTCTGGCAGTCAGCTTGTACTTATCCATGAGTCCAACATCATCGATTCCAGCCCGTATGTCTGCCACGACCTCTTTTGCCTTGATCACACGTTTGTCCACCGAATCAACCTCCAACCGGATCATATGAAGGAGAGTACTCGCCGTATCTCCGAGTTAACCGTTCCCGAGCGGTCTACCCGCTGGTCGCCAACAGTAAGACTGATTACTTGAGCGACCTTCGCGTTGATTCCTCAGGGTCGATCGAGCTTCTCTCGGACTCTTGCGGCGAGAGCGTCCAGGGTAAACGGCTTGGACAAGAAGCTGATCTCAGGGTCCAGCACGCCATGATGAACGATATAGTCCTCCGTGTAACCCGACATGTATAGCACCTTCATTTCGGGTCGAGAGGCCACTAAGGAGCTAAACAAACTTCTGCCATCCATCTTCGGGAGTATGACATCCGCCAGAAGCAGATCGATCTGCCCCGGGTGATCGGTGGAGATCGTAATGGCTTCCTCAGCGGATGAAGCTTGCAACACATGATACCCGAGTGTTTCAAGTGCTTCAGATGCCACATCTCGGACGCTCTCCTCATCTTCCACAAGCAGAATCGATTCAGTCCCGCCTGTTTTCTCGTGGACGCCGGAGGGATAAGGATCTTTCGTCGATTCCTCCATGACCCGAGGAAGGTGTATGCGAAAAGTGGTCCCTTTCCCCGGCTCGCTGTGAACACTGATGTGCCCCTCATGCTGCCTCACGATTCCATACGCGGTAGCGAGCCCCAGGCCAGTACCGGCGCCCTTCTCTTTTGAGGTGAAAAACGGTTCGAAGCATCGCGAGAGCGTTTCAGCATCCATGCCATGACCTGTATCGGTTACCGAAAGCATGACGTAGTTCCCGGGCTTCACTTCGGATGCGGCCCGCGCGTAGGCTTGGTCAACAAAGGTGTTGGCGGTCTCGATGGTGAGCGTTCCTCCTTTCGGCATGGCGTCACGAGCGTTCACGACAAGGTTCAGAACGAGCTGGCCTATTTGCGCCGGGTCAGCTTTCACATTCCCCGCCGACGGGTCCAAGACGGTCACCAAATCAATCTGCTCACCAATCATGCGGCTTAGCATCGCTTGAAGATCCTGGAGCAATTCATTCAAATTGATGACCTTCATCTCCAGTAATTGTCGTCTGCTGAAAGCGAGAAGTTGCTTTGTCAATTGGGCCGCGCGCTGTGCGGCCTTTTTGATCTGCACGAGTTTGTCGTACCCGGCCCCCTCTTTCCCTATTTGGCTCCCGAGCATGCTGGAGTAACCCATGATGGCGGTAAGTAGATTATTGAAATCATGGGCGACTCCCCCGGCCAAACGCCCCACGGCCTCCATCTTCACGGCCTGGCGAAGCTCTTCCTCCAGTCTCTTATGGTCCGTAACATCCCTGACGTATTCGATCACCCCTTTGAGTTGGCCGGTGGCCGCGTCAGTGATCGGGAACGTATAAAGATCCAGCCACCCGGCGTTTTCCCCGCCGGGCCCTGTCTTGGGTATCAATTCGCAGCTTGATTGTCCGGTTGCAAGCGTTTGCCGGGCAGGACAGACGCCACACGGGCGATTGCGGCCATGGTACGCCTCATAGCATTTCTTCCCCACTATCGGCATCATATGAGAGTACCATTTTTCCATAGCAGGGTTGACCCGAACTACCTTGAGCTCGGAATCAAGCACACTGATCCCATCCTGGATGCTATGGAAAATGCTGGCAAGAAAGCGCTCCCTCTGTCGCAATTTCTCATTTGCCCGGGACAGCTCGGCCGTTCGTTCGGCCACGCGCTTCTCCAGTTGTCTGCTCAGCTTCTTTTCGTTTGTGAGATCTTCGACGAGGAGAAGAACGAATCGTTCGCTCATCAACCTGACGGAGCGCAGGGTCATCCGAGCCCAGAGCCGTCTGTCTTGAAATCGGATGAGTCCCTCCATGACCCGCGGCTTTCTCTTGCTGAACACGTCCTCCAGGACTCCCAGAGCCTTCTCTTTCGGTTCCGGATGCGAAAACAATTCAGAGTACTCCATACCCCGGATTCGCTCATAGTCCTCACTTATCCTTTTGCACGCCTCATTTGTCGCCCATACGACGCGGGATTGATTGATGAGCATGGCGGGGACGGGCATAGCTTGGAGCGCCTTGCCGAAACTGGATGACCAGATCTCGTAGCGGACATCGAAGCTGCCGGATTCAGTAAGCTCCTTCGTGAAGAGCTGACCGAAATCGATGGTCTCCGTGGCCTCCGCTTCTTCCGGGAGCTCCTCAGGGTCGTCATGTTCGGACCATCGCGCCGACTCTGTTGGCGACGCTACCCTACTTCCCACGTCAGCGCTCGCGTGCGCGCTCCGAGACTGCATAGCGCCATTCTTTCCCCCCCGGCGTTGCAGGGTCAGCACTTTACCGCTGTTGTCAGGATCTTGCATATTCCCCCTGCTCAAGCTATGGAGGGCTATGACCACGGCTGTGATTGTCCGCGCCGGCCGCCAGCGCGCCGCGCCGCGTCGAGTGGCCGCTACGGCTCGATCTCACGGAAATAGAAACGGTGAACGCGATACCTGATCGGTATCCGGAAGACAAGAAAGCTATTGCGCCCTGTAAGATCCGTGCCAGACAACATCGCCCACCGTCAATCTATTCCGAATATCGATTCAGTGTCAGACAAAACACATCTCCATCCCCTTTGAAGAGGATTACGGATCCACCCTGGGGACAGTATGATGAGTAGGTTCTACGACTCTGACGTCAGGCTTTCTCCGCAAAAGGATCTGCCCCTCTTCCGCGCAGAGATCACGCAAGTTCCTGCGCCTCCCCAAAAATTTATAGTGCGGACTTTCAGACAGGTCAACCATTGTCTCCTGTAATTTCCCTATCCACGCGAGCCGAACTGACTTAACTCCTCTAAATTGTTTACAAAGCGAGAACTACTAGTAATGTAATAGCAAATGGGGTATGACGCCTACCCAATACGGGCCGCACAAACCTTTCAAGCAGCGAAGATGGGCACGCGCCACGTCTATTCATGGACTGATTCGGGGTTGACGGAACGCCCGCGCAGCTTGTTCCGCAAGAAGTGAGCAAGATCATCGCGCGATCCGGTCAACCCGAGTTTCTTTCTAATATGATACCTGTGGAAACTGATTGCTTGGGGAGTCACTCCCATTATGGCCGCAATTTCTTTGGAGCTAAGTCCGGAAGCTATCATCTCGCACAATCTTGCTTGCAGTGGCGTCAGGAGCGCTTCCTCGTCAACCGATGGCGCCAGTGAGGAGACGAGTGAGTCAATGCGATCTTGAATGGTAGCAATGAGCCTGATGGTATCCACGTCAGGGTGGACCGCGGCCAGATTATTCAGCAGGGGTATTACCGTTACCCGAAGTTCGCCCCCTACCTTATGGATAAGCGCTCTGTTCTGTAGCTCTGTTCCGGAAATCAAGTTCCGCAGCGCTTCGTTCGCGTACTCCAACTTCTTGGCATATGCATCGAGCTCCTTTCGCGCAGTCTCCAGATGCCGCGTTCTCTCCTCGACCTTAAACTCCAACGACTGGGCATAATCCTCCAATTTCTCGTAGCTTTCTCGAACCATCTCCTCTGCTTTCTTAAGGGGGGTCACATCGATTACTACTCCTCTGAAACCGACCACCTCTTTGTTACGCATGATCGGAGCGGAATAAACTACCACGGGAAAGGTGGCGCCGTCTTTTCTTAGCGCCGTATATTCGTTGCTACCAACTTTTTCTCCGCGGGCAACTCTCAACAGGTCTTCGGCAACTCGCTCCCGATCCTCAGGAACAGCTAACTGGAATGCCGTCAGGCCGGTGACCAAGTCCTTTTCCGAATAGCCGGTGAATTGGAATCCGACACGATTCAAGAAAGCCAGCTTCCCGCTCAAGTCCATTTCAAAGACTGTCTGCGGCAAGAGCTCGGTCAATGCCCTGAATTTCGACTCACTCGCCCCTAGGGCTTCCTCGGACCGTCTGCGGTCGGTTATGTCCTCTCCCGAACTCAGGGCGCCGACTATGTTTCCCGATTGGTCCTTTATCAAGGAGTTATGCCAAAATATCAGCCGCTCCTCACCACTCGTGGTCATAACAGGGTTCTCAAAGTACTCCGGCAGATCGGTGCGACCTGTTACGGACCGGAAGTATACTTCCCGGACTCGAGCCCGGTCTCGCTCCGGCAAACACGCTTCAAACCAGTCTTTGCCCATAATCTGATCGGGACTGATCTCAAGCGCCTCACATCCTTTTCGGTTAATGAGGGTCACCTTTCCCTCAAGATTAAGGGCTACGATTAACACTCCCGCGATGTCCAGATACTTCTGCGCCTTATCCCTCTCATCGCGCAGCTCCCGGTTGGCTTCCACCAGCTCCGCCGAACGCTCCGCGACCTGGGTCTCCAGGTCTTTCTGAGCGCTTCGTTGCATGATCGCGTATCGGTCCGCGAGGGCCAAGGTGAAGAACAGACCCACAAACAGAAATCCAAACTGGAGAGATTGGAACAAGATGAGATTAAACGGTATGATGCCCGCCAAGAAACCGGCATGCAAAACAGCGTAGATTGGAACCGGGATGTTACCAAAGAAGAAATAGCGAGCATGAGCTTCTCCCCTTTTCCACATCAGTCCAACGACCACGAT
>VGSG01000142.1 GCA_016875095.1 Deltaproteobacteria bacterium
AAGGTGACGGCGATTATGTGGCCGCAGGATCGTACTACGAGAGGGCATTAGACGTGTTGGCTCAAAGTACGGGCTGGGACGGCAGGCGGGTATCCAACGTGCTACGCGATCTTTCAAGCGTCTATCGAAAACAGGGACGCCACGGCGAGGCGCAGGCGCTGGAATTAAGAATCGCGCGAAGGGATGAAAATCAAGTCCACGAGCACTCCTGTCGTATCCCGGTGATTTCAGGTTCACTCCACGTTAGCGCCTCCAAGAGCGGAATGGAGACAGCGGTTTCAAACACACAACCTGATTAGTCCTCAAGGACGGGCCGTAACGGCGCTGAGCCGGTCGTCCACGGCCAATGAAGTGAGCTCTCAATGCCGTAGGCGGGGCAGTCGGGGGCTCAAGGGTTTCCATAGGAGGCGGAGGAGGGTTGGCGCGATGCAAAGAGAACCGATGGCGAAAATTCTCATAGTGGACGACGAACCGGACATCGGACGAATTCTCGATCGTTATCTCAGCGCGGAGGGATATTCCTGCGCGGTGGCCGCCAACGGAGAAGAGGCGCTGGAATTGCTGTCGCGCGATCATTGGGATCTTGTGGTGAGCGACATCATCATGCCGGGTATCTCGGGGATCGAGCTGCTCCGCCGCGCAAAGGCCAAGCACCCGGACGTTGCGATGATCATGGTGACAGGAGTGAACGACGACAGCACCGGCGTCAGCGCCGTGACTAACGGAGCATACGGATACATAACCAAGCCGTTTGGGCGCAAGGAAATTATCATATCCGTCGCGGGCGCCTTGGAACGGCGGCGCTTACACCTCGTGAGCCGCCAATACGAGCGGTCGCTGGAACAGGAAGTTATGGCGCGCACTGTGAGGATCAGGGATCGGGAATACGAGATAGTCCTACGGCTTATGTCGGCGATGGAATTTCGCGACATCGAGACCGGCGAGCATATCCAGCGGATCGGGCTGTATTCGGCCGAAATGTCGAGGGCCCTTGGCTGGCCGTCCGAGGCTGTCGCAGACATACAACTGGCCGCGACTATGCATGACATCGGCAAGATTGGAATTCCCGACAGGATTCTGCGCAAGCCCGGGGGCCTGAGCGCCGAGGAATGGGAAATCATGAAAGAGCATAGTCGGATCGGCGCCAGCATTCTGGGAAAATCGGACATCCCGGTGTTGCGCATGGCCAAGGAGATTGCGCTGTCCCATCACGAACGTTGGGACGGTCGAGGGTATCCGGATGGACTCGCCGGAAAAAGCATTCCGGAGGGCGCTCGCATCGTTGCGATCGCGGATGTGTACGATGCGCTGGTGAATGAAAGGCCATACAAAATCGCGTACCCGGAAGAGAAAGCCCTTGCGATCATGCTCCGTGACAGGGGCGCTCATTTCGATCCTCGGGCGCTTGACTGCTTCATAGACATCCTGCCGCGCGTTCGACGTGCTGCCGTGGAAGTGAGGCGCCAGGACTCACTTCAGAACTACTTGCCGAACATCACATTGGCGAGCGGTTTTGTCTCGGCCGAACTCGCCGATCCAGGATCAGACACGACACGGTCTCGGGCGCTCTGGGGCTGAGCAAGACAGGCGTGCGCCGCCACAACTTTATGAGCGCCACATTTTATCAGTCCGAGAAACTGTCCGAAATGTGTGGCCTGAGTTACGAAGAGAAGCGCTACGGCGCAGATTGAATCCCCGCGGCGAAAATGATTGGCGGGGCTCGGCCGCGCCTCCGGGCAAAACTCAAACTCCAACCAACCCCAGCGAGAATTCGCGCGCCTCAGCCCAAGGGGTCGTGGCAGGACGCTTCCACGCCCGGGTCCACGGGACTCTCCGCGGGATCGCGGTCATTTTGTGCCCACAGAAGGGATTTTTTGTGCCATTATATTTTGGATAGGCCGGTAACGGCGGTTCAGTCCATGAGGAGGCGGTCGGCAATGGGAATGGAAGAAGCCATCGAAGAATTGAAACGTCGAAAAGCTATGGCCGGAGAGATGGGCGGCGCCGAGAAAGTGGCTCGGAAGCGCTCCATGGGATTAGGCGTCGCACGGGAGCGCATCGAGAGCCTGCTGGATCCGGGGAGCTTTTTCGAGATCGGCTTGCTCAACCATTCGGACATACCCGGTATGGAAGCCAAGACCGCGGCTGACGGAAAAGTGTGCGGCTTCGGGACGATTGACGGCCGGATTGTTGCTATAAGCGCGGACGACGCCACGGTCTTTGCGGGGACAGGAGGCCGCGTAGGCGTAGGAAAAGAACACCGACTCAGCGCTTGGGCGACGGAGAAAGGTTATCCCATAATCCATCTAGGCGAAGGCGGAGGCGCTCGCATCCCGGACATTCTGGGCTCCGACGGGCTGAGTTCCATGACCATGCGAAAAGAAATGGCTATTCGATGCCGTCAGGCGCCGCTTATCGCCACAATCATGGGTGAGTGTTTCGGAGGGCCGTCCTGGTTGGCCGCGCTCGCGGATTTCGTGGTTCAGGTCAAAGGGTCGTGCATGGCGGTTTCCGGTCCCAGGGTGCTGGAAGTGGCCACCAGCGAGAAGATTGAAAACGAAGATCTGGGCGGATGGAGAATCCATGCCGAAATCACGGGTCAAGTGGACCGTACGGCCGAAGACGAGTCGGATTGTTTCCGTATGGTGCGGGAGTTCCTCTCCTATTTACCGTCCAACGGGCAGGAATTGCCTCCGGTGGCGCCTCCGCGTGGACAAGACCAGGAATCGCGACAGGAGAGGCTGCTCTCCATCATTCCGGATGAGTCTCGCCGCGGTTACGATATGACACAGGTTATCAAGACCATTGTGGATGATGAGCAGATATTTATGCTTAAGCCTGACTTCGATCGAAGCGTGATCACTTGTTTGGCGCGTTTGGACGGGCACAGCGTAGGAATTATCGCCAACCAGCCGATGCACATGGCCGGCGCAATGGGGCCTGACGGTTGCGACAAATGTTGCAGTTTCATTTGTCTGTGCGATTCTTTCAATATCCCCCTCATTTTTCTGCATGACACTCCCGGTTTTCTCGTCGGCAAGGCCGCGGAACTAAAACGGATGCCCGGTAAGATCATCAACTTCATTGAGGCCGTGGCCCTGTCCACGGTTCCGAAAGTGTCCATCGTGATCCGCAAATCCTATGGCATGGCGTACTCCAACATGTGCGGAACCGGCATGGGAGCGGATTTCGTCCTGGCTTGGCCGAACGCGGAAATCAGCTTTATGGCGCCGGAAGTCGCGGCAAATGTTGTGTACCGCAGGAAAATAGACGAGTCGGACGACGTGAAGGCCGCTCGCGATCTGGCGGAGCAGCAGATGAGGGTTGCGGGCGCGCCGTGGAAGGCGGCGGGTCTGAACTTATTGGACGACGTTATCGATCCGCGGGATACTCGTAAGGTCCTGATCGATCTCCTCAAGCTCGCCAGAGGACACGACGGCGGTTACCGGAGTCGGCGGTTGCTTGCCAATTGGCCGACCACTTTCTGAGCCGGCAATCCGCGCCCCTTATCGAAGAACCGAAAGTCAAAGTCCGCGCGGAGGAGAGAAAGTGGAACCTGTTCTTCCCTGACAGAAATTCTGGCGCGGGATTGCTCATGAACGAAAAAGAAGCCTAATTTCGCCGCTCAAGGCAATTGCGGGAGCGAGCGAGGAAGTGGCCTTTGTGGCCTATATCCCGTCGCTCCCCGTGAGCTTCACGCGCTGACCTGAATCCCACAAAAGAGCAAAACCCTAGACCTCCTTGACGTCTTCCGATATTGAGTCAACCCGTGAGTTTAGGCGGCGGAGATGCAAGTTCATTCACTACGGGCTTTGATTAGGGAGCGGATAATCGACCCTTTCTGTGCTTGCGCGATATTTTGAGAGGCAGGCGCGGATTTATGTGATGGTACGAGTTGTGAGGCATAGTTTTTGCTCAGAAACAGTTGGGCCCAGGCCCCGCTCTGGGTCAAGAGATCTGCCCGCAGGCTATGATGACGGCGTCAATGTCGCAGCTCGATGCGGGAAAGGATTCGCCCTGTCCTAACTTCCCGGAGAGACTTCATGCTCGGAGGGATTGAGGCCGTGAAAGGAGGTCCTTTGCAAGTCCCGGACGTTCATTCTCGCTCCTATCCCAAACTGCTGCGCAGATTCGTCTTTGGGGCGGTGATCTGCTCTGTCCTGCCACTGCTTGTGGTGGGTTGGATCAGCTACCTCTATTATGCCCAGTTCTCCATGTCTCGGATGGCAGCCTACTTTCAAAGGACCGTGGAATACAATCGGAAAACAGTGGAGTCCTTTCTCGATGAGCGCACATCGGATCTCAAGCTCGTGGCCTTCACCCATTCCCTGGACTACCTGAAAGACGCCTCAAACCTTGGTCAGGTCTTCCATATCCTCAATCGAGAAGGCTCCTTTTTCACCGATCTGGGCGTCATTGGGCTGGAAGGAAAGCACCTGGCTTACGTCGGCCCTTACGATCTAATGGACAAAGACTATTCTCAAACGTTCTGGTTCAAGGAGGTTATGGCAAAAGGCGTCTACGTGAGCGACGTGTTTATGGGATATCGAGAAATCCCGCACTTCATCATTGCTGTCCTTTGCCGGAAGGGGGGGGCCACGTGGATTTTGAGGGCCACCATTTATCAGGAGTTCCTGAGTTCCCTTGTTGAAACGGCGGGGCTCGGCCAAACCGGCGAAGTTTTCTTGGTCAACAAAGACGGTATCTATCAGACGAGCCCAAAGTTCAAGGGCAAGATTATGGATAAAGCCGCGTTTCCCATGGAGTCCTTCACCGGGGGAAGCGGCATACTGAGCGCCGATCCCATTCATCCCCCGGATCCATTCACTCCGGAAAGCGGCATAGTTAGCGCAAACCTTATCAAATACGGCCTCTTGCAATCCAGTTCCCAACAGATCGTGGCTTACTCATGGCTCAGACACCCGCAGTGGCTACTCGTGGTGAAGCAGGATTTTTCAGAGGTTTTTGGGGATATTAACCGCGTCAACACTGTTGTCTTGATCCTTCTCCACTCATGCGTCCTGGCGATTTTGATAGTCTCGGTCTTTACCACCGGACAGATGGTGAAGACGTTGAAGAGGCGGGACAACGAGGCAGAGGAATTGAATAGGCAACTTATGCAGGCCAGCAAATTGGCTTCCATAGGGGAACTTGCCGCGGGTGTCGCACATGAAATAAACAATCCTTTGGCCGTAATTCTTACAGAAAATCAAGTGATACTTGACTTGGTTGAAACGGAACAGGGCCTGTCCACGGATTTCAAGGAGCAATTTGCGGCCTCTCTTGGCCAGATTGACGCCCAGGTGGAGCGGTGTAGTCACATTACTCAGAATCTCTT
The DNA here is from genome assembly GCA_016875095.1 of Deltaproteobacteria bacterium. GTDB lineage: Bacteria > Desulfobacterota > Desulfomonilia > Desulfomonilales > Desulfomonilaceae > VGSG01. The sequence continues at coordinate 5,339 of VGSG01000142.1, forward strand.
GCGATTTTCTCGAAGAATCGCTTTGCCCATGCGGTTTGTGGATCTCAACGCGGCGGTGAAAGATGTGGTAGGCCTCCTAGAGAAACGGGCCGGCAGCCGCGGGGTTCAGATCAGCGTGGACTTCCAGGAGGATCTCCCCAGCATTCGCGGTTACGATTTTGAACTGGAACAAGTATTCGTGAATCTCATCGGCAACGCCATCGATGCCCATGAAGGCAAACCGTACGGGAGCATCCGCATCACTACGCGACGAGACGGCAAGCGTCAAGGCGTGATAGCGACCGTGGCCGACACCGGGTCGGGCATTTCCGCCGAAAACCTGGCGCGGGTGTTCGATCCCTTCTTCACGACCAAGCCGGTGGGCCAAGGGACGGGATTGGGCCTCTCAATTTCTTACAGCATCATCAGGCAGATGGGTGGCGCCATCTCAGTGAGGAGTGAGGAAGGCAAGGGCTCTGAATTTGAGGTCTTCTTGCCCTGCCGGGACGGCGACCCAGACGATTCCGCGCAAACCAGGAGAAAGGAGTCGGTGAAACGACTTCTTGCGGTCCCGGCGAAGTAATCAAAGCGATTTCTTGCAGGAGGAAAGAAAAGACGACAATGAGAAAGCCCAGGCTGCTCTTAGTGGATGACGAAGTCCCTTTCGTTGCGAATTTGCTGAAGCTCCTCTCTCGGAGGGGTTATGAGGTTTCAGCAGTATATGACGGTGAAAGCGCATTGCGGATCGTCGAAGAAAAAGAGTTCGATGTGGTGATACTGGACCAGAACATGCCCGGCAAGGACGGCATAACCGTCCTGAGAGAGCTGAAAAAGAAATGGCCCCAACTGGAAGTAGTCATCCTCACAGGATATAGTTCTGTGGATATGGCCCTTGACGGATTTGAGCTTGGGGCCTACGACTACACCACAAAGCCGATTAAGTTGGGCGATTTGGAAGAGAAAATCGGCCAAGCGTTTCGACGCAAAACGTTGCGCACGTGAAAAAATCCCTACAGTAAACGGAGTTGTTAAGCCATGACCAGTCCAATAAGGGTTCTTCTGATCGATGATGAAAGGGTCTTCGTCGATTCACTCACCAAAGTGCTCACCAGACGAGGCATGGAAGTGCACAGCGCTCCTGACGGCCTCGCCGCGCTTGATTTGCTGACGAGCCGGCAATTTGACGTCATTGTGCTCGACCAGCGCATGCCCGGCCTGGATGGGCTTAATACCTTGAAGGCGATACACGAGCGCGATAAACTAACCCCCGTAGTCTTCCTTTCCGGAAACATCAATTTGAGCCAAGTGTCGGAAGCGCTGAAGCTGGGCGCAGCGGACGTGTTGATGAAGCCCTGCCCGGTGGAGAACCTGGTCTCCTGCATTGAAAACGCGTATGAGCGTAAAGGCTATGCCACGGAAGTGGCGGAGAAATGCTAGCGCCTTGTCAGCTCCTCCAGGCCGTAATCACCTCGCAAGAAGGCATCTCTGAAAAGAACAACGGCGTCATCATTGGCCATAGCGGCGTCCATCTGCCTGAAGAACTGGAGAAGCGAGCCTAACATTTCGAGCTGCTTCACGGTCTCCTCGCGAGTCCCCTTACTGAGCCGAGCGCTGATCAGGTCCCGCTTGAGATCCACTGAAAACCCATGCTCCTTAAGAATGTCTGCCATCGCTCTGGTTCTGCGAGTCCGGCGCACGAAGTCAGCCGCTCCCCCCTGAAACAGAAGGCTGATGTAATTCTTGTTCTGGGTTTCGCCGCAATAGGTATCCACAACACTGAAGTGATAGCCCACTCTTGCGGTGAAGTTTGTGTATTTGTCAGATATCATCGCATAACATGGGTCACGAAACGTGCTGTCGGCCTCCGGGCTCGTTGTGGCATGGCGCAGCATAACAGATAGCAAGCCACTCACGTCCATGGGGCGAGGGCCGAACCGAGGAATCTTCTTGTGAAGCATTCCCGTCAAGAGCGCGGACAGAGGCATGGAAGCGATTTGAGAACGCTTCAGCTTCTGATGTTTCGGTGTTCCCGTGACCCCTCCCCCAAGATCGACAATATAAAGATCTATGGGCAAAAAGACATCGAGCTTGTACGCCGCTCCTCTGAGATCTCCCACGTTGTCGCCCATCATGAACATTTCACGATATGATTTCTCATGGACGAAACGGGCCAGGTCATGGAGTGTGACACAGTTCTCGGGAGAAAACGCAGCCGAGCCCGGTTCG
>VGSG01000143.1 GCA_016875095.1 Deltaproteobacteria bacterium
ACGGCGACGGGCCCAATAATTGGCTTTCAGTCGGGCGTGATACAAGCACGAGGCTAAGTGATGGGCAGGCGGATGATAAGGAGAGCGAAATTCGTGGAATCCCAGACGGTGGATCTCCAGGTTGATTTTAGGGATTTTGGCCCTATTGCTTCGGGCCAAGTGTCATTGCGTCCGCTTACCCTCATGATCGGTCCAAATAACTCCGGCAAGTCCTATGCGGCCATGTTTCTGGACGCGCTCCTAAAGGCCCATGACCCCTTGTCTGATCCGAAGGATTTTCTATCCGATATAGTATTTCCTTATCCTGACCGGAGGAGAAATCCTGTCGCGCGTGGGCTTGAAACGAGGATCTCTGATCTCCGTGACGGGGAAGCACTTGATGTCGAATGGGAAGTTCTGTCCAAAATCGCCGAAACTTTAGTTGGCCTCGTTTATGGAGGGAGGCTAGCTAGGTTGATGAGGCGATCTTTTCAGGCAGATCCAAAGAATCTTTGCAGAGCGCCTAGGCCCATATTCGACACTACTATCGTGTCAACGACTCACGAGGTGAAAGTAGCTTCTAGCGAGCAGGGGTTGGCGACCAGAGGGCTATTTCTTAAGGAGGCTGGTAGGTTTAGCTGTCGGTTTGTGCGCGATGACAGCCTCCCAGTCGAGGAAGAAGTCGAATATGGTGGCACGCGAGGAGAGGCCGTCGTGTTCAAATTCCGGGGCTCATTCCCTGAAACAAAAGGCGAGGCCTTGTTTGGAAGTCGCATATTAATGGAACTCTATAGTAACGCCAGAACTCAATTGCGACGAAATATCCCATCGCAGGCTTACTATCTGGCAGCCGCTCGTTCAGGGATCGTACAGTCGTATCAGGCGTTGGTTCCCGCTGTGATTGAAGAGCATGCCGACCTGACGGCCGCGGGAAGATCTGTCTATCGAGCACCTGGCGCATACTACGATTTCTTGAGTTTCCTCACCAGGATTCCAAAAGCGGAGGGTCCCTTCAGCCAACTTGCCGACGAGTTTGCTCGGGAGTGCCTCAAAGGCAGCGTTGATGTGAAAAGGGTGGCGGAATACGGATTGCCCCAGATCACTTACTCGTTGGCTCAAGCAGAGGTCCCTCTTACGCGAGCTTCGTCGTCGGTCACCGAATTGGTGCCCCTATTGCTCTACATCAAGTATGAAGTGAAGCATGGAAGCGTGCTTACCATTGAAGAGCCCGAAGCACACTTGCACCCCGAAAATCAGAGGCTGCTTGCCAAATTCCTTGTGCGGCTCGTGCGGGGTGGAGTGAACCTTGTGATCACGACCCACAGCGACTATCTTCTTGAACAGCTCAACCATTTCATTATGCTCGATAAGGTGCCACGGGAAAAGCGACCGAAGGAATATCTCCACGAAGATCTGTTCCTCAAACCTGAAGAGATCGCTGCCCACGTGTTCTGTTATGACAAACGAAGCAAAGGGTACAAAATAAAGCAGCTGGAAGTCATACCAGAGACTGGGATCTCGGAGGAGGAGTTCTTGCGGATCTATGAAGTGCTGTATGAAGAGCTGTACTCTATTGAGTCCAACATCGCGAGCCAGTGATGCTCATGAGCGCGCCGGGGGACGATATCATACGGCTTCTCCGTAAGTGCTGCTCTAATCCGAGCAGATCTTGTAAAGAAAAAGGGTGCAGACTGAATCTAGAGGAACTCTCCACATACGTCGTTGAGAGGGCGGAATCGCCGCTTTCAGACGAAGCGATGTGTGACTGTATTGTGTTCGCCAGGAAGGATTTTCGCTACGTCTTGGCGATTGTGGAGCTGAAATCCAAGAGTGTTCACATCAGAGAGGTGGTGACTCAGCTCCAAAACGGCGTGACCCGGGCGGCAAATATTTTATCCGGCTTGGCCGATCGGAAATCCGGTTGGGAAGTCTACATACTATGCCTCGCTCGAGAATGGCACACGTCCGTCTCGAAACTCTTGGCTAGCCACAGGGTCTACCTAAAAGGACGAAGACTTCCTAATTATACGGAGGAGGTGCGGCCACCAATTGGCACTGCTTATCGGGAATACTGCACCAGACCTCATATTCAAGGGAGGCCGCTGGGAACGGCCCCAATAGCTTTAGCTGTCCAGAGTTTCCCCGGTCCCGTGAGCCATTCTTGGGCTTTGGCGCAATGATAACGAAACACGTAATTCTGATACTTACAGCTGGCTTGATGTTGTTGCACGCATCATGCGTTCTTCGGCCTTTTGCGCTGAAATCCGAGCCGGAACCGGTGCCAGCCCAGGCTCTTAAAGGTTACACGACCCTGGATAAGATGCCGTTTCGGGAAGCCTGGTACGGCATGTACTTCCAAGAAGAAAAGGTGGGTTTCAGTCACTTTCGTATAGAGCCGTCAGGGAGAAATTTCCGAATCATCAGCGATTCCCTTATGCGAATGACCGCGCTGAAAAAAACCAATGAAATTAATATGAAAGAAAAAGTCATGGTGCGACCTGACCTGACCCTCATCGCGTTCGAGTCGCTGATGAGAATGGATGGGAAAGACCTGCGGATGGTCGGGCGACAGGAAGGGGATCGCTTTTGGGTGGATATTTCGGTGGAAGGTCAAACCGTCAGGCAGGAATACCCTGTAAGCGGAAACTTGTACCACACGAGCGCCATATCGCTCATGCCTGCGGTCCGGGGGCTCAAAGATGGGGAGAAATACTCCTTCGGCGTCTTTAATCCGGGGAAGCAGGGTGTAGAACATGTCGAGCAGGAGGTCTCTCAGGCCGAGGGAAAGCCGGGGCCGAAGGGGGCGATGTGGAGGGTGAAGAACAACTATGACCGCTCCCAGATTTACGCTTGGCTGGACGGACGCGGGCTCACGGTGCTGGAAAAGGCTCTGGAGGGGTCGCTCATCACCATGTTGGAAGACCAGGCTTCCGCCCAAGCGTTCCTGAAAAAGAAAGGGCCGGGCAAAGACCTGGTGCTGGATTTCAGCCTTATTAGAGTCGCAAACCCCATCCCCCAGCCTGAAAAGACGCGGTTTCTGAAAATCGAGATGGACGGGATCGATCCCGGTCTGATCGCGTCGGATCATCGTCAGACCGTTACGACAAGCGGGAAAAAAGGGGCGAATGAGCCTTTCGGAGTGGAAGTCCGATCCGAGACCCCGGCCGCGACCGCCAAAGCCAAGAGTCGCGCCGAGTCCGTGGACCTGAGCGAGCATCTTGGATCCACTATTTCCATCCAATCCAGCCACCCGGAAATCGTGAGTCAGGCCAATAAAATAGTGGATTCGGCGGACCCTGAGTTGGAAAAGGTGGTCAAGCTCGTCAAGTGGACCGCCAAGAACATCAAGAACCGCATGAAGGATTCCTTTACCGCTCTCTCGGTGCTCCGAGCCGGCGAAGGCGAATGCCAGTCTCATGCAAATCTCTATACCGCGCTGGCGCGTTCACAGAAGATACCGACTCGAGTGGTAACAGGTCTGGTGTACACCGAAGATGTGGGATTCCTGTACCACGCATGGGCTGAATCGTTCGTCAACGGTTCGTGGCTATCTGTGGATCCGACTCTCGATCAGATCCCCGCGGACGCCACACACATCAAGATAGCCAGCGGCGAATCGGGCAGGGACATGACTTCGCTCTTGAAAATGGTCGGCAAGGTGAAGATCAAGGTCCTTGAATTCAACTCCTAAACAGAGATTGCTCTCCAGAGCCGAATCGTTGAAAAGGCGCGGGCGCGGGGGATATAATTGAGCAGCGCGCGGCGCGTTGAATACCACCTAAGGAGGTAATAAGCCTTGAAAACCGACGATGTATGCAAAATCATCTACTGCGGCGAATGAAACTACGAGCCCAGAGCCGCCAGTTTGGCGGACGAACTCAAAGGGGCGCTGGGCGTCAAGTCCGAGTTGATTCGATCCTCGGGCGGGGTCTTCGAGGTGGAATTCGGGGGCGATTCGGTCTTCTCCAAGAGGAAGCTCGGACGGTTTCCCGATGAAGGAGAAGTAGTGAAATTGCTTAAGAATCTTCAAAAGAGGGACTGATCCGAAAATCTATCGGTGTAGGTCGGAACGCGGACGCGGCCGATCAAGAAGCGCGGGCTCGACAGTAGGCCCATTCAGACGAATCGGCGCAAGCATGTTGTCTTCTCCTTTCTATGTTCTTCGTGGGGCCCTTTTTGTTTGGACACATCGGCAACTCTGGAAGTATGCCGTCGCGCCCATTTTGATTACTGCGCTCGTTATGGGAGTGGGTTATTATGTGCTGTATCACGTGTTCTCCGACCTGCTAAACCGCTTCTTGGGCCCGGAATTGTATTGGCAAGTGGTCTATTACATTCTGCTCGTAGTGGCGGGAGCGCTTGTGCTCGTGGTTTTCTTTTTTCTCTTCACGATGGTAGCTACCACCATTGCTGAACCATTCAACGAGCTTATCTCCGAAAAGACCGAGCAGCTCGTGACGGGACAATTTGAAGACAATCCCTTTTCAGTCTTGCAATTGCTGAAGGAGTCAGGTCGTGGTCTGGTTCACGCGTTACGCATCTTGGCGCTTTATGTGGGCATGCTTGTGGTGAGTCTCCTCTTCTTGCTCGTGCCCGGCATCGGCGCAATACTCTTCTGGCTGGTGACCGTACTCCTCTCCGCGTATATGCTATCTTACCAGTATCTCGGCTACCCCATGGCCCGGCGAAATTTTACGTTCAGGCAAAAGCAGGGGTTTATTCGTTCAAGGGTTTTCTCCACAATCGGGTTCGGGCTTGGGAGCCTTGCGGTGGCTTCGGCGCCGATTATAAATGTGCTGCTGCTTCCCGCGGCGGTGACGGGAGGGACTCTGCTCTTTCTGGATCTCCAGACAAAGGGAAACAATTCGACCATGAAAACAGAGAATCGATGACTCCTATAGTAGTGCGCTGTTCTCATTGCGGCGGACTGATGAAGGTCGACCGGGATGCGATCACGGTCGGAGGGTCCGTACGGGTGCGCTGTCCCCATTGTGAAGAGGTGGGGTGGGTGAGAGACGCTTCGGACGGGCGCGAGACCAAAATACGCGGCCCGGGCCCTTCGGCCGCGTTGAGTTCGCATGCTCCCGCGACTTTGGGTGAGCCTGATTACGCGGACGACTATCGCTTCCCGGTGGAGCAGGAAGCCGCGGCCTCCCAACGCAGCGCCATGGCGTTGAGGGCTCGAATCCTAGTCTGGTTAGTTCTCTCTCTCGGGGTTATCGTCATTTTTGCCTTTCTGGTGAATTTGATACTGCCAGGGCCGCCGCGATGAGCAAGGTCTCTTAGCTGCGAGCCACCGTAGATGGCGGGCCACATGGTATTGACGAGAGTCACTCAAGAACGGAAAGAACGCGACTTTCTCGCCTCGTACGCGCTCAAATCCGAGCAAAGTCGGGGGAGGGCCCATACCGAGGACGAGTGTCCGTATCGCACCGCTTTTCAGCGTGATCGGGACAGAATCATCCACTCAAGGGCATTCCGAAGGCTGGAGTACAAGACACAGGTCTTTGCGTACTACGAAGGTGACCACTACAGGACGAGGCTGACGCATACCCTGGAGGTGGCCCAGATCGCGCGCAGCGTCGCCCAGTACCTCGGAGCGAACGAAGATCTCACCAATGCCGTGGCCCTTGCACATGATCTGGGACATACCCCTTTCGGGCACGCGGGGGAACAGGCGCTTCACAATCTTATGGAGAACAGCGGAGGCTTCGAGCACAACAGTCAGTCCCTGCGAGTGGTGGATCTGCTGGAAGCCAGGTACCCCGAATTCCCCGGACTGAACCTCACCTTTGAGACTAGGGGAGGCATCATCCGCCACGCCACCGTTTACGACCGGGCGCCACAAGAAGCCGCGCAGGAGTTCTTCGTCCGGCCTCAACCTTCCCTGGAAACCCAGATCGTAAACCTGGCCGACGAAATAGCATACAACTGCCATGATATAGAGGACGGGCTGCGTTCCGGTTTCTTCGATGAAAGCGAGCTGGGAGACCTGGCGCTCTGGAACCATGTGACGGAGATGATCAGAACGAAATACCCGAAGCTGGATCGTGACACGTTCCGCTATCAGTGCACGCGGCTGCTGATCGACACCTTCATACGAGACCTGATCCAGGCTACGGAAAGCAGCCTTTCGGAGAATTCGTTCCGGACGCCCGAAGAAATTATGGACTCAAGAAAGCCGGTGGTCGCGTTTTCAGAGACCATGCAGAGATGGAAGGAGGAACTCAATCAGTTCCTGCATACGAGGTTTTATACGCATCACCAGATACTCAGGATGCAGTTTAAGGCGTACCGGCTCTTGAGAGATCTGTTTAAAGAGTACGTGAGACGCCCGTCACAGCTCAATCCCGGCATCCAGAAGAGGATCGCGGAAAACCAGGACTCGCTGGAACGCATTGTCTGCGATTACATTGCGGGCATGACCGACCGGTTCGCCCTGAATGAGCACCGAAAGCTCTTTCTGCCGTACGAGTACTAGAGCGTTTCCCGGGTCTTGCCGCCCGGCGATCAAGGTGACACACGAAAAAAGAAACACAAAGAAGTAAAGGTCGCTGTGGCGCGACGCCCACCGGATCATGCTGTGAATGACTACGGACGTTTCGGCCGCCCGGCGTTATTGAGATCACTGATCCGCTGAGCGCGGTCACTTGATCAAGTAACTTTCCGCCAACTGGAGACTTGCGAACATGATCAAGATAGACGTGCCGAAAGAAAAACTAGCGGAGTTTTGCCACAGCCGTCACATTCGGTGGATTGCTTGCTTTGGCTCCGCTGTGCGGGACGATTTCGGACCTGACAGCGACGTGGATGATCTCGTGGAGTTTGAGCCGGACCATACCCCCGGATGGGAAATCGTGGACATTGAAGAGGACCTGTCCGCCCTGCTTGGCGGCAGGAAGGTGGATCTCATCAATCCCAAGTACCTCAACCGCCGGTTAAAGGATCGGGTGTTGGCCGAGGCGGAGGTGCTTTATGCAGAAGCATGATACCGTCTATCTCGGCCATATGCTCGATATGGCACGTAAGATAGCGGTTCGGGTAGCAGGAGTCTCAAGAGAAGATTACGACGCAGACGAGGACCTTCGCTTCACAGCAGGCGCACCCGGAGGTCCCGTGGAAGAACATCACCGGTATCCCTCACCGCATTGTCCATGATTACATTGGAGTGGACTACGATATTCTTTGGGAAGTGGTGACACGCCACATTCCCTCACTCATCAAAGCTCTCTAAGGGATCGTGCCGCCAGAAGAATGGTAACTACGGGTCGCTACAAAACGAAAAGAACCTTGCGGGTAAGGTTCATCCCTCACTGAGACAATCACAAGAACATGCTCCTGTGAGTGTTTGCCGAGCGGTAAAGCGAGGGCCCTCTACTGCCGGCAATTCCGATTTGTGGCTCGGTCTTGCTCTTGAGCGAGCTGCTCGGCCTTTCGGAGATCTTCGGGGGTGTTCAAATTCATGAGGAAAGTAAGGGTTGGATCAAGGCGCCGCAGCTCGCGTTCATCGACTTCCCTTAGGCTCACGTGCGGAAAGAAC
>VGSG01000144.1 GCA_016875095.1 Deltaproteobacteria bacterium
CGAATGTCATTTTCTGCAAGGAAACCTGCGCGCCCGACAAGTTGTGGAATATACAAAAAAATTGCTGGAAGAAACGGGCATCGATCCCGGCCGCCTCGAAATGTTCAACATGAGCGCGTCCATGGCCCAAAAATTCGTGGAAGCAGTCAAAACCATGACCGAACGAGTGCGAGAACAAGGTCCCTCACCCCTTCGGAGAGCAACCGGCTCTTAAGTCACGCCGCCTTTCTTGGGCTGAGGGCTGGGACTCACAGCGCGCGGGAATCGCTGTCAGGACAAGTAATCCTTCCGGCCAACTCTTGCACAGCTCGGACAAAAGCTCCTGGTGTGTTGCTCGCGAGGGTAACGAACATCAGACGACGCGGGTCGATCCCGGCTTCTTCCAGCATGGCCGCGGCATGGGACACTCGGCCGCCGGCCAGCGCCGTGCCCCAGATCGAAGCGCAATTGCCCGTGTGGCACCCTGCCACCAGAACCCCGTCAGCCCCTAGCTCAAAAGCCTTCAAGACCGCGGACACATCCACCGTGCCTGCGCATGGGGCCACAATCGGAATGAGGTTCCCAGCCGGTCTCGGGCCCGCCGCGGCCATTGCATGGGCTGCCGATCTGGAACAGAGCAGGGCCACAATGCGCTTTGTGTCCGGGGTGGGGGAAAGCGCCGCGCTCATCTTGCCGACAACATCTCTGTGGCCTTCCGGAGGCTCCAACCGAATGGCCTCCATAGGACACTCAGACGCGCAGATCCCGCATCGAACGCAGCTCACAGGATCGGCTTCAGCGCGTTTTCGGAAGCTCATGGCGCCGTGTGGGCACAGGCGCACACAGGTGAGACAGATCGTGCACTTCGCCGGGTCTATGACCGGAGGACCGGGGAGTCCAGCCGAAACTTCTTGATTCATCGAGGTCTTGAGGGCCACCACCACGGCTTCAACATCAGACGCGCCCGATCCCGGGCTGAAATTCCCCCGCGACGCTCCCGTAGCCAGTATTCCTGCTTTGGGCGTCCTCACGCCGCTGAACCTTGAAGATTCCGGCTGGAGAAACGGCGCAGTCACGGCGGATGACGGGATCGCGTCGAGCAGTGGTTTCAGCGAATCGGGCGGCGTCAGATATTCATCCACCACCACGAGATCAGGGGCCAGTTCCATCTCAAGGCCAAGGATCGGATCCACAAAAACAATAATAAGCCGATCAGGACCTTGCTCGAAAGTCGGGCCGCATTCGTCAAACTTGAAAAAGAGCGCGCCGGCTTCTCGAATCTCGCGGTATCGGCGCTCCATGCCGTCCGCGGCTACCTTCACCTGTCGGGTCAATACGTACGGCTGAACACGAACCTTGCTTCTGAGCTGCTCAATCGCGTCAAAAACCCTTTTGAATGACGTGGGCTCCCCGTCGCCTTCCAATCCACACACGAACGCGGCATGGAACCAGTCTCCTCTCGCTGGAGGCAACGCGCCCTCACCTTTGAGCACGGCTTCAAGCTGCGACAGAGAGATCACCCTCTCGGATTGACCAAGCCCGTAATGGGCAAATTTGGGCAGCCTCTGAGCCGGCTGTGCGGCAATCACAAAACCGAACCGAGCCGTTTCCAGACCGTTCCCGGAACTCAATGTGGCGTCGAACCCCCCTACAAATCCGTCAATTCGTTCCAGGACCCGTCCAGGGGTTAGTCCCTTGCCTGTGGACGTTTGCGCGCAAACATCGCCGCCCAGTTCCACGACCTCGAATCCTTCCGAAATGAGCCGGTCGCGTAGCGCCGCGCCCGCGAGATCGCCCCCGAGCACAAGCGCACGGCGGAAGTCCCTCTCTTCGGGTATCGGGCCGCGGTTCAGGAAGACGGATTCGAGTTCCGGCGCTTTCACGGCTTATCTCCTGGGCCGGAGCTGTTTAGATACCACGCTACGTTCGCCGCGGCCCTGATCGCGTGAGATACGGTCTCATCAATAGATTTCGGCCCCTGCGCGGCGCCTGCCACAAAAACCCCGGGAGAACCTGTCGTCACTTCGTCTCCGTTGAGCCCGAGAAACGCGTCTTCATTGAGCCGCGCGGCCAGGAGCTGCGCAAGCCGCGTAACGGCAGGGTTCGGCGAAATACCGATGCTCAAGACCACCAGATCGAACGATTCACACAACTTCTCGTCGTTCGGTCCGTGATAAGTCAGTTCAGGCCGCGTGTCGCTCCCGATGCGAACTTCCGCGGGAATGGCTCGAATAAGTCTCACTTCCTTCCGAGCAATTTCGAGTCTGCGCTCGAAGTCCCGGTCGAATGTCTGGATATCCATATAGAACATGGAGGGCTCGATCTCCGGAAAGCGATTGCGCAACAGTCTTGCCAAACGCAGCGCATACCCGCAGCAAACGCGCGAGCAGTAATTTCGGCCTATTCTCGGGTCCCGGCTTCCTACGCACTGGATGAATGCAACCGATCTGAACGATCCTCCGCCTTGATCCGCATCGAAATTGTCCGCTTTGAGCATTCGATCAAGTTCAAGCCCTGTGATAACGCCCGGGACGCGGCCGTGTCCGAAACGAGGCTTTTCGCCTGCATCGAATGGCTTGAACCCGGTGGCAAAGACAATCGACGAAGCATCCACGCCGATTTCTTCATCAGCCGCGTCCAAAGAAACGGCGTTTTCGGGGCACGCGTCAACGCAGGCTCGGCATGAGCGATCCCGGAAAAACAGACAGGCTTCTTCGTTTATGAAGAGACGATCGCCACTGGGTGTTCGAGCCAGCGCGCCCGGCGCAGGGCAAGCATCGAGGCATATGCGGCAATCGTTGCACTGTTCAGTGAGGATACGCGGAGGTCGACGGAGCAGCTCAAGGCTGAAAGCCCCGTTTGTCCGCTCCACGCGCGTGACGTTTGTTCTGACATGGTACGAGATCTTGTCCGACGATTGTATTATTTCGATCACGTCCTCGAGCAGGCACGCGCCGCATCGCTGGCATTGGTCGGTCGCCTTGCAGCAATAGGAGGCCACGTGGCCGCCCAAATGCGCATTCCGTTCAACAATGACGGATCGGAAACCCAATCGGGAAAGCTCGTTGGCGCACCAGAGACCTGAAATGCCTCCTCCTATGATGGCAACATCGGTCTTTATCATTCTGCTCAGATAAGCCCCTCGATTTCCGATTCTCTTCCGGTCGCGCTCACACACACCCCCGCAACTCTCCCGGAAGTTTTCAGCTCAGAAACCAACTTCTTCACGTGGGCCGCGGAAGAAGAAATAAACGCCTCTTCGCCTGCATCTTTCCAGGATCGCACGAGCTCTTCGGGAATAAGCGTGCCCGGAATCGATCCGTCCTGATAGCTCCGTATCTGTTCATAGGAAGGGAGCAGCACGCCGGCCAGAATCTTTACGGGACTATCGCTCAAACCGCTCAGCACCGGTTCAAGCTCGCTCATAGTGAATATGGGTAGTGTGATGAGAAACCTTGCGCCATCCGAGATCTTTTTCCGAGCCTTCATCAAGTGCGGCATTGAATGATCGGCCGTGGCGCGCGCCACAGCTCCCAAAAAGAAGGAGAAAGGCTCGGTAGGACCGTTCGCTGTGGAACCGCTGCCATCTTGCATGTCTCGAAGCATCCCGATCAATTGAACCGAATCGAGGTCATACACGGGCTTTGATTCCGGATGATCGCCGAAGTTGAAATGATCGCCGGAAACGCACAGGATCGATTCAATATTCAGCGCGGCGGCGCCAAGCGCGGTGGAGCCAAGCGCCATCCTGTTTCGGTCACGGCAGGAGAGCGTCATGATCACATCATGACCGTCTCTGACGAGCCTTTCGGCTGAAACCAACGATGCGACCCCCATTATCGCGGAAGGATTGTCCGCAACAAGGATACTGTTGACTTTTCCTTTCCAAGACGCTGCCAGAGCGCTTACTCCTGCCAGATTCGCGCTTCGGGGCGGGACCAAACGCGCCACAATTTGAAAGGCGCCTGATTTGAGCCCTTCCTTGAAGAGGCTAGCCAATATTGAACCTCCTCTTGTAAGCGCTGTGGACCAATCGGGATGGATGCGGACGCAGACCGTGATTCATCGGAGGCGCAGGCGCGTCCTGCAATCCTATTCGGGATTGCTGTTCGAGACGCTCGTAGATCATGATCCAGGCGCAGTTTCGTTCATGGTCAACTTCGCACTTACCGTGAATTGGCCCGGAACACGGCCCGTTCAGGAGCCCTTTGCTGCACATGGTAACCGGACAAATGCCGCCGGTAATTCCCAAATAGCATTGGTTGCACGAACGGCAACGTTCCGACCATTCACCCGCGTCTTCGGCGACGCCGATGAAGCTCGTGTCCACGCCCGGCAAGACTGGAACTTCAGGATACATTTCCGCGAAGAATTGTATGCCGGCGCCGCACGCGAGAGAAACCACCGCATCGACTTCCTTCACTCGATCCCGGAAGAGTTCGAGGAACTCTCGATCGCATTGTCTTTCAACGGTAGCTGCTGAAGCGTAGAATTCTTTCTTGTCCACGCTGGAGGCTATCATCAACTGCGAAGCGAGCACGCCGGCCTCTTTTTCGCCACCTGCCAAGCAAACAGCCACACAGGTTCCGCAGCCTGCCACCAGCGCACGCGAATAAGGGTCGAGCATCCCCTTGATCTCAGGGAATGGCTTCCTACGCGCAACGATCACATGAACCTCCGGGGGATTAGCCTGAGCGCAAGCATTGTTCTGTACTATACCCGGGCGCTCTTTGCCCGTCAAGAAGCCTGGGGCCTTGGGATACAAGCCGCAGAATGCTTCGCTCGATTATTGGATACGTGCGGTGTGTGAGGGGAGGCTTTTGCAACCACTTCTTATCGCCATCTGGAGGTTGCAACTTCCGGCCCATTCCTAGAAATGATCTATATATTGCACATTGCGCTTCAGGAAGCTTATGCGATCATATTTGTTGATGTACGAATCTGAAAGTTTGCGTGTGTCCAGAGCCGGCGCATCTTCTGCGCGAGGGCCTCTTCCTTTCTGCACTTCCCCTATGTAGAGCTCGCCTCGGTTCGGATCGGAGAATCGAGCGATCCAGCGCACGTTTGGGTCGTTTTGAATCAGGCGATAGAAGTCCCTGGATCGTATGTCTTTTGAGAAAAGCTCTGTATCGAGAATCAACCAGTCCGCCATGAGTTCATTCTTCTTTTCGTATGCATCCACAAACGCGTGCAGGATGGGTTCGGGAGAACCGATTGCATGTTTCCGTCGATCTATCGGGAAGTCTTTCGGCATCACAACCCGCTTGTTTTGCCCTCTCGCGTATTGTCCTACTGCGGCTGCAATATTCCTCGGCAGGAACGCGGTCTTATCTTCTCGGAGGAGGTCCGGCCTCTGCTCTATGAGGAAATAAGCAGCAGCCAGCACACGACGGTCACCGTCGTCGTATGGTGTGAAATCCTTGCTGAACGTGAGGCACACCTGAAATACCAGCATTACCGCGCACAAAACACCAATCGCGGGCCTTGGGAGCCTTGAAACGCTCATCGCAGCCAGCACGGTTGTGGGCAAGGCCGCCACATACAAATAAGTCGCGGACGTGGATGATGACACAAGCCCGCACAGCGCGATCACAAACCAGATGACCAGCGCATCCATCATGGACCGTTGTATGCGCAGCGCTGATAACGAGGTCCGTTCCCTGAGAACATAGAGCGCGATGCCTGCGCAGGCCAGCGCCAAGTGAAGACCGCCGCCGAGCAAAACGTTCTGAAGCACTCTTTCGAGAAAGTCGGGGTTGGTGGCCAATTCCGAATAGCGCACAAATGGATACAGGAGCGTTGTGGTGTGCGCCACATGCTGTCGGCCGCTCAAGAACAACCAAATCGGCCATGCAATCTGGATAAGCGCGATCGATAAGGGAAGAGCGTTGTATGGATTGCCCAAGATAGCGCCCGATCGACCGCTGAGAATGACAAACACGGCAAGGGTGAACAGAAAAGAGGGCCAATCCAATGCCGTGAGAAAATACAGAGCAACACAAGCAGGGGCAGCGGCCCGGTAAAGTCTCCTCTCGGGATAGAGTAGAAAGCTCACGAGAATGTAAAAGATGGCAAAGTGCAACAGCGTGGATACCGTATTGAATACCCAAGGAACGCGTATGGTCTCACCCCACCAGGGACTCAGCGCAAATATCAGCGCGCACAAGTAGCCGAATCGAGCTGAATAAAGCCTCGCTCCGATCAGGTACGCAAATATGCTCGCTACAAACGTGAAGAGCGTATTGGGGAATTGCATTGTGGCAGGGCTTAACGGCAGGATATCGCCGACCGCGTAGGCCCACGCGTTAATGAGCATGAATTGCAGAGGCCCCTCCATGTGGAGGAACACCACCCCGAAAAACGTGCTCCACGGATCCGGCTGAGACGTGAAATAAGAAAAGGTGGTGGCGGCATCCCTGATGCCGATCTCATCGAAGTAATCGTGCGCCGGCGATTGTCCCAGCGCGCCGAGAA
>VGSG01000145.1 GCA_016875095.1 Deltaproteobacteria bacterium
TCAATAGACAAGATGACCGACTGTGGGATCGCTACAGGAGACGATATACAGTCGAGCGCACCTTCAGTTGGATCACCAACTATCGACGCATCGTTGTCAGATACGAGAATCATATCAATATGTTCGTGGCCTTCTTCCAGGTGGCCTGCATCATGATAACCTTGAGAAAATGTCTATGAGGTTTTGCAACCAGCTCTAAGACAATTGAGTTATGCATATCTGAGTAATCCGCTTCAATTACCAGACCTCATGTTGAATCAGTACCTGAACATCAAGAAGAGAAGGATTATTAGCGATCCAGGCGGATTCAAGAAATGGATTGAGACAAAAGAGGGGAACTATGTAATTAGAAATGGAATTAATAAATCTAACTATACGGATGACTTCATGAAATGCATTGAAAAGACTCAAAGCGGACGAGATTTCAGGAAACTAGATAGGGATATAATCAACAGATGGATTCCTTACATGGTCGTAGATGGTGATTTCTTGAGATGCATAGCAGATCATATTGCAAATATGACTGATAATTATGCTCAGGAAGAAGCCGGGAACCTGTATAAATAGCCGCTCTCCTGCAATGAAATACATTGTACGAGAGGCTTTTAAGATTCATCCACACTTACACTGATATTCAGTCTTATTTCGGCTTCAGTACCCAAAACATTATGTCGTATGAGATTTCACAGATCGTCAAATCCCATTTCCTTTGTCTTGCCGGCACGGTATTCCTGCACGGCTTTCTTCGCTCATTCTTCCAATTTCTCCTGCGAGCCCTGGAGCGCACTGTCCCAGGGGCCTTCCCATTCAGAAAAGTGCGAAACGCGAGAGCCTGGCGCTGGGAACATCGTGCCACGATGCGTGGGTGGCCGGGACGTCATACGTCCCGGCGCCGAAGGCACAAGAAGCGTTCTTCGTGTGAAGAACTTGGTCGGGTGTATTGGCAGTGGTTTCGATCCGTTATGATTGTCGCCTCCTGTCGCTTCGCGAGCCCGATCCCGCGTCTCGCGGGAGCGTCGGGGCCACCCAATTGGGACTCGGTTCACTCATCGTGGCACGATCCGGATTGGGGTCGCAGTTTTGAGACAGCTTCCGGAGGCCGACGCCTACCAATTCGCGTTCGGCTTTTTTCGTAATCGGACATTATTTTCGCGCCGGATAATCCGGGGGCCTTGCCGAGCACACCTCTCCCGCATGGCTCAACGCTTGCCACACAGTCTTGATTTGTTGATGAGCCACGGCATGGGTTATGATAAGGACTCGGCAGTTTCCCTCGGTCCTGGCGTTACCTCGGGTAGCGCTCCGAGCCGTTCTCTTGACCCGGAAGAGGCGAATCTTCAAAGGTGACTTATGATTATCACTCGAACTCCGTTGCGAATCAGCTTTTGCGGGGGCGGCACCGACCTTCCCTCGTTCTATCGAAACGAACAGGGCGCGGTGGTCAGCACCGCGCTCAACAAGTATGTGTACATCACGGTGAACCGCCTGACCCGGTACTTCGAAAAAGGCATTCTGATCAAGTATTCCAAGACGGAACTCGTGGACTCGGTGGACGAGATCAGGCACCCGATTATCCGCGAAGCCATGAAGATCACCGGAGCGCTTGACAGGGTGGAGATTACCTCCATGGCGGACATCCCTGCGGGCACAGGGCTGGGGTCATCGAGCACCTACGCGGTGGGGCTGCTTCACGCGCTCTATACGTTCAAGGGGCAGTACGTCTCCGCGGGTCGGCTTGCCGAAGAAGCGTGCCGAATCGAGATTGAGCGCCTGAATGACCCCATCGGCAAGCAGGATCAGTATATCGCCGCGTACGGGGGCATGTGCCATATTCGCTTCAACGCTGATGAAACAGTATTTGTGGACCCGGTCATCTGCTCTCCTGAAACGAAACGAGCGCTTCAGGACAATCTCTTGATGTTCTACACCGGGATTACCAGGCGCGCCGGCGAGATTTTGGAAGCGCAGAAAGCCAACACACATAAGAAAATGGACCCGCTCATCAAAATGAGGGATCTCTGTTCCAGCGCGTTGGAAGTGTTCAAGGACGGGCGTTCGCTCAACCGTTTCGGCGAGATTCTCCATGAGGGCTGGCTCTTGAAGCAAAGCCTCGTAGGCGCAATCAGCAACGCTCAGATTAACGGCTACTACGAGGCTGCTCGCAAGGCCGGCGCGATCGGAGGAAAGCTCCTTGGCGCAGGCGGCGGCGGTTTCTTGCTCTTCTACGTGGAAAAACAGAATCAGCCGCGCGTGAGGGACGCGCTCTCAGGTCTGCAAGAGCTGCCGTTCATGTTCGAGCCGCAAGGGAGCAAGGTGATCTACATATCCGACGACTCCTGACATTGTTGGAGTCCGGGTCGTTGATACCAACTCCCATAGCCAAGAAGCCACAACAAATCATCAAAGCGCTCGGCTTCGGTCGGCGCTCCGGGGCTTCGCCTCGGAGGTCGGCGGCAAGAGCGCATCGTTGCGCAATACTTTGGAGTGGAGACTCATGTCCCCTCCCCATACGTAAACCCGGCCAGGAGCGCCTCATGCCGACAGCCTTCATAGGAGTTAGCGTTCAAACGGTGAAGATGGCCTCGTACCCAAAGCAGCGCCGACCCGGCGCCCAGGTCAGTGGCGCCCGACAGCAATCAATATCGGTCCCGGACGCCACGGGCCTGAGCCTTGGCAGGTCTGTGTTTGACTCAGCGGACTGTTCAATATTTGACCGCGGAATACTATGAGAGCATATGAGGACGTTGTTCGACGCCGAAATTCTTGTCTGATTGGCGGCGGCGGCACGCCGTCATTCCTGCGAAAGCAGGAATCCATTCCCAGGGAATTGGCACATGGTTCCCCGTTGTCAGTCCGTTTAACTTCTGGATTCCCGCGTACGCGGGAATGACGGACAAAGGCTCATAGGCTACATTCCTTTCGGTCTCCGTCCTGTAGCCAAACGAACATCATTGTTGTCAAGCGGCATAATTATAAGAGCTGGCGCCAGGGGTGCATCACGCGCATCGCAGGACTCATCTATGCTTGGATGCCCAACCCCGCGCGCGGGCCACAGCCCTAGTGTCACGGCTACGATGGCGCTGTTGTGCTTCGCTGCGGCGCTCTTCGATTGGGAACCTTTTCGCGTCTAGTCGGCTCCCTGCCCCCCGGTCAGGAATACCTCCACTTTTTCGGGCGCGCTCAGGAAGGACTCGAGTTTCCCCTGGAATTTGTTCCGTTCATCGCTGGCCTTCCACGCTTCCCAGCGCTTTCGGCTCCCCCAGGTGCTTACGACAACGATGCGGTTGGAATTGTCGGCGCTGATCAGCGTTTGCCCGGAGATGTAGCCCTCTTGCAGAGTCACGGCCGACCGAAGTTGCATCAGGAGCTGGTAGGCCTCGTTGATCCGCTCCGGCTTGAACTCCCTCGTGATAAGCACTTTTATGGCCATCTGCTCCTCCTCTCCTAAGGCTAAGGTGAACGAAAGAGCTCCTCTCCATTTCATTATCAGAGAAGATCTCAGCCCAGGCAAGTTGATTATCGTTGCGCACAGGACTTTCCCAGATATCCTCTCCGATGCTTTGATTGTTCCAAGTCGCTATTACTCCACGCGTATCGTGACCTGCGCGGCTTCGCCGTGCGGGGTAACCGCGTGAACCACGTGGCCGCCTTTCAGCGGTTCCCAAAAGAACTCGTACGGCGGCGGAGTTCTGGCGATCTCCACACCGTCCAGTATCCAGATCACTTGAGACACTATGGGATCCGCGGTCGCCTGGAACCGGATGCGGTTCTCATGGTGGGGGGAAAGCACGAATCGGTCGAAGTTGTGGGGGCTCAGGATGCTGACCCGAGAACTCCGATCCACGGGTCCCGGCCCATGGGGAGTCAGTGTTCCGGGTAGCCCTGCCGGGGTCATCTGAGCTCTCACCCGCGGGCCGTCACCGAGACGGAACCTACCTCGACCGTGTTCTTTTTCTCTTCGATCTATCCACTGCGCGTACGTGGAACCCAGGGAGTGCTGTTCGGTTTCGTGGGTCAGATCGCATCGCGCGTCCTCTATTGCGCCGCCGATGACCAGTTCGCGGCCTGTGTACGGACACCGGGAAGAAGCAGGTTTGCTGCTCATCCAGCAGATGACCTCGTCCCGGACTCCGTCCGGTCTCTTGAAACCGCCGCCCACCCCTTCCACTGAGAGAGCCCGAACGATCTCCTGCATGATCGGGCCCACAGCCGCGGCTCCGGATGCTCTCGCAGTTGATTCGCCGGTAAAGTTTCCCGCCCATATGCCGATCACGTGAGCGCCGGTGGCGCCAATAATCCAGCAATCCCGGTAATTACTGCTGGTGCCGGTCTTGATGGCAATTTCGGAGTTGAAGCTCATCCATCCTGGATTTCCGAAAGTGAGCAGACGAGCCGAAGGGTCAGCCAGTATGCGCATGATCACGTACGCGGCCTGGGGAGACATGACCTGCGTCGGCCAGGCGAACTCGTCCGCGCGCAGAGCCAAGGGCCGGCGCAGGCCGCCATTCGCCAATGCGCAGTACGCCTGAACGAGCCGGAACAGATCCGCCTCGATGTTCCCGACGGCCAGGCCGAGGCCGTAGTGGTCCGCGGGCGCTGCATTCTCGTGGACGAGATCGAGTCTCTTGAGGAAATCGTAGAAATCTTCCACCCCGAGCGCCTTTACCAGCTTGATGGAAGAGATGTTCAGGGAATTGCCAAGCGCCACCCGTAAATTCACCGGGCCATAGAAACGACGGTCCGCGTTGAGCGGGAGATAATCTCCGTGCGGTGTAGGGTAGCTCCTGAAGGTATCCGGGATCTCCGAATAGGCTTGGTATCCCTTTTCCAACGCCAGCGCGTACAGAAAAGGCTTTAGGGTTGACCCGGCCCCACGCGCGGCAAAGACCGCGTTGTTGAAACCTTGGCTCGTGGACGCGTAACCCAAGGATCCCACCATAGCCAGCGCCTGAGCGCTCCGCATATCAACGATCAGGGCGCCGGCCTGCCGTATTCCCAGGCCCGCAAGGCGACTGCGATGCGCGTTGAGGATCCTCTCCACCTGATGCTGAATATCCAGGTCTATGGTGGACCGAATTTCCGCGCCCCGCTTGCTTCCGGTCGTCAGAAGACGATCCACTAGGTGGGGAGCTTCGCAAGGGAAACCCTGGAACGCGAAATGCGCTGACTCCCCTTTCATCGGAGTCAGTTGTTCGGGAGCGATCCCTCCTCGCGCGGCCATCCGTTCGAGGACGGGATCTTTGGCTGCCAGAGCTGATTTTCTCGACTCAGGCTTACGGGGATCGAGCCGTGAAGGGGAACGAGGCAAGACCGCCAACAACGCGGCCTCAGCCGGATTAAGGCTCTCGATGTCTTTGCTGAAATACGAGCGCGCGGCCAGCCCCACCCCGCGTATGTTGCCGCCCATAGGCGAAAGATTCAGATAGAGTTCGAGGATCTGATCCTTGGAGAGCTGCCTCTCCATCTTGACGGCGGCCGCAAGCTCGATCGCTTTGGATCGGAGCGTTCTCGGCCTGGGCTCAATGAGCCTGACCACTTGCTGCGTGATGGTTGACGCGCCGGACACCGTGCGCCATCGGGCTAGATTGGCGCGAAGAGCGCGCGCCATTGCGAGAGGGTCAAAACCGGGATGATGGAGGAATCGCTGATCTTCGGAGGCTATGAACGCGTGCTTCACGCAGGCCGGGACTCGGTCAATTGGGCGCCAGATCCCGAACTGCCCGTCAGGCCCGGGAACCAACCGGAGGGGCCTACCGTGACGATCCACGACCGAGAAACCCAACCGTGCCCGCTGGGCGCTCAGAGCGTCTCGATAGTCGGGCAGCCGGCCCTCGAGCAGCCATGCGACTCCGATAAGCGCTGAGAGGCCCGCGAAGAGAATCGCTACGGCCATTATTAGCATTCGTATGGCTGGCGCCAGGACTTTGGATTTACTTGATAACAGCATCCTGTGAGATCGGTTAGGCCGGCGTCCCTCGGATCGGGTCCTGGGCAGGCTCTGCCGGCCCGAGCTTGTTGATACGTCTTTGCATAATCCACCGGCGCGGAGGTCGGCGGCTAGTGCGCCTGTGAGCGTACTTAATCAGAGAGGTGAAAGTCCTCTCCAGGTATGCCTTCTCCGGCCTGTAACCGACTGTCACTGCGTCGCCGTAAGGCGGGGTGGAGAGCAACAGGAGGTGAACGACCAGTCCGTAGGTTAACGAACCCGTTTCGGCCGGGTGGTTTCGGCGAGTCTGCTAGCTGATGACGAAGCCTAGACCCTCGCTTGGGAAGGCATTG
>VGSG01000146.1 GCA_016875095.1 Deltaproteobacteria bacterium
TCTCTATTTTTTCGGGCCGAGGCTGTCCGCACCGCTGCACGTACTGCTTGTGGCCTCAGGCCCTGAGCGGACATCGATATCGCACGCGCAGCATCGGCGATGTGGCGGCGGAAATGCTCTGGATACGTGACACCATTCCGATCGTCAAAGAGATCCAGATCGAAGACGACACTTTTACCTGTGATCGAGACCGCGTTCTAGAACTCTGCGACAGACTGGAAGGTTCGGGAATCACGTGGTCCTGTTGCAGTCGGTGCGACGTGCCGGGTGACGTGCTCGCTCGCATGAAACAGGCGGGCTTGCGCAACCTGGTTGTTGGTTTTGAATCGGGAAACGACGAAATCCTGCGAAACGTGAAAAAGGGCCACATGACAGGGCAGGCGAAACGCTTCATGCAGGATTGTCGCGGACTTGGGATCAAGGTTCATGGATGCTTCGTCTTCGGTTTGCCTGGCGAGACCATGGACACCATGCGGGAGACGCTGACTTACGCGCTTGAACTCAAGCCGGATACCGTGCAGTTCGCCATAGCGTCCGCGTACCAAGGAACTCAGTTCTATGAGTATCTCAAAGATCGAGGCTACTTGCGGAGCGAACAGGGGATTACCAATTCAGGCCATCTCAGCGCGCGTTTCGATTATCCGGATCTGACGGGAGAGGAAATCAACGCGTTCGCGCATCACGCGTGGAGGTCGTACTATCTGCGCCCATCGACCATAGCCCGGTCCATCCTCGGGGCGCTTACGAGCCTGGACGAAGCCCGCAGGTTTCTCCATGGGGTAAGATACGTGGGGGATTACCTCATCATGGCGTCTCCCCATCAAAAGAAATCCTGACACGTCGGATACCCCGTCCCGTCACGGCAGGATCTTCACGCGTGTGCCCACATTCACCAGCTCATAGAGATCCAACGCGTCCTGGGGAAACATGTTGATACAGCCGTGGGACTTGGGAAGCGATCCGTCTTTCAGTCTTTTTGTCGCGTGGATGTGGATGCAGTCTCCAGTATATCCTCGGGCTCTGTCCGCCGAGTTCGGGTAGTCGATGTTGATAACCACAGCGTGGACACCACCGTAAGCCTGAGACCAGAGCTTTTCCAGAGGCGGACCTGAAGATCCGTAGAGGAATTGGTTTCCCGAGCACCAACTCGTGCCATCCTTTATTCGGAATCCTTTTGGCGAATTCCTTGACGCCATCCAAGCGACGCGGTAATCCCCCAGTGGGGTGCGATGATCGCCGGACTTGGTCTTGCCGATGCCTCCTTTACCGGTCTCGATGGGGAATTCACGGATGAGGTCCGCGCCCACCCAGACTTGTAACACTTTGAGAGCGCAATGGATCACCACTTGAGGCTGCCCCGGGCCGTCCGGGGGAAGGGACGGCCCGGCTTCCGCCGCTATAGCGCAACCAGCCTTGCCGCTCAGCAACAACACAAGAGCGAGGGTGACGCCCAACGAAATACTCCGGTGGTTCAGCGAGAGGGCAGGGGCGCTCATAACCATTACCACGCCATGATTCGCAGGAGTTTCTTCATCGTGCGCGCTTTATCCACAATCGCGCTTTTCTTGGTCTTATCCGCAACGAGCTTCCCTCCGGTCCCGGCGCACGGGATCAAACTCGATGAGTTGTTACAGGCCGATCCCCATGCCACACGGTCGGTGGGACGGTCCGTGGAGGAACTCATTGACCAGGCGGAGGCCGCGTACGACCGCGCCGAACTCTCCCGAGCCGTCTCGCAGTACCAGCAGGCTGTCAACATGCTTCCGGGCAGTTGTCTGACGCATCGGGCCCGCGGCCTGACGGCGCAGATCCAAGGAAAGCTGACCGACGCCATTGATAGTTATCAGAAGGCCCTGGCCTGCGATCCGGAAGACTATCTCGCCATGGAGAAACTGGCAAGAATTTACGAACACAGGGGCGAAAAGATCCAGGAAGCCGCGGAGCTCTACCGCAAGGCGTCACAACTCCACCCCAGGCCGAACCGGCGACAAGATTTGATCACATGGGCCTCGTTCCTCAAGAACCGGCTCGCGGGAAGTGACACATCCGCGGCGCGACTTTGGAATGAATGCGGGGAGCACGTTGTTCGCGCCGAATGGGAGAGGGCGCGGCAGTGCTATTCACAAGTCATTACACTGGATCCAGCCTCTTATCAGGCTTTCTTTAGTCGGGCGTCGGTATTAATGGAAATAGGTGACCACGAGGCCGCGATCAGAGATCTGGACGCTGGTCTGAAGTTGTCTCCGATCTACCCCGGCGGGTATGTTGCCCGGGGTTTGGCCCACGAAAAGATCGGCAATGCTGAAGAAGCCGCGCGCGATTTCGAACTCGCCACAGAGACGGACGGTATGGATCCGTCCGGGTATTACCACCTTGGTAGGACGCATGAGAAAAAGCAACAAGTCGGCGAGGCGTTGACCTGCTATCGCAAGGCGCTCGGACTCGGCCCCGGGCGTGAGCTTGTCGATGCGATTCAGAGGCGGATGACTCATGTCGAGAAGGCATCGAGGCAATCCATGCCCTCCGAAAGGGATATGCCCGGTCCTGACCGAAAACACCTCTGGTGAGATCGGTTCGCTTTCAAAGAGTGAAGATGACGTCGAACCAAGAGCGGTGTGGACCCGGCGCCAAGGTCAGCGGGGCCCGAACCGCAAATCAATATCCGCCCAGGGCCGCGACGGATGCGAGCTTTGACAGGCGTGTGTCTGATTCAGAGGGCTATTCACAGTTTGATCGCGCGTCGGAATGAGACCCGAATTCGTGCGGGAGAGTCCCTGGCCGATCTGCGCGCCACGGTTTCCTTATCACCCTGCTTGCCGGACTCACTGTGGAGATCGGCCCGGCCCAGAGCAGGTTCGGGAACTTGACTTGTACTCGGGGAACAGATAAGGTGAGACACAATGGAGGGTGTAGCTCAGTTGGCAGAGCACAGGGTTGTGGCCCCTGTGGTCAGGGGTTCGAGTCCCCTCACTCTCCCCAAGCTTGAGCCCTATGCGCCCGTAGCTCAGTTGGATAGAGCGCCGGACTTCGAATCCGTAGGTCGCAGGTTCGAGTCCTGCCGGGCGTGCCAAGAATCAAGAGGGGTTACGTTCAACCGAACGTAACCCCTCTTTCGTTAGTGGATCTGCGCAAGACGCCTCCTAATTCATGGTTAATTGCGCGGCAAAGCCGGTCGGTTCCCTGGTGAACCGGGCCGAACCGAGGGATTGTCGGGAACGTTTCCGAGCATCCTGTCCGCCTCTTCCTGAATTGCCCTCAAGCGGGCATCCCTTGCCTGTTCTTCGGACTGATACGCGTTCCACTGCTTCCATTCATCAAGCCTGGTTGTTCCACCACCTCTGGCAGCGACTATCCCCGCGGGGGCGAGTATCGCAATAAGAACCAGCGCAATAAGCGTTTTTTTCATGAGTCGTCTCCTTTCCTCCTCCTCTTCCTACTACTACTCTGAGTGCGCATAAAGGAGCGTAGAGTTCCCCGCGACGCGAGGCTCGACCTTTTTCGTCAAGAAAATCATAGCGGTCCGATACGAGCGTTTGGTAGCCTTAAGACTCAGGCTCCGGGCGAACAACAGGACGTAGACGCAGCCACGGGACCTTGCCAACCCGGCGAACCTATGGCACAATTTGATCGAACAACCTCCGGGATTATTCATGGGTCTCCAAAGCACAGTTTCGACGCAAGCACGGACCATAACAGCCGAAGAGCCAGGGTCAAGTCAATTCCTGAATCCGGCGGAAATGGTACGAGATCTTGTCCGAATGCGGCACTTGGAGCCCTTGTGCGTCTGGAGCGCGATGAATGGCCAGGACTACGGGACGTCGCTCCGATTGTAGTAGGCTCTGAGTCATCTCGGACAGTGGAAATATGACACGAAGAATCATAGAAATAAAGCCGACTCGAGGACTCACGGGGATTCCCGCGGGTGAACTGTGGTCATATCGGTATTTGTTCGGCATCCTGATGTGGCGTGACCTTCTCCTCCAGCGCGGAGAGAAATCCTTGGACGCAGCATGGACCGCGCGGCAACTGGCCACGAGGGGAACTCCCCGTGCCGCGGATGATCAACGCAAGATAGAACCTTCCCTCGGTCCAGGAGAAGCGTGTTTAGGGGGCCCCGAGCTGTCAGGAAAATGAGATTTCGGTGGCTTCGCGTCGAGAGGCAAATGAATGCAGATGGTAAAGAATCCCGGGTAGATAAAGGCTCTCTACCTGGCGCAGATCGTGGAGCTTAGTGTGTGAAAAAGGTGTGTGAGGGCAGTCGGCAGCTGGCTAGTCTCACTGGTCGCGCTGTCGAGCGTAATTCTAGCTGGCAGCCAATGATCATTGCCGCACTCATCTTCGCGGCCATCGAGATGGCGCTACTTCTGTACATGGGTCTCGAAAAGATTGGCAGTTACGAAGACTTCCCCCTGGCCGTTCTGCATTTCGCTTTCAACGCCTCATTTTGGATTGCTTTCCTGATCCTCGTAGCACTCGTAATTCGGGCTTCACAGCAGGTGCCCATCAAGGTGTTGCGAATCGCCCTCTTGGTGTGCACGTTCGCATGTCTGATGTTTGCCCAGCTTTTTCTCATATGTAGCTGGGTCTTCTTTTCCTGGACCGGTTCGTTCGTTACGGCCGCATTGGCAAGGTTCTCATTGCACAACTTTGGCCAATTAGTATTTCATTTTCTCCAAATGTTTCCTGTTCAATTCGGAATGGGAGTTTTGGCTGCTGCAACTGTCTCGCTGATCACGCTTTTTGTTATTCTACGATCTAGGCGAGGAGACACAACCTCATCCTTAGGGAGCTTTACAAAGGCGGGTTTGCTATGCGCCATCGTTGCGGCTGCCGTAGCCTACGTGTTCCACGAGCACGAATCGGATGCGCTTGACAGAATGCATCCGGCGGTTGCTTTGATCAAAGGGAGCTTTTCACGACAACATCTGAGATACGACGCGTCATTGATCGAGAAAATGGAGCGGAGAGATAACGACGACCTTAAGGCAAAAATGTATCAAGTGAGCACTCCGGTAATAGTGATTCTGTTGGAATCGATGCGTCGCGATCTAGCGTTTGAGATTCCATCGCCTATTCCTTTCATGAGATCGCTCATCGGTGAAAGTTTCTTCTTCGATAAGGCCTATGCGAGCTCTTCCCATTCAAGCTACGCGGATATCAGCATTTGGTATGCGCAGTACCCATTGCGAACCCCTGATCTCAGTGTCATATCAAGCAATCGCGAATGGAGAGACACTTCCGTCTTTCGCGTGTTTAAGGATTTGGGATACACGACGGGATATATCTCCTCACAGAACGAAAAGTGGGGAGGGATGATCAACTGGCTCAAGGTACCGGAAGTGGACTTTTTCTATCACTCGGAAGACTATCAGGGAAGGACTCGAAGGGATCACCCTCTCACCAAGGGCTTGGTCGACTTGGTCACGGAAGAGTTCGAAAAGATTGCAAGGGCAGGAAAGATTGAGGACAGCGAAACCATAGCGCAAGCTCGGAAGTGGATTGAACAACTCGAGGACAAGCAGAGGTTTTTCCTCGGCATGAATCTTCAGAACACCCATTATTCTTACGTTGTTCCCCCAGGCGGGCACGAGCCGTTCCAACCGAGTCGAATTGATTTCCCTACTTACTGGGGAGTCTGGCCCCGCGACAAAGTAGTCGACGTTAAGAATCGATACTTTAATGCATTCTTCAACGTGGACTTGATGATTGAGCAGTTCGTGAATTTTCTGAAAGTTCAGGGAATATGGGATAATTGCTTTTTTGTTCTTTTGGGGGATAACGGAGAAGCCTTTTATGAACATTGGCATGCGAATCATGGCGGCGCCATGCATGATGAAGTCATGCGGACGTTCTGTCTTATTAAGCCCCCTCGGGGATGCAAGGTGTACTTCGTTCAACGCCCTGTCAGTCATATCGACATCATTCCGGGATTGCTTGATTTGATGGGCATTTCGCCACCTCCGTCATTTCAAGGCATCTCGCCTTTTGGGAATCACCAGCGTGCATATGTTTTCATGCATGGCGCAGGCCTGATCGCTCAAGATGGTATTGTGCGTTGGCCTTGGAAATTGTTGGTCCAGCACCGACCAGATCAGCTTATGGAGCTGTACAATCTAGACGAAGACCCGGGAGAGCAACTGAACGAGGCTAGCCGCCGTCCGGACCTGGTATCGGAACTCCTCACAAAACTCAGCGAATGGCGGCGGGTCCAGTTGACATATCATGGGATCCCTTTCCTCTATAGAAGCTATTATCCGCCCAAAATCTACTAGAGCTG
>VGSG01000147.1 GCA_016875095.1 Deltaproteobacteria bacterium
AGATGAGTACGAAGCGGAAAAGGCAGGAAATCCTCGACATATGCAAGAACGGCGGTGGCGTCTCTTTGTCCAAGTAATCTCCGGGTCCCTCCACCACCAATTCTATTCTTCATAAACAGAAGGCGCTCAACAAGAGATCCCATCGCTTTGAATGCCATGTGGAAGAACGCGGGAGTTCCATCACGACGGTAGAACGAGGTAGGCGAGACCAAGAGTGGCCTTTTTGTGCTACTGCTCAGTCCCGCAAAAAGCTGGAGGCTTGGCTCCCCCCGATCTGCCTGTAATTAGAGGAGAGAGATAGTCGGGGTAATTCGAGGACAGAGCGCCACAAGCCAAAATGACTGTTCCACCTACCGGCGCTGTAAGCGTAACTTTCTGAAAGCGAAGCAGGGCGAGCACAACGGTCGAGGGTTTAGAGCAGCCTGTTGTCCCGGAAAAAAGGCGAGCATTACGTGTGTGGGGCCTTCGCTTCCCAAGGCGTTGCGAAAACACAATTCGGAGTCCACACTCAGACCCGGCCGTAAAGGAATTTGACCTACCTGCCGCGCGTCAATGAACACGCCGACGGTTCCTTCTGTTGCTAAAGCATGCAGACCGTCGATCGCGACGCATCCGCCGGACTCTACGTCCCCTGGTCCTTCAGATGAGGGAATAATATAAGCAGTTGCAACATCCTCTCCTGCGAGCATTTGCGTTGCGGCAGCTCTCAGCCCGATAAGGTTGTAGCGACGGAACGAATCACCGTTTTGCGTGGAAACCGATCCCTGCGGCCACGCCACATTCCGTTCGATGAAGAATACCTTGTTGGCAGTCTTGGCATTGGGTGATTCAGTCGTCGGAGGAATTGGGTCCAGAAGCCTGAGCTCCGGCACAACCTTGGCGAACGAACCGACACTGAATGGAATGTATATAGCTAAGAGCGCAAACATCACGACCACACCATACAGTCGAGGGAATAAAGAAAGAAGAATGATGAACATGCAGATAAGCACAAAGAAATAACACTCAACAAAGTATCGTGGAATGACCATGGTGCCGAATGCCGCAACCTGAATGCTGAGGAACGATGCAGTGATCCCAACCACGAGAAATGGAACAATGAGCTTCGGCTTTTCTTTCCTCATCTGATAGACGGCGTACGGCGTCAGCATCGCAATCACTAGAAACTGTGGAGCGGACGCAAAGAAGCCCGGCGGGACGCCTTCGCATACAGAAGCGCTTTTCTCGACGAGCCCGACTGATGTCACCCACGACATAGGCCCATAGTACAGCAGCAGGTTGGTGACAAAAGTCCACCAGCGCGTGTCGAGCGAGAATAGTCGTGCTATGCCTCTTTGATAGACGTATAGCTGCGAATCCTGGTGAACCAGACCAAAATCCCAAGGAGAGTCAAATCTCGTATAATTCAGCGCCGGGAGCCCAAGCAAGAGAAGAACCGAACAGACAAGGCACGCTCGTTCCGCTAGCGACATCAAGGTTGATGCGGGCTCCCGCCTAAATCTCATAACCGCGTACACTGCAAGCACGATAGCCAAACAGGCGGGCGCCAGCCACGTTCCCCTTGTCCAAGCCGCAAGGCTCAGCAACAATGCCGAAACACAGATGTAGGAAGATCGCCGTTCGGAAAAACCGAGAATCGCGAAGTAGACCGCGGGCATGGCAAAGGCCAGCCCGAAAACAATTGCCTGTTCATAAATGACAAACCGAGCATAGAACCAGTGGCCAGGCTCATGAAAGGGGAGGCTGAACAAGAACAGCCAAAGAAGCGGCGCCGGAGTAAGACGAACAACTACGGATTCAGGGTCTGAATCCTTGCTTGCAACGCGTACCACGAGCGCAATGATAAGTTGCCACGAGTAAACCAAGCTGAACAAGAACGCGGCTGCACACACATAATGAGCTGCTAAGCGCCCCAATACGGTAGAGACACATAAATAGAAATACGCCGGCAACAATCCCCAGTAGAAGTAGTACGAGCCCTTATATATACATACGTCGTGGTAGAAGAACTCCAACGGACCGGGAGTGACGGCTAAACTACAGCGGCTAAGCGCCATAGCCTGGATTTCATAGAATCCGTCTAATATGCCGGAAGATTGAAAGCCTTGTGACAAATAATAGAGCCAGAAGGCAGTTACCGCGCATGAGTTAAGGAAATAGGTCAAAGATAATCGACCAAACCTATGAGGAGAGCATTTTGGAAACGCATCGCCGCTCATTTAATTGGAATTACTCGTCATGTTGGTGAAAGATCCCGTCTATCAGTCGCGTTGACCATACTTCTCGATCCTGTCCCCGGTCAACCATTATCTCCGGGGCGTGCCTTGCCGGAACATCCCTTCTCGCTGAGACCATCGAAGAGGCGAGGTTTCCGTTCGTCCTTCGATGCCTATCCACGAAGGCAAAATGGTGTAAGGAACTGGGCCATGCAGAGGGCGCCCGCCCTGTTGGTAAACCGGCCTCCATCGTGTTCTGGATGCCCGGAACAGAGCCACTGATCCGGCGCTCAAGAAGCCGGGAAACGCGTGCCATTCGGAAAAATCCACAAGAAATGCTATAAGAGAGAGACGACGATGCCATGATCTTGACACGGATACAGGGTGCAACTGACGTCATGAGAGATCGTCCAAGCGCGGAACGATGGAAAACGGCGATTCTGACTAGCGCCGCTCTAGTGATTCTCTTCGTCTGTTATTGGGCCTGGCAGAGCGCGGGCGCGTTCGACTTTTCCGAGTGCCGCGGGTTCCCGAACTACAATATGCTGGCCAAAGCGTTTCTCAAGGGACAGCTCTTCATCGACGAAACCCAGGTGGAAGACTGCGCCGTCATTAAAGGCAACACGTATATGTATGCGGGTCCGGCGCCGGCTCTCTTGCGAATACCGCTCCTCAAGCTGTTCGGCGCAGAGATACCCACAGGGCTTCTCACTATCGTCTTCACGGTGGGAATAGCGCTTTTTTTCGCGTTGAACGTCATGCAATTGGAGGATCCCACAAAGCATGCGTCCGCGACGTTTGTGATCCGGCTCTTCGTTCTCCTGTTCTGCCTTAATGGCTACACTCTCTTTATGGTGACCATCCCGTTGTTTCATCATGAAGCAATCACCGCAGCCATGTTCTTCTTCATGGCGGGACTCTTTGTCGTTGTTCGAGCGCGAAGAAACGGTTATCGGGTTTCGCCGGTTGAGGGCGCGCTGGTCGGTTCGGCCTTTGCTTTTTGTATCGCGTCCAGAATTGCTTATCTGCCGGCTGTGGTAGTTCTTATGGGCGTGTTGTCTCGGGAAACGCTCCGGCGAGAGACGAACGCCTCTTCTCGCGGAAAGCAAACAGCAGTTACGGCCATGATTATCGGTATAGTCGCGGTCGCAATCGGTTTGCTTCTTGCATACAATTACGCGCGATTCGGAAATGCATTCGAATTCGGAACCACATATCTGACCTCTTGGTACGAAGAATACTTTTTGAAAGGCTACTACTTCCGGTACGATCACATCCCGTACAATGTTTGGTCTTACTTCTTCCGCGTTCCCGGCGTCAGCCCGGAATTTCCCTTCATTCGTCTGCCCGCGTATATTGTGAAGGCGCAATCAATTGCCTTGTCGCCGTACTTACTTATCAACGTAAATGAATTGAGCGTGTCAATATTCACTCTAATGCCTGTACTCGTATTGTTCGCGGTTCCCACCCTGATTCCGGCCAGGCTTCGGACGATGGTAGACGGGAAATTGTATGTTCTTCTGGTGGTATTATCAGCGTTACAGGTCATCGTACTATCGCTGACTGTGGCCGCGACTGCCCGATACTATTATGATTTTCTGCCGATTATGATGATGTTGTCCTATCAGGGCGCACTCCCGGTAATTGAACATGGAGCACGGCCCCGGCTGATTCTGGTCCTTGTCGCCGGACTTTCTATTGTCGCGAGCCTGGCGCTGCCGCTGAACGCTATTCACTTCTATGCAAGCTTCATCAACTACCAATCCCCCCTGCTTTCGTACTTCTAAGAGTGATAGAGGAAGTCAGGCGCTTCCTGGGGAGCTTCGGGCCGAGGGCTCATGGTCATCCCGGATAGAGTCTCTGGGCCGCGCTTCCCACACACAGGGGCCTCCGATGACCCCTCGGGATCGTCGATCGCCTAACACTGCGAAGCTGGCCACACCCGCGAGCCGCTCCAGGGTTTCAAATGAGCTCGCGTCGCGCACCGCGAAATGAACCTCGTAAGCGCCGGAAGCCAGCGAATTATTCCTTATCCATGCCGTCAGCAGAAATCGATTTGCCAGATCGTTAGGGTTGTACCCGTCCTCTTCGGAAATGTTCCACTTGCACAGTATTCCGGCCGCATTCAGGATGCCCAAGGAAAAGAGCGGCCGTTCCAGCTTCCGGTTCAGCTCCAGATCGACTTCCACTCCAAAGGGGTCGCCTGCATGGATCTCGGTGACAGTGTTGCCCGCGAGGTCAACAATGCGCGCGCCGTGGATGAGCGCCTCGCCGCTGGAAATCCGGCTCCGCACCTTATGCTGGAGACGTTCCCGCTCCGATCTGAACACAAGCCGCTCGTACGCATTGATCGCTTCCAGCGCGGAGCCTTGGGCCACCATACGCCCTGTTTCAAGGAGAATGCCCCGTTGCGCCACGAATTGCAGCGTGTCGAGACTGTGGCTCACCAAGAGCACGGTCGCGCCGCTCTCTCGCATTTCTTTGATTCGCGCCAGGCTCTTGTTGGAGAACTTCAGATCTCCGACGGCAAAGGTCTCATCAATGAGTATGACATCACTCTCCACGTTGACCGCGACTCCGAAACCGAGCCTTGCGAGCATGCCGGTGGAGTAGGTCCGCACAGGACGATCCAACCAGTCTCCCAGTTCGGTGAATTCCTCGATATCCGGCATTTTCGCTTCAATTTCCTTGCGGGAAAAACCCATGATTACGCCCAGTAAACGAATATTCTCTCTTCCGGTGAGTTCCATATGGAGGCCCGCGTTCAGTTCGATCATAGGGAATATTCTGCCCTTTACCTCAACACGTCCCCTTGTAGGCGCGCTTACCCCGGCGAGGATCTTGAGCAGGGTGCTCTTTCCCGCGCCGTTTCGCCCCACAATGCCGACGGTTTCGCCTCGTTTCACTTCCAGGTGAATCTCCCGAAGAGCCCAGGGCTCGTCCCTTTCGTCATCTCCGCGACGGCCGCGCAACACTCTGCTCAAATCCCTTACCAGTCTGGGTGTAGGGAAACCGTATTGTTTCCACAATCCTTCGACCATGATCACCACTTCATGGGGCATCACGACCTCACAGCACGTCGGCAAAATATGCGGAAAGGCGTCGAAAGATCGGCCATGCTATGAGCAGAAGGATCGCGGTTACCGCAACGGAGATCCCCAAGGGTTCCAAAGGCGGACCCGAGGCCTTCAGGAGCACGTTTCGAAATCCTTCGATAATGCCCACCATAGGGTTGAGCATGTATAGCGAGCGCCATTGATCGGGAACACTGCTCATGGGATAGATCACCGGACTGACAAAGAGCCAGGCCTGTGCCAAGAACGGCACGGCGAAGATGAAATCCTTTCGGAATGTCCCCAGCCCGGCCAGCAACATCCCTGTGGCAAACGCGACCGCAGCTACGAGCAGGACAAGCAGCGGGAGCCACAGAAGGGCCCATCCCACCGAAACTCGGTACCAGGCCATCATGCCCGCCAGTATCACACTCGACATTCCCAGGTCGAAAAGGCAGGCGGTGACCCCGGCAAGGGGAAAGACCTCACGGGGCAGGGCAATCTTCTTGATCACCTCCGCGTTGTCGATGATGCTGGGCCCGCAGGAAGAGAGCGCGGCCGTGAAGAACGTCCACGGAACAAGCGCGGAATAACTGAACAACACGTACGGGATGCCTTCACTGGGTATATTCACGAAACCCCGCAGCATGGTGAACAGCAGCATGAGAACGAGCGGCTGGATAAGGGCCCACCAGATTCCCAACGCCGACCTGCGGTATTTACCTTTAAGGTCACGGACCACCAAGGCAAAGAGGAGAGATCGAAAACTGGAGAGTTTCCGCGTCTGCGAAGCGCGATTGGTGTAAACGCCTTCTCTCATTTCGCCCACCTGCGCGCGATTCAATACAAGGCCGTCGGTTGACGCTGGTTGTGCGCGTCTCAAAAGAGACCCGGGGGAAGCGCCTAGCGATGCAAAGGAGCTTCCCCCGGTGCGTATCTCGAAGCGACTCAGGAAGGTGGTGACTTTGTTCAGAATTC
>VGSG01000148.1 GCA_016875095.1 Deltaproteobacteria bacterium
GCGCTTGGATAAAATCAACGTGATCGCAGCGGTCAACGTCGTCTTCCCATGATCAATGTGACCTATGGTCCCTACATTCACGTGAGGCTTGGTCCGCTCAAACTTCGCCTTCGCCATCGTGTCCTCCAGATTTCCTCGCTTCGGCTACCACTTTTTCCGTGACCGATTGCGGCGCCGGCTCGTAATGCGAAAATCGCATAGTGAATGTGGCTCGGCCCTGCGTCAAACTCCGCAGGTCTGTCGCATAGCCGAACATTCGCTCCAAGGGCGCCTTCACCCCGACGGTCTGAATGCCGAGGCGGCTCTCCATACCGAGAATTTTCCCGCGACGGGCCGTGAGGTCTCCCAGGACGTCACCGAGGAATTCGCCGGGGCAGACAACTTCCACGTCCATTATGGGCTCTAAGAGAATGCTGTTCCCCTTCTTGCAGGCATCCTTGAGAGCCATGAATCCGGCTGTCTTGAAAGCCATCTCGGACGAGTCCACCTCATGATGCTTGCCGTCAACAAGGGTGATTCTCAGGTCAATAACAGGATAGCCTGCGAGCGTGCCCGATTCCATTGCCCGCCGAATTCCCTCCGACACAGGCTTGATGAATTCCTTGGGAATGGCGCCGCCCGTGATATTGTCGATGAATTCCAACCCGCTCCCGCGTTCGCCCGGCTCCACCTCCATGACCACCTCTGCAAACTGGCCCTTGCCCCCGGTCTGCTTGGCGTGTCGATAATGAATGCGGTTGGCTTTGGAGAGCGTCTCCCGGAACGCAACTTCGGGCGCTCCTACGTCCGCCGCTACTCCAAACTCGCGCATGAGCCGATCCA
This sequence comes from Deltaproteobacteria bacterium, assembly GCA_016875095.1. Classification (GTDB taxonomy): domain Bacteria; phylum Desulfobacterota; class Desulfomonilia; order Desulfomonilales; family Desulfomonilaceae; genus VGSG01. The sequence goes on from VGSG01000148.1 coordinate 823, forward strand.
CAATGATTTCCAAATGCAGCTCCCCCATGCCGGAGAGAATGGTTTCGCCCGTTTCTCGGTCGACCCTCACGTGGAGCGACGGGTCTTCCTGAAGAAGTCTACTCAGCGACTTGGAGAGCCGTTCCGCGTCTTCGCGGGTCCTGGGTTCCACTGCGACGGATATAACGGGGTCGGGGAAATCGATTGATTCGAGAATGATGGGGTGGTCGGTATCTGCGAGGGTGTCGCCGGTCCTGGTATGCTTGAGGCCCACCGCGGCCACGATGTCTCCGGCTTTGGCTTCCTTCACTTCCTCGCGCTGATTGGCGTGCATCTTCAGGAGACGGCCTATGCGCTCTTTCTTGTCGGCTTTCACATTCTGGACCGCTGACCCCGAGGAGAGCCGACCCGAGTAAACCCTGAGAAACGTGAGGTTTCCCACGTACGGGTCGTTCATCACCTTAAAGGCCAGAGCCGAGAAGGGGCCGTCTATGCCTCGAGCAGCCAGCTTACCGTCCGGCCTTTTGCCCTCGACCGGCGGCATATCCACCGGGGAGGGGAGAAAGGAAACGACCGCATCCAAGAGAGGCTGAATCCCCTTGTTTCGGAATGCGGCGCCGACGAGCACGGGAGTAATCCGGAGATCGAGAGTTCCCTTTCGGATCGTTTGATAGATGCGCTCCGAGGGGATGTCAGTGTCGCCTTCCAGGTACGTTTCCAGCAGCTCGTCATCCAGCTCGCAGACTTCTTCAACCAACTTCCGGCGCCATTGCGCGGCTTCGTCCAGCATGTGCGCCGGTATGTCAACGGCCTCGAACTTCATTCCATTGGATGCGTCGTCGTAGACGAGGGCGCTCATGGAAATGAGGTCGATAACCCCGCGAAAGTCCGCCTCTTTCCCAAGGGGAAGCTGAAGAACCAAGGGGTTGGTTCGAAGCCGGGATTTCATCATCTCAATGACTCTCAAATGGTCCGCTCCGGACCGATCCATCTTGTTTATGAAAGCGATCCTGGGGATGCGATATCGGTCAGCCTGTTTCCATACGGTTTCAGACTGAGGCTCCACACCTCCGACAGCGCAAAAGACAGCGACCGCGCCGTCAAGCACCCGGAGACACCGTTCCACCTCGATGGTGAAGTCAACGTGGCCCGGGGTGTCGATTAAGTTGATCTTGTGATTCCGCCAGCGACACACTGTGGCGGCGGACGTTATGGTAATACCGCGCTCCTGCTCCTGTTCCATCCAATCCATGGCGGCTTTTCCGTCATGGACCTCACCGATCCTATGAGACACACCGGTATAGTAGAGAATCCGTTCCGTTGTGGTGGTCTTTCCCGCGTCGATATGGGCCATAATCCCGATATTTCGGGTTGTTCCGTAAGAATTCACGCTCATGAAATTGGGTCTTTCTCAAATCCGCTACCACCTGTAATGAGCAAAAGCCTTGTTCGCTTCGGCCATTCTGTGGGTATCTTCCTTCTTCTTGATAGCGCTGCCCTTGTTGTTGGCGGCATCGAGCAATTCCGCGGCCAGCTTTTCGATCATGCTCTTTTCGCCTCGGCCCCGCGCGTACGATATGAGCCAACGGATTGCGAGGGCCTGACTGCGTGCCGAGCGGATCTCCACCGGGACCTGATACGTGCTTCCACCGACCCGGCGGGAGCGAACCTCAAGCATAGGTTTCACATTCTCGACCGCGCGTTCAAAGAGCTTGAGGGGATCTTCATTGGTCTTGTTCGCCATGATATCGAGCGCGCCGTACAGGATGGATTCCGCGACAGATTTCTTCCCCTGCCACATCATGCCGTTGGTAAACTTCGCCACCAGCTTGCTGTGGTATCTTGGGTCGGGTAACACTTCTCTCTTGGCAACTTTTCCTTTTCTTGGCATCTCGTTGTGCTCCGATTCGAGCCTTTCCCGCGACAAACGATGCGGCGGCGTCCAGAACGGACTCCGCCGTTCAGTTTTCAGGTTGGATAGGTCCGGGAACCTTTGGCGGATTCTTGGTCCGCTCATTGCCGTTGGGCAGCGCCTGCGGCGTTCCGAACCTTCCCCGGCGCCATGCCGGTTTACCCGAACTCTTTACGGCCGATCCCTGAACCTCTTGCCTTTGTCTGCTCTTCTCTGCACGTTCCACCGGGCTGCGCCGCACAGGAACGCGCATCCCCGGCAAGAAACCCCTGAGGGATCACTTAGGTTTCTTTGCGCCGTATTTGGATCTACCCTGTTTTCGGTCCTGAACGCCGAACGCGTCCTGCGTGCCGCGGATGATGTGGTAACGCACGCCCGGCAAATCCTTCACGCGGCCGCCTCGGATAAGGACGACCGAGTGTTCCTGTAAGTTGTGACCGATTCCGGGGATATAAGAGGTGACCTCGTATCCGTTGGTAAGGCGGACCCTCGCCACTTTCCTCAGAGCGGAGTTAGGCTTCTTAGGGGTCGTGGTATAGACCCTAACGCAGACGCCTCTCCGTTGGGGGCAGTTGGTCAGGGCGGGCGCGGAGGTTTTTCTTCGTGCCTTTTCGCGTCCTTTCCTGACTAACTGGTTAACTGTCGGCATATGCTGCCACCTCCGACTACGTATCTCAATATAATGAACAGATAAGCGCTCACTTGTCAAGCCTCTTTTGCCCCAAGAAGACGATAGCCGGGTAATTCCCCGGCCCTCGTTTCCCAGGAACCCACTTATCCTTCCCACTGCGGGGAAGTCCCGCGAAGCGCGGGATTACCCGCCAATCCTGGCGGACTTTCCTGTCCGCCCCACAAAGAAGAAGCTTGTTGAATCCTTCTCCCCTGATGGGAAGGCGCAGGAGGGCGACCTTTCTCAACCCTGCCGCGCTTCAATGGCCCTACGCCAATACGCGGGTCGGCCATGCCTAGCCAGGCAAGATGCCCGGCCCACCAAGGAGTTGCGCCACTACGCGGGCTGCGACATGCCCGCCACTTCCTCAACCTCGTATTCCGCCTCGGGAAATTCCTCGTACTCTTCGTCCACGTGTCGGAGCTTCAAGTTCTTGTACCGGGAAAGGCCCGTGCCCGCGGGGATGAGCCTTCCCATGATCACGTTCTCTTTGAGTCCTCGCAGGTAGTCGATCCTGCCCGAGATGGCGGCTTCGGTGAGCACCTTGGTCGTCTCCTGGAAACTGGCCGCGCTGATAAAGGAATCCGTGGAGAGCGAAGCCTTGGTTATGCCCAAGAGGAGCGGCTCTGCCACGGCGGGCTTGCCGCCCGCGGCCATGACACGGCCGTTTTCATCTTCAAATACGGACCTTTCAATCTGCTCGCCGACGAGAAAGTCCGTGTCACCGACCTCCTTGACTCGAACTCGGCGGAGCATCTGCCGGACGATCACCTCGATGTGCTTGTCATTGATCTTAACGCCCTGGAGCCGGTAAACCTCTTGCACTTCGTCCACCAAGTACTTGGCAAGCTCTTTTTCGCCTTTGATTCCAAGCAAGTCGTGGGGGTTGGTGGAGCCTTCCATCAGAGGCTCACCCGCCTGGACCCAGTCCCCCGAGTGCACGGATATGTGCTTGCCTTTTGGGATCAGGTATTCCTTGGGCTCGCCTACCTCCGGAGTCACAATGACTTTTCTCTTGCCCTTGGTGTCCTTGCCGAAGCTCACCTGGCCGTCGATCTCTGAAATAATGGCAAACTCCTTGGGCTTGCGCGCTTCGAAGAGCTCCGCCACTCGGGGCAGACCGCCCGTGATGTCTTTGGTCTTCGTGGTTTCACGAGGGATCTTCGCGATCACGTCACCCGCGTGAACATCTTCTCCCTCTCTGACCATGATGTTCGCGCCTACGGGCAGGAGATAGCGGGCGTGGCGCGCTTCGTCGGTCTCCTCTTTGCGACCGGAGTCCGCGATCCGTATGGTTTGTCCCCTTGTGTCCTTGATACTGACCCGTGGGCGAAGCTCGGTGTCACGGTCCTTATATTCGATGATCACCTTTCTTGAGAGACCCGTGACTTCGTCCACCTGCTCGGTCATGGTGAGTCCTTCAATCACGTCACCGAACTTCACTCGCCCTGAGACTTCGGTAATTATCGGGATGGTATAGGGATCCCATTCAGCGAGCAGAGTCTCCCGGTTGACCACCTGGCCGTCGTTGACCCGAAGCTTGGCGCCGTAAATCATCTTGTTCCGTTCACGTTCACGGCCTTTGTCGTCCGTAATGGCGATGGCGCCGTTGCGGTTCATGACGATCAGTTCGCCGTCACGGTTGGTAACATGCTTGATATCCACGAACTTCACCCGACCCTCGTTGCGGGAGAAGAGTTCCGAGGAGCCTGACCCCAACCACTCCAGAAGCACCTGGCCTTCCGATTCGATGTTATCCCCTTCTTGGACCTTGACGTTCATATAGTCCATGACGGGGTACTTCTCGTAGAGCCGGACCCGAACTTTCCCGCCTTTCTTGGCCCGGATCTGGAAGATACCGCCTCGCTTTTCCGGGTCGGTTATTCGTGATTGGCCCGTGGTGGTCTCGAAGAGGAAAGAGTAGGGGGAGACGCGATCTCCCGATTTCACGATGAAACGGTGAGCTTCCGGCAGTTCGGCCTTGTGCTCTTTGCCTTCGTCGTCCATCAAAGTAAAGGACTTCCTGTCCTTCTTGATCTCGATCTTGCCGCCGATCTTCTCAGCGGGAAAGACCTTACGCTTGGGCCCTTCAAAGAGGAAGGAGTTCTCTCGCAGGGTCTCATGCTCCTTGATGAGCCACTTATCCGCCTCCGCTTGGTCCAGGATATAATCTTCGTACACGATGATCGCTCGGATCTTTTCCTGCTCCTTTTCGAAAGTCACGCGACCTTTCTTGCGAGCGGAGATGATGTTCCGCTTCAGAGACGCGGTTCCACCGATGTGGAAGGTCCTCATGGTGAGCTGGGTGCCGGGCTCACCGATCGACTGGGCCGCAATAATGCCCACCGCTTCCCCGAGGTTCACCATCCTGCCGTGAGCAAGGTCGCGGCCGTAGCACAGACTGCAAATGCCCCGCCGGGATTGGCAACTGAGCACGGACCGTATCTTGATCTTGTCGATGCCGGCTTCCGCGATCTTTTCTTGATGGTCCTCGGTAATTTCTTCGTTTGCTCGGATGATCATCTCGCCGGTGAAGGGGTGCTCGATATCTTCGAGCGCGACGCGTCCCAGCACGCGGTCGGCCACGTGCTCGATGATTTCGCCGCCCTCCTCCAGAGAGGACATGGTAATCCCGTCCAAGGT
>VGSG01000149.1 GCA_016875095.1 Deltaproteobacteria bacterium
TCGCAGGCCGACACCTCCCTGAACAGTCCCTCCAGCATCAGGCAAGCCTCATCAAGCGGGTCAAGGCGTTCGGCAATCGCATATTCCGTGACGATTGTCGGCGACTTGTGCTGTTCCAACTCTTCTGGTACGAACATTGCTAGCCCATTTAATGTTCCCAAGCTGCAATAAAGACTTGACAAAAAAACCGCGAAAGACTAGAAACAGCTTGAGGGTTAGGACCGATCAAAAAGCGGTCCGTGATCGTACAGCAGCCAAGCGGTAACTTGGCTGAAGACCAAAAAACATCCGATTCGACAGACAGTCGGGGCCTTCGCCAAGGGAAACCCGGCTGTTTGTCGTTCTAAGCACAGACCTCTATCGAATCTGGACCCAAAAGTCAAGGATAAAGATCAATAATCCAGAACGAAATCACCCACTTAAAGTAACTCGCGCGAAAGACCTCGAACTGCGGAAAATGATTGAGGTAACATGATCCGCCTTTATTCCGTGGCCTTAAGGGGTGTAATAAAACATCAAGTGGTTGGCGGGACGAAGAGAGCGGCTATTTGTCAAATGAATAAGTCCGTTGTGTAAAAAGGGCTTCCCCGGACCCTTCCACGAAAAACTCCCATATTGCTGGCGCATGAGACTTCTTCTCGCGCGACCGCTTCACGCGAAGGTAGTTGTTGGGATCCTGCCCCTGGAAAACGGCGGAAGATCGGGCAGTCATACCTTTGGTCTTCCCCCACTATCTCCCCGCATCGGAGTCCGGGCGGCCCCTACCAAAGCCAATTCCTCGAGGGCGAATCGGTCTTGTTACTGCCATAGTCAATCTTTTACATGAGACCGATTTCTTGTACGCAAGAGAAGCCTGACCAGCCAATCAATTCATCATTGACTATCTCGACCGGTTCCATATGATGAATGCACTCGGTTGGCGTAGTTCCTAATTTCGATAGTTAAATTGCCTCCGGCAGGGTCGGGGGTAATTTAACTGAGGATTTCCCATGAAAGCTCGACACGTTTCCAAAATTGCCAACCACTGGTGGACCCTGGTTGTCCTTTTGCCTCTCCTTGCATGGGTTTGTATCGCTGGCGCCACCGTCGCTCCGGATGAGCAGCCTGCACAAGCCGAAGAGCTGAGAAGATTAGGCGTGGACTTGTTCGCTCAACGGAGCAGCTCAGGATGCGGCCAAGTTACAAAATGAGGGGTTTCCCGGCGCTGTAGGCGCGGTTTGCGTGAAAAACCTACAGCGCCGCGGGAAGTGAGTATCTCGACACCTCATTCAATGAGAGTGATCGGCGTGTGGGTGCTGTTACATCGGCTCCTGGCGCGGTCGCAACCGGGAAGGGGGCGGCCCCCCGGAGTGATCCAGGGAGCCCTTGTCAGGATGTGTTCAGTCCGTTGTTTTTTGCGCGCTGTGGGATGAGTCAACATTAATGAGCTTCCTGTTGGGGACGCGTGGACTGCCGGTATCCAACAATGATCCTTTTAGCAGCCAAAAAGTTTGGATTGCAGGAGCCGTATTCCTGCCCAGCCGCAGCCCCGTTTCGAAATGGCCCACCGACATGCCGCACGCGCGGCATGTTGACCAGTGTCCGTTTCATTATAGGAATCGGTGTTTCACGGTTCGGGTCGGGGGGCTTAGCAGTGCTCCGTGACCTCTCCGATTGCCTCCAGAAGCTTCGCCATTTCCACTGGCTTTTGGACAACGGCATCCACACCGGATTTGGCCATTCTAACTTTTTCCTGGCTTTGATCCTGCCATCCGGTCAAGATGATGAATGCCGGTTTTGAGGTACCTCTTTCCTGGCAGATCTCCTTGACAGTCTGTCCCACCTCCCAGCCGTTCATCTCGGGCATTCCGACATCGCATATTACAAGGTCGATAGGATTGTCCTTGAAGATCGCAAGCGCTTCCTGTCCTGACAAAGCGGTGAATACCTTGTGGCCGAAACTCCCCAATCCATCTCTCAACATGTTTGTTATGGCTTCCATGTCATCCACTGCCAAGACATTCAAAGCCTTTTCGGGACTCTTGCTCTCACGGAATTCACTCTGCACAAGTCCTTCCCATACCAACGGGAGAGTAATCGTGAACCTAGCTCCTTTTCCTTCAACACTGTCCACAAGAATGGTTCCCCCATGGGAATCAACGATTCTTCGACACGTTGCGAGTCCCAATCCTCGACCCGATTCAACATTGGTGGTGAAGAATGGGGTGAAAAGTCTATTCAGATCTTCTTCTCTTATCCCGATCCCGGTGTCACGGACTCTGAGAATCACAACGTTGTTTTCAGTCGTGGTTTCAATCTCGATGTCTCCGCCCTTGGGCAGGGCCTCAACGGAATTCCTAATGAGATTGACAACAACTTCAAACATCTCATTCTTCTTGCCTCGGATGGTGCTCCCACTTTTCAACCTAGTATAGAGAGAAACCCTTCTTCCGTGTTTTTCCGGTTCGGTCTTCCACCACGGTCTGCTCATCTCCGCAGCCTGCGTAATCAGGTCACTGAGATCAAAGACTTCGATTGCCGCGGTATGGTCATCGGCGCTAACACGGACGTACCGGTTGAGCCGGTTTATCGTCTCCGCTCCAAACCTAGAGCTCTCTACGATCTGTTCAAGATTTTGTTTTAGATCTTTCAGGTCCCCGGATCGCAGATTCATGAGTCCAAGACTTGCGTTGCCGATTACTATTTGGAGAAGATTGTTGAAATTGTGCGCTATGCCCGCTGTCAAATCTGCAACAGCTCGGTATCTTTCCGCCTGACCAGCAAGTTGTTCAGCCCTTCTGCGATCGGTAATGTCTTCTCCGGAGCCAAGAATCCCAACGATATTCCCATGGGTGTCCGTCACGAAGTTGTTGTGCCACGCTATGAGACGTTCCTCACCCGAACTGGCCAAAATGGCGTTTTCGAAGTATGTTGCTGGTTCAAGCCCTCCAGAGACAATCTGCAGGAACACCTGATGCGCTCCGTCACGATCTCGTTCAGGAACAAAAGTGTCAAACCAGTTCTTTCCAAGGATGTCAGCTTCCTCGTACCCAAGTGTCTCGCGTCCCTTCTTGTTGACCAAAGTGACTTGCCCATTGACATCCAGTGCTAACATCATCACACTGGCTGAGTCCAGATATGACTGCGCCCTATCTTTTTCCCTTCTAAGCGCCTCCTCTGCTCGCTTGCGTTCCGTGACGTCATCGTACATAGCTACGATCTGTCCGCTCGGCAATTTGTAGACCCTGTTTTCTCGCCAACTGCCGGGGTCACGCTCGTCTTTGTAAATGGCTCCCGGGAAATACTCGGTTTCCCCTGTCTTCCAGACTCTCTGAAAAACATCAAACAACCCGAATTCCCTTACCTCTGGAAATGCTTCTGTTACACGGCGACCAAGGACATCCAGTCGGTCAACACCCTCGATATTCTCCGCACCTCGATTGAAGTCTACAAAAACAAAATCCTTTCCGTCGTCAACTGGCTGGTACACGGCAACACCACTGGTCATACTCTCAAATAGTTGCCTGAACCTAAACTCACTCTCTCGCAGGGCCTCCTCGGCCTGCTTGTGCTGGATGATTGTTGCCTTCAGTTGATCATTGGCTTCCTTGAGTTCCAGGGTTCTTTCTTCAACCCGTCTTTCCAGTTCCCGGTGTGCCGTTCGCAGTTCCCTCTCCGCGGCCTCCAGCGACGAGCTCTTCTCCATGAGATTCAGGTTCTGCCTATTCAACAAATTTCGGTTTCTCTTCAGGATGTTACTGGTGACTGATGCAATGTAAGCCACAACGAAGAGCAGCCCTGTGATCGCCGAGAGGATCACCACCTGGTTTGGCCATGGGAGATGGAATGATGGAATGACCTTCTGATCCTGGAGAAAGCCGTAGTGCACACCTGCCACCATTAGACTGAAAGCAATCGAACAGACGCAAGCGATAGCATAAGGAAAGCTCCAGGGCGCAACGACACCCACATACGTGATAATGGCCGCATAGACGAGGATGGCATATGTGGCCTCGATACCGCCGAGGAAGTAGATTATCGCCGTGTATCCAAGGATCTCGAGGAAGTTGATCAACAGCGAAATGTATCTGTAGGTCAGGGCCCGATGAAGGCGTTTCAATAAGAACAGAGTGGGCGGATTGATTAACAGGAGGTACAGGACCGAGAGTGTGATGCCCGTGAAGTGATTCGTCTTGATGATGTCTGCGACATAGGCGGCCAGAGCAAATAGCCACATGATCGCACTGGCGCCGGAGCGCACAATGGCCCCCTGAACGTGCCTTGTATAAAGGAGCTTCAAGCGGTCAGCCGGCAGGACATCCAGCGAGCCTTGTATTGGGTCGTTCATCCTGTACCTTGATCGAAGTCGCTCTCGCCCCGGAATCGGCAAGAGCCCTCACCCGGAATTATGCGGCGGTCTTGCCATTTTGGGAGTTTTTGGACCCTTGGGGGCAGGGAGGTCCCCCCGGTGACCGCACGAAGGGCTCTGTCGGGTGTCCCACGCGACCCGAAAGAGGCAAAACCATCGTCACGTTGATGAAAAGATCCCTTTTATCCTTATTCTGAGCGTACTCCACCCTCCGGCACTCCGTCAACTGTTTTGTGTGCCGCGCTTGTCACCCGAACACGGCGCGGTAGTACCGGGCCAAGGGGAAGGCCGACGCCACATGGACTTGCCACCTCCGACCATGATACGCGACTTTCGCTCCCACCTTGATCAAACGCTTGATGAGCCACTCCATCGACCGTTTCACTTCTTCGCCCATGAGGTAGAATTGCCTGAGCATGTGCAGGAGGTTGTAGGCCAAGACCCCCATGAGCAAGCGGGCCTGGTTGGCTGCGAATCGACGGCAACTCGTCTTGTCCCAACGCAGCGTGGTCTTCCCCTCTTTGATCCGGTTCTCAACGTCGCAGCGTCCGTTGTACACCTTAACCACTTTCCCGGCAGGCAGCTTGGAATTGATCACGATGAATCCGATCCTGGGAAAGAGTTCCCCTTCGTGCCACTCGATCTTGGCAACTACCCGGCGCTCTCTATCCCAAGTCTTTGCCTGGCGCCGGAGATCAACCAGCCTGATCTGAATCCCACTCTTGGGAGGCCGACCCACGGGACGCGTCAGATACGGCTCAATGAGTCTGTTCAGCACCGCATTGGCCGGAAGCCTGATGAAGTGCGTAACCCGCTCACCCTCGCAATACTCGTAGAGCTGGTTGCAAAACCTCATAGACATTTTCTCAAGGTTATCATGATGCAGGCCACCTGGAAGAAGGCCACGAACATATTGATATGATTCTCGTATCTGACAACGATGCGTCGATAGTTGGTGATCCAACTGAAGGTGCGCTCGACTGTATATCGTCTCCTGTAGCGATCCCACAGTCGGTCATCTTGTCTATTGA
>VGSG01000150.1 GCA_016875095.1 Deltaproteobacteria bacterium
CTCGGTCGAGGGGGAGGCTTGGGTATGAGAGGCTCAATCTTCTTCCACTGCTCATCAGTCAGATACACGACACGTTTGCTCACCGGACTTACCTCCGGCGAGTCAAATATATAACTTCTTCTAAAAGAACAAGCACTTAAATCGTGCGCGATTTCGCGCGGTTAGTGCCCATAAGAGGTTTTGCAACCAGCTCTAGAACTTGCTGAGCAGATTTGGACGAAGATGGCTTGTTTTCTCGATCCTCAATCTCCGGGGCCAGGAGCTCGAGAAATGTTGAATACTTTTTCGCAGGGCGCGACCAGACTTGCGCTTCAGCACATGTAAGCGCTTTCCCTCTGAAATTGAATACCAAGTGTTGAGAAGGAGGGGTGGGACCGGCATCTCAGACTGTCTCAAAACCTCGATCCCAATCGAGGTCCTGCCACGATCTGTTCCGTTCCAAGACTTTTGAGACAGTTTCATCTTGCCTGTTATTTCTTGAGAGACAGGCGAGACGCCTGTCCCACCAAGACCCCCTGTCAGCGGCCCAATACTAATGTCATCAAGCGCCGAAGAATACTCTTCATCGGCCGATCACCAGGCGGAGCGGATCGACCTCGCCGCGGAGTATTCTCAGTTCAGAGTCCGACGGCGGCGGAGTGGTCTGGATGAAGTCGGGCATAATCAGATCGAAGCCCGTGGCATCCCTCACCTGGTCTCTTTCAACGCCCGGATGAATTGATTCAACCTGCATGACTTTGGTTTCTTCATCGAACCCGAGTACTGCGAGATCCGTAATGATTTTGTAAGGGCCCGTGTTAGGCGGTAAACCCGCAGCTTCACGAGCGCCCGGTCCGGTGAGGTAACCCGGAGTGGTCAGAAAGCCGACCTTTTCCACAAATCGCGATTTGGTGTGAACGGTCATGATCAGGGTGCGCCAACACATGGACGCAAAGTCATTCGCGCCGCCGCTACCAGGAAAGCGCACTTTCGGCTTATAGAAATCTCCCACGACAGTGGAATTGATATTGCCGTATTTGTCAATTTCCGCGCCGCCGAGAAACGCATAGTCCACCAAACCTCGGCAACAGGTGCTCATCATTTCGGACATCCCGGCCGCCATTATTCCGCGGAAGAAGGTTCTGGAATCGCCGACGGAGATGGGCATTTGCGGCATCGTAGGGGCCACACCGCCGGCTTCGAACAAGATGACCAGATTCGGGGCGTTCATTTTTTGCGCCAACATGGCCGCGGCGCAGGGCGCTCCGGTGCCTACGGCAACGGTTCTGCCGTCCTCAAGATATCTCGACGCCGCGCAAATCATCATTTCCATCATGCGATATTCGGGAGCCATAGCGCTTGCCTCCTTGACCGATCGTCCCTTTGGCGCAAGGATCGACACTAGAGACGATCGACGAGTCCTTCCAGGTTCCTCAGCTCCTTCATCTTTGCGAACCCGCCGCAAAGTTCCAGGTACTCCTCAAAGGAGCTTACATTGTAAATGTATGTGTCCAAGAATTTCGCCAACTCTTCAGGGTCCTTTTCCACTGTTAACCACTGTTTGAGGTGATCTTCATCGGAGAAATACTCATACGCCATGTTGCCGGGATAGCTGCCGTAGGGGACTTCAATGACCGCGTCCACCAGATAGAAAGGTATGACGGTCCGGGTAGGGTTAAGCCTTATGGCGTGATTTCCCACAAAGCGTTCCGTGGTTATGATGACATGCTTTGCGGCTCGCGCCAGTTCCAAGTCCGCGACGGAGATGCCCCTGATGTGGCAGTTCCCGTAAATATCGGCCTCATGGACGTGAATCGCGGCAACATCCGGCCAAACAGCGGGTAACGCCACATATTTCTTGCCGGTGAACGGACATTCGATCACTTTGGCGGCTGACATCTTGAACGTGTCCGTCCCCAACATGCATCGGGCGATACCGAAGGAAACACCCTCGGCTGCGGCTCGCAATCGAACCGTAAGAGCGTAGTTCGTCCATTCCGTCACCTTGACCTTACCGGATTCCATTACCCTTCGCGCATTGGGTGAAAGACCACGAGCTTCCAAACCGACAATGTACGAGGCGTCAACGCGATCGATACAGTCCCCCGCGCAAAGGATTTGAAAGTCATGAGTGGATGTGTGCCCCAGGAATCCCAAATTCTTCCGTCTCTGGCGAAGTATCTCATGCAAAACGGAGGTAGGAATCCTGTTGGCCCCGAATCCGCCTATCGCAAGGTAGCAGCCGTCCGGAATGAACTTTTCCACCGCTTCTTTGACCGTGGTTCTCTTGTCGGTCATTGCCCGAGACTTCTTCTCGAAGAACCCCCGCGCCTTGTCCGGGTCGGGATCCATGAGGAGCGCGTTACAGCCTTCTTCGACGATTTTCATAGCTAACCTCCGACAAATGGAGCGCATCCAGAGGAAACGTGACGTTTCGATCCGTGGGAATCGTCCTAAAAACGCATCTCGATTTCATAGGAATCCGACTCTCGGTCTCTGCGCAGCGTAAACCCCAGCTTGCTCGCCAACGCAATCGTGGTTGTGTTCTCAAGGGAGATCGTTCCCCACAGTTCTTTCATGCCCAGCGCTTTCGCCGCGGGTAACGACGCCTCTACGAGTTTCGCTCCCACTCCGATTCCCTGCCACTCATCGCGAACCACGACGGCCAATTCTCCTCTCTCGGAACCGGGCTTGCGCAGAATACCGCACAATCCCAGCATTCGCTCCTCCGAGGAGATCTTATCGAGGGCGACCATAACCACATTCAGCCTGCAATCGGGGTTCTTGAAGGAGTCGATTACTTCGGCCGGGACAGTCTTCCAGTGCCTCAAGAAGCGATAAAAGATACTTTGAGGGGAGAGGGATTTGAACAAGTCCTCAAGTAGGTCCGCATCGGTGGGCCTGAGCGGCCGAATATGGATGGGCTCACCATCTTTGGAAAAGACCAACGCATCGGCTTCTCGTGTATATTCTCGTTCAGTCACTTCCACTTCCGGGCCTCACTTGCGTTCAGTGGCGGTGTTTCCGCCTCGCTGCCATGTGAAAGTGCAACTATTGTGCCGAGCCGAGCTATAGTGAACGGCATTGAGATTTGCGCGAAAGGTCACCCTCCCCCTTCCCCCCATAGGCGCTAAAATAGGATTGGCCTCCGGCGCTGGACATTCCCCCTCACCCTGCCCTCTCCCGCCAGGGGAGAGGGTTTCCAGAACCCCTTCCCTCCATGGGAGGAGGAAGGGGGAGGGGAATTCCAGCCTTATCCAAAGGCCCAGATCTCAACGCAGCCTTCTATAATAGGCCGCTTTTGCCAACAGGGCGATCTTGGCCCAGGACGAATCTCTTTCGCTCTTTTCTCCGCCTCCTCCAAAAAGCTAGAGTAGTGTCTCCATGATAGCTTTACGACTAGATGTTCGCCTGGAGGTCATATGCCAATTACTCCGGCGACTCGTCAGAATGTCTTTGGTGCGACGGGCATCTTGCCCGTCATTCATGGACAGGCAAGATGCCTGTCTCAGCAGAACTGCCAAGCTTTTTCGGGGACACTACACGAGGTGTCAGGATTTTTTACAAGGTGTATAGAACGTCATTATGAGCAGACCGTCTGTTGGCGAGTGCAAGGAGGTCACGTGAAAGATGGCGTGTAAGTTCTTTCGGGGACGTTGTGAGGCTCAATCGAGGGCTGTGTACGCAGTTTCCCGACGACGGCTGATGAACCACAGCGCGGGAATCAGCCAACCCGCCATGTAGAAAGCCGGCCTCCTAAAACAGTGGCAGGGATGGTTACCGCGAGTCCGATCGTGTTCATCTCTTCAATGTGTGATCCGCCGGCCTCAACGGCTATATGGATGACAAACACGAACATGAGGCGCAACACGACATTCGCGCCTGTTACGACGCCGATTGCCTCGACCAACTCTCGCCAATGGTTCCGCAAAGCTGCGATGGTTGATGCGACCGGGTCGTGTGACGGGAAAAAGAGCGGTCCGATGTACGGCGCCATAGAACCGTACACGGCAAAGTCAAACCATTCCAGGACATTGCCCACCGTACTAGCTGTGATCGCCTGCCCGAGCGCATTCGACCGACGCTGTAATGTTGCCGAAGCCTTCATGCGAAGTGAAGCTAAAGGAAGGGTCTTGAAAAGATGCACCCCATCACGGAGTCCGATTGCACGCGGATCTACCCTTTTGCCTGCAATTCCTCTCCGCGGCGAGTCGCCGCGGCTATGCATTCCATGATCGAGCCCCGCAATCCTGAGCGCTCCAAGATGCGCAAACCCGCGATAGTGGTTCCACCCGGTGAAGTGATCCGGTCCTTGAGTTCACTGAATGGGGCGCCTTCCGCCGCGGCCATGGTCGCGGCCCCGAGCACGGTCTGAACGGTGAGGCTTCTGGCTGTGGGACGATCCATGCCCATGAGCACCGCGCCGTCAGTCAGGGCCTCCATGATCACGAAAAGATAGCCCAGGCCGCTCGCGGAAAGCGCGGTCACCGCATTCATCATCTTTTCATCCACAACGACCGCCTGGCCTACGGAAGAGAACAGATCCAGGGCCTTTCGAAGATCCTCTTCGTCCGCGCCGCCGCCCTTGCAGAGCGCGGTCGCCCCGCATTCCACCATGGTCGCGGCATTGGGCATGACGCGAATCACCCTCGCGTCCGCATGGAGTCGCGCTAGGATGCTCCCAGTGGTTATGCCGGCCGCTATTGAAACCACCAGCGGCTTCTCGTGAATTTTCGGCGCAAGCTGCTCGACCACCTCCCCGACTGTCTGGGGTTTCACAGCAAGGATCATGACATCGGTTTTCGGCTTCAGAGCATCCTGAAGGTTTGACGCGGTTTGAGCGCCCAGCTCCTTGGCCAAAGATCGAGTCTTGGCGGTGTCCACGTCAAAGAGGACCAGTGATTTCCCGTCGGCCTTGCCCGACCGTATCAAGCCCCTTGCGAGAGCGGACCCCATATTTCCCGCCCCGATGATGCTGATCGTGCTCACGATGCTCTCCTGGGTGTCGTTGACTGTGGAGTCGGTCAATAGGCACACTCTATCAAAGGCATAGAAGAAACCTATTGACCGGAATCCGTGATGCGACTATGAGAATACTAACATGGATTCCGGGCTCTACCCACGAAATAATGGGGTCCCCCGTAGCGGCCGGGTGCGGTTGCAAAGGTGAGGAGTTTTTGAAGAAGTTGCCGGGGAGGCCCCTTTTTGCAAGAAAGGGGCCTCCCCGCTAGAGTTTCGCCATTTTTGTATGGCAATGGGTCGGGCCTCTCCAAAAACTGTTGAAAAATAAAGGCGTTCCAGCCATACCCGTTTTT
>VGSG01000151.1 GCA_016875095.1 Deltaproteobacteria bacterium
AAGGAGGTTTAGGTAACCGCCCCAGGTCAACAATACCTGACCTGGATATCAACCATCACCATGCACAAGTGTAATTGTCGTCACTGCACAAATGTAGTTGACGTCGAGCACCCCTGCTCCTATCGCGCGGATTTTGTATGTTACGATGAAGTGATCGTCGAGTTGAAGGCCCTCAAGGCGATCACCGGCGTCGAGCAAGCCCAGGTACTGAACTATCTCAAGGCAACCGGACTCAGGCGAGGAATCCTGCTGAATTTTGGCGCTCGCCGTCTTGAGTTCAAGCGGTTTGTTTTTTCTCATCTGCGTGAATCTGCTCAATCTGTGGATAAGATTATGAAAAAGAAGAAAACCCCAACATCTGTAGAATCCCTGCGCCACAACGACAAGCGCAAGAACATCCCGACCGAAGAGCTGCGGGACTTCGTTGCGGACGACGAGAAACACCCGAAGACCATGCTCTATCCGAGAGACCCTTCCCTTGACCCTCAGCTCGTCTGGAAGGGCAAAGACGAGCAGGACGCCAAGGATTTAGCGGTTCCCGTTGTCCCCATCTACATCCAAGAGAAGATCCACCCGCACGCCATCATTGAGGATTTCAGAACTCAGGCTAAGAAAGGCGAAGTGCGCGACCAGGCCAATCTCTTTGCGGATTTCAACGGCATAGATTTCGAGCGGATGATCGACTTCTATCAGCACGAACAGAATTGGTCCAACCGAATGATCCTCGGAGACTCGCTCCTCGTCATGACTTCCCTGGCCGAGAAAGAGGGCCTGAAAGGGAAAGTTCAAATGATTTACGTTGATCCGCCTTATGGGATCAAGTTTAACTCGAATTGGCAGGTTTCCACCTTTAAGCGTGATGTCGGTGAAAGCGGGTCGGACGATGTCACAAGGCAGCCTGAGCAGATTCGAGCCTTTAGAGACACGTGGAAATTGGGAATACACTCATACTTGGCCTATCTCCGTGATAGGCTGGTCTTGGCCAGGGATCTGCTGACAGAAAGCGGCAGCATTTTTGTACAAATCGGGGACGAGAATCTGCATCTTGTACGGGTGGTCATGGACGAGGTTTTTGGATCAGATTGCTCGGTCGTGACTATACCCGTCAAGAAGAAAGGCAGCCAGAAAAGCAGTCTCATGGACCCCGTAAACGACTACCTCCTTTGGTATTCCCGGAGTCCTCGGACTTCTGGCAGGGTCAAGTTTCATCATTTATTTGCCAAACGAGAAGTGGATTGGGAGACCCTTTCGGAATTCAAGATCGTGGAAACCGACTTTGGCCGCGAGTACCCCATTTCGGGAATTCCTGGCCCTGATGGCAAGGTAATCGATTACCGGACAAATCCACGTAGACTTTTCTCCAAGATTCCTGCTGCGAGGCTCTTCAGGGCAAATCCATTGACCAGCGGCGGTCTGCGAACCAACCAGAGCGTCCCGTATGAATTTCAAGGTCGGTCTTTTGACCCCGGATCAGGCAAGTGCTGGAAGACGACGGCGAAAAGTGAAGCTGGATTACCATGCGGAATGGATCGTCTCGCAAAGGGAAGACGACTGATAGCCCAGAAAACGCAGCTCAGATTTCGCAGTTACCTTGACGACTTCGGATACGTCATTTTGTCGAATTGGTGGGATAGCTTGGGAGGTGCTGCCGACCCCATCTACGTCGTACAGACCAATCCCGAAATAGTTCGCCGGTGCATCCTCATGACCACAGATCCTGGCGATCTTGTGCTTGATCCGACATGCGGCAGTGGTACTACGGCAGTTGTGGCCGAAGAATGGGGACGCCGCTGGATAACGATAGACACAAGCCGGGTGGCCCTAGCACTTGCCCGAACACGCCTCATGGCTACGCAATACCCCTATTTCGTTCTGGTGGATTCACCCGAGGGTGCACTTAAGGAGGCAGAGATCACGGGGGCCGTGTCACCGCTTGAGGTTTCTAAGACGGGCCACGACATCAAAAAGGGATTCTGCTACAAGCGAGCTCCGCACATAACGCTTGGTTCCATCGCCAACAACGAGAAAATAGATCCAATCCATGCTTCGTGGGAAAAAAGGCTTACCCCGATACTGACCGACTTGAACACAGCACTCAAACAGTCCTGGCAAGAATGGGAAGTGCCACGCGAGCCAGAAGAAAAATGGCCGGAAGCGGCCAAGTCGCTGTTGGCTTCCTGGTGGGAAATGCGGAGGGCACGCCAAAAGGAGATCGACGAGGCCATCGCAAAAGCGGCCGACTACGAGATTCTTTACGATCAGCCCTATGAAGACAACAAGAAGGTGCGAGTGACCGGTCCCTTTACCGTGGAGAGTCTTTCACCGCACCGGGTGCTTTCTACTGACGAAGACCTTCCCTCGTCGGAATCTGAAGCGAGAACCGAATCTTCAGGTCAATTTGAGACCATGATTATTGAGAATCTCAAGAAAGCCGGGGTGCAGAATACGGTCAAGAACGAACGCCTGAAGTTCGACCGATTGGAACCCTACGCAGGAAAATGGCTCCATGCAGAAGGCGAATACACGGAAAACGACCAAGCCAAGCGTGCCGCTGTGTGCATCGGCCCTGAACACGGGACGGTAGGCCCAGACTTGATCAAGGAAGCCGCCAAAGAAGCGGTGCAAGGCATTGGCTTCGACCTGCTCATCGTGTGCGGCTTTGCCTTTGACCCTCACGTCTCTGAAGAAGTGAAACGCTATGGCAAGCTGACCATTCTTCCGACCCGCATGAACGCCGACCTGTCGATGGGAGACGAACTGCTCAAGAAGACAGGCTCCGGCAACCTGTTCATGGTCTTTGGTGAACCCGACCTGGAAGTCAAATCCGAAACCCATGGCATGATCACCGTGGAACTCAAAGGATTGGACATCTACGACCCGACCACCGGCGAGATCCGTTCCGGCTCTACCGACGACATAGCCTGCTGGTTTATCGACACAAACTACAACGGGGAGAGCTTCTTTGTCCGCCACGCCTACTTCACCGGCGCTGACCGACCATACGAGAAGCTCTCCAGAGCGCTCAAAGCAGAAATCAACGAAGACGCCTGGGAGCAGCTCTACCGCACCACGAGCCGCCCTTTCAAGCGACCGGACACCGGCAAGATTGCCGTCAAAGTCATCAACCATTATGGGGATGAGGTGCTGAGAGTTTACGCGGTGTGAAGCTTTGAGACTCGATGCGCACACTCAGCAAGTGAAAAACAGGGTCGGCTTATGAAAATAAGCAGAAACGCTCCCTTTACGGGTGTGGCTCGCGCTCACGTGGAGACCCCTATCTCTCGCAATTCTAACTTGTGAACCGGTCTCGCTCTTGAGCCAGGGCCTCGGCCTTTCGGAGGTCTTCGGGGGTGTTCAAATTCATGAGGAAAGTAAGGGTTGGATCAAGGCGCCGCAGCTCGCGTTCATCGACTTCCCTTAGGCTCACGTGCGGAAAGAACGCGATTATCGCCAGCTCGTTTTCGTGCAAAAGAGCTTCGATGTGCGGAATACACCGACGAGAATAGACTGCGTGAAGCGGTTCCAAGTGCGCTCCCACGCGGGGCACGACCACGTCATGTCCATCAATCAAGCCGGTCAGATGTCTGATGATCCCCTCTTGCAGGAACGGCATGTCGCACGCGACCAGAAACCCATATTCGGTAGGGCAGTGGTAGAGGCCGGTGTAAAGGCCGCCCAAAGAGCCCACGCCGGGTTTGATGTCCGGGACCATGGGCAATCCGAGGAAGGCAAATTCGTCGGGGTTATTAGTAACCAGGAGCACACGTGAAAAAACACGGGTCATCGTCGCGACCACGCGCTGGATGATCCGCGTCCCACCGACACGAAACAGGGCTTTGTTGCGCCCTCCCATGCGCCGGGACCGCCCGCCCGCCAGTATGATTCCTGAAACGTTACGCGGCTCCCCCGGCGAACACATGGCTTGGCTGTTACCCGCATCCTCGCCTGGAGAATGACGGTGGGAAAGCGAGTCCCCTGCGCTGTGCTTATCGGAAGTCGAGATCTGGAAACGCAGCTCTCTCACATGCCGATGCCTGGCGCCCCTCAGCGTGCCCCGGCAGGAGGCGTGGGTGGCGAGGGGGTCTGCGGCGGCGCAGGCTGTTCGGGCTCGGACTTGGGTTCTCGCGCTGCATCGAGCGCCTCTTTCTTGAGCCGTTCGTAGTTTCTGCACAGGTCGGTGAGTCGATTGGTGTATATCCCCAGATCCTTCTTGTACTGCGCGAAACGGTCCACGCATGACCGGTCGCGGACGTACGAATTGAGGGAATTGACCACCAATGCCCGCAGGAGGATCAGGTTCTTGTAGATGGAAAGCTGCTGCACGATGTTCTGATCGATGGCTCTGAGGCTTGGGAATAAGCTCTTATCGCAGATGTTCATCAGGCGAAACGCAAGCTGATCGTACTCGCGAAGGATGCCCGTAATATCGGCTATGCGCTTATTGATCTCCACCAGAATTTCGCTGAATTTCTTGTAATCGGGCATTTCCGTCACGGGAATGTCGTAGACCTTGAAATCGATCTTGTCCACCCACTCCGACGCGTCGAATGCGAGATAACCCCCCGCGCCGACCCTGAACAGAGACTTGGCGTCCAGGTCCCTGTCACGCATCAGACGATCAACGACAATTCGACGGCTATCCGGCGTCCTGAGGGTCAGTTCGAAAACCCCTTCCAGACCTTCTTCAACCTTGGGCGGCTGGGCGAACGCGTCCCACATTGGCCCACACCATACGGCAAGGGCAGTCAAGAGGATGCCCACGAAAGGCCTCGCGCTCATCGTTCCCTCTCTTTCAGCCTGAAGCGGCCGGAAGGCGATTACTTGGCTCGTGTGTTATAGCCATCTCATTGTATACCGGTGGAAATATACACGATATCTACGTGAAATGTCAACGCTAAATCGCTGACGAGCAAGAGCGATTTTGCCACAACTCTCTTTAGCTGCCCAATTGCTTGCGCCGATACTCCCTGGCGAATTCGCTTTCCGGGATTCTTGACACGGCTATCTTCACCATGTCCGTAACGGTCTGCTGATCCTCATTCTGCTCGGCAAGACCGGCTGTGATGCGCAGATATGCTTCGAGCCGCCTTTTGAGCTCGCCGCTGCACGGGAACTCCTTGAGACCTTGCTCCATCTTACCGATTGCTTTGAGCCACGTCTCTCGCTCGCCCGCCCAAGCGGTCTTCTCCTCCATCTTAATGGTCTTGGATTTCTCTTCAATCGCCGCGATGGTTTCTACGAGGTCTTTGAGGAATCGAGAGTCT
>VGSG01000152.1 GCA_016875095.1 Deltaproteobacteria bacterium
CTCCTACTGCCTCACACGGTCAAACCTTGGGGAGTCGCCCCGGCAAAGCCGGGGGCTTACCGTTTCTTGGTTATGCGACGGAAAATCGCCCTTCCTCCCTTTAGCAAAGGGGGGCATAGGACGCCTTTCCCTCTTTCCTAAAGAGGGATACAGAGGGATTTTGCCGGCCTCCCCGGCCGCTTCTTCAAAAGCTCTTAGGCTTTTCAGGCGATGCGGTGACTCCGCTGAACGCAGGGGAACCGCATCGGTCGGGGTCTTATGGAGTGAGACGCAGTTCATGTCATTCCCCATCACTCTCCGCGAAAGGACGAGGAAAACCGCGAATGATGCGGTTCCCCCGGATTAAGTCCGGTCACCGCATCCTGCGAATTCTTCGCAACTGTTTCTAGAACGTGTACGTAGCGGAGAGCCCCAGCACGATGACGTTGTGGCGGGAATCCATGGAGAAACGAGTAGACCGACCGTCCGCTTCCACTGTCGCGCCTCCGGAGAGTTCCAAGTAATTGTACTGAGCAATAACGCCCGCCAGGGCATTGTCAGTGAGCGGCAGCAGCCATTCGAAGAGCGACTCAAACCAAAACCCCGTTACCGCGTGCCCGTCTATGTGGAACATAGAATTGCTCACACTCCGGTCCGATCGGTAACGTGCGAGGGTGATGGGGGCCGCGAGGAGATCCAGCCGCACCACGGATCCGATAAACTGACTGTGGGCGTAGTACACGCCCACATAGGGGATGTGCGCGCTCAGGTGATCCTGAAAATCTCCTGCCGGAGCGCTTACCGCCTGAGAGGTATAGTCGAAATCGTAGAACCGGTAACCCGCGACAAGGCCTGCCGTATACGGCATCCCGCCCATGCCGAAATGGTACACCGCGGAAAGATCGGCGCCCAAATACCGGCTCCTGGTATCCCATGCGGCCCACCTCCGATCGAACCAGACCTCGTTGCGATGGGTCTGTGGAATGTTCAGCCAGCCCTGGACTCGCACCGCGAGATCCTTCATCGGGAATGTCTCCGCCTGAGCGCTGAATATGAGGCTACTGAGCGTGACCTCCTTCTTTGATGGCGGAATCAGAGCATTGTCCCCTTCACGCAGCCTGATCTCATGCCATCCCCAGAAGTACCCGAATCGTCCCTCTGCCATTGAACGCTTTTCAGACATGCCGTAACAGAACGAAGGCGGACACGAAGGCTGCAATGACGGGCCGCCGGGGTAAACCGGCCCGGAGACGCCGGGCCACAATGAGAGGACCATGAGCAGGACGCACAGCATCAGACGCACAAATGGAACCGGCGCCAAGAGTGAAGTGGGGTCCTGAATCTCACTCAAACCAGTGCGCTGATCGCTTCTCCGGCTGTCGATTGTCTGCACGGCTAACCTTGCTGATTCTTGCGCGCTCGGGCAACGAACCGCCCGCTTCTCAGGCTCTTCTGAAGTAGCCTCTGATCCGTGAATTGTCAAGAATCAAAGCGAATCTCATCTGTGTCTTAGGTGCAGAGAACGCTTTGGCCGAGGACGAAGCCAAGTTGAAACTCTCTGCATACGGTGATATACGGCAATAAGTCATGAGACAGACCAGCTTATTCATTGACGAGAGTCTGCCGGCAACAAACGCCACCACTTCGACCTTTGCAGACAATCTCACTTTGCCGATCCACAGGTGGTTCCGCTACCCTGCCGGCTTTTCTGCAATTTGGGTGCGCCAACTCATCGAGCGAGAAAAAGCTGGAGGGCGTCAAAGGGTGTTGGACCCCTTTGCGGGATCCGGCACTGTCCTTTTGGAGGGAGAGGCATGCTGGGTAGATACAGTCGGCGTAGAATCCCACCCTTTCGTTGCACGGGTAGCTAAGGCGAAACTTTCATGGCACGCAAGCCATCGTGAATTCCTGAATTATGCGTTAGCAATTCTTTCCAGGGCTAAGCGGATGACAGGAATCACCGATGGGTATCCCAAACTCATTGAGAAATGCTTTGCTTCTGATTCGTTGAGGAAGCTGGACACCCTCAAGAGAGCTTGGGAGGAGGAGAATGACGGGTTGCCATTCTCAGAGCTCACTTGGCTGGCCTTGGCGTCGATTCTCAGAGAATGCTCCACCGCTGGGACAGCCCCCTGGCAATACGTCCTTCCCAGAAAGACGAAGGCCCGCACGGTTGATCCATACGAGGCTTTTGAAGCAAAAGTCATTCTCATGAGTTCGGACATGTCGATGCGCCGTCTGCGCTCGCTGTCCAAGCGCGCGAGGTTGCTCCAAGAAGACGCCCGCTCTTGCCCTTCCCTTCCCGATGCTTGGGCTGACCTGGTCATAACGTCGCCCCCGTACGCCAACAACTACGATTACGCAGATGCAACACGGCTTGAGATGAGTTTCTTCGGAGAAGTCCGGAATTGGGGTGACCTCCAGGATGCGGTGAGGCGGCATCTGATCCGTGCTTGTACGCAGCACGTCGCCGAGCTCAACGGTAAAACCAACAAAATGCTCTCCGACCCGCTTCTTGAGCCGATAAGAGAGGAGATGGCCAAAGTCTGCACACTCCTTGAAGCTGAGAGAGAGCATCACGGAGGAAAGAAGCCGTACCACACCATGATCGCTGCCTATTTCGGTGATATGGCTAGAGTTTGGGTAGAATTGCGTAGAGTGACAGCGCGAGGAGCTTTGGTTTGCTTCGTCGTGGGAGATTCGGCGCCCTATGGCATATATGTGCCGGTGGATCGGTGGATCGGCGAATTAGCCCTGGCTGCCGGTTTCAAGTCCTTCTCGTTTGAGAAACTCCGGTCCAGAAACGTGAAGTGGAAGAATCGCAAGCATCGCGTTCCCCTTCATGAAGGGTGCTTGTGGGTTGAGGGATAATCCGTGGCTGAGCCGCCGGCGCACAAGTTCGGGCAGATCATAGGTGACACTCTGGAGGCGGCCATTGAACCCGTGCTGAGAAAGGTGGCGCAGGAACACGGCCTTTATTTGGATCGCAAAGGCCGACGGCTCGCTCGCAAAGGAAGAAAGGTGCGCTGGAAGGACCAGTATGGGAACGTGCATGACCTGGACTATGTCTTGGAGCGAAACGGCACGCCGCGTAAGATCGGGGTTCCTGTAGCCTTCATCGAGTCCGCTTGGCGCCGTTACACGAAGCACTCCAGGAATAAGGCGCAAGAGATTCAAGGCGCTATATTGCCCTTGAGAGAAACCCATTCCAGAGTTGCCCCATTCGTGGGCGTTGTGCTCGCCGGCGAATTCACAGAGGGCTCGCTGGAGCAGTTCCGTTCACTCGGATTCTCAATTCTTTACTTCCCGTACGAGGTAGTCATTGAAGCGTTTGCCCGCGTGGGCATAGATGCGAGGTCAACAGAGAGAACTGCTGACGCGGAGTTCGCGAGTAAGGTGAAACAATGGGAGGCGCTTTCCAACCGTCGGAAAGCGGCACTGGCGCAGTCTCTTGTCATGCAAAGGATGGACGGGGTGCAGGAATTTATGGACCGCCTCACACGTGCCATCAGGAGGCAAATAGCCTCAGTCCGGGTCCTGCCACTTCATGGAACACCGATTGACTGCACATCCATTGAGGAAGCGATCAAGTTCATCTTCGGCTATGACGAGGCGGGAAACTCACATCCGGTGATAAGATATGAGATTTCCGTCAAGTACAACAACGGTGACACAGTTGTGGCCGAGTTTGGAGACAAAGAAGACGGAGTAGATTTCCTTCGGCAATTTCAAGGACCAGAGCTGACGCCCGCAAGCTAGAAGCAAAAGTCAGATTCTTTCACGAGATTCCTGTTTCTTGATTCTCCGCTTTTTCGCAGCCTTGTCTACCGCTGCTACAGCAGCCCAGTGGTTCAGGCAATCCTCTCACTATTTTCGGATCGGAACCTTCTGAACTCATCTCTGGCCTCAGCACCTTGCCACGAAACAGTTTGGAAGCTCAGTATGGCATGGTCCGTTCCGAAAGCCAGGTAGTGTCCTAATTTGAAATTTTGAACTTTTCCCCCGTGCTGCGGTCAGATAAGCCATAGATGGTCTTGTGGGTGACGTAAGCACGTCGGTTTTCGTATAAGGACTTGACACGCCCTACGGTCTGTTCGTAAAATCGGTGCAAAACGGAAGCACAACGGGCGAAGGATGGTTACCGGAAGCCGAGTTCTCAAGCAGAGGACGCGAGAACAGTGCTATCGGTATCTTTTCATTTGCATTTTGGATGGATATGGATTATCCCTTTGAGAGGAAGGGGGAAGCCATGAAGGAATGGGCTTTTAGATTCAGAGTCTTGGTCAAACGAGAAGATGATCTGTGGCTTGCGCATTGTCTGGAACTCGACCTTGTTGCAACCGCTTCGTCTGAAAAGCAGCTTCAAGAGGATATCGTCAACGTCATAGTAGAACAAGTCCGTTATTGCCTGGTTAACGATAACATGGATTATCTTTTCAGGAGGGCTCCCCAGGAGGTCTGGGATCAGTACCAGGCATGTGAGAAACACGCCAAGTCAAAGCTCTTAACGAGAAAAGAAGGAATAGCCTCAAAGACCGCCAAAAGGCCGATACCAGAAGATTTGCCTCCCTTCTCTTTTACCGCAAACGCCTGTTGGGCGCCAGCGGCTTGTCATGCCGTCTAGGCCATCATTGACGCTGAAAGAATTACTGAAGCGCCTTACACGCTTCGGCGTCATCACATTGAAGAAGCGGGGTAAGGGATCAGAGCGAATACTGCTATTGCCATAATCCAAAGATTCTAAACGAGGAGAACTTTTTACGGTCACCGATCATGGAAGCTCAACCCATATCGGTCGTTCAATGGTCAGCGCCATACTTAGAAGGTTCAAAATAAACCCACAGGACTTCTGGAAATAGCGGTCCGATCTCCTTCCTTAATTGGCCAATTCTACGAGTTCTCCTATTTGCCATATACGGTAAGAAACACCCGCCTCCATCGCACGCGCGACCTTCAATGTCTTAGGAACCCTCACGAAGTTGTAATGAGCGAAATGCAAAGCTACGGCTGGTTTCAGATTCTCCGCCTTCCTGCTGAAAGCATCGATCAGGTTGGTGAATCGCCTCATGTTCATCCGCATCGTGAGACATCGCCTCCCCACGTAGGACATCGAAGTCTAGGCGGGTGCTCGACGTCAACTACATTTGTGCAGTGACGACAATTACACTTGTGCATGGTGATGGTTGATATCCAGGTCAGGTATTGTTGACCTGGGGCGGTTACCTAAACCTCCTTGGAGACTTTTTT
>VGSG01000153.1 GCA_016875095.1 Deltaproteobacteria bacterium
CCTGAGCGCAGGGTGGGCTTCCCTTGCCCTTCTCATCCTGTTGTTCTCCGGTCTCCAGTTGTGCATCCTGGGGTTGATGGGCGAGTACATCGGCCGGACGCTGCTGAATGCCAACCGACAGCCTCAGTTTGTGGTTCGAAGCGTGCTCCAGCGGGACGACAAGAAACGGGACGAGCATGGAGCAACATGAATATGAAACCATGTACCACGTGGAAGGTCGCTATTGGTGGTACGTGGGTTTGCACAGACTCGTTTTGAAAACCCTGGCGCAGTATGCGCCGGCGGATCGTTGTACGAGGATTTTGGACGCCGGATGTGGCACCGGTGGGTTTCTGCGGCGTCTGAATGAACGGCCCGGTCAGGTGGTGGGGATTGATCTCTCATCTGAAGCCATGAACTGGTGCAAGGTTCGAGGTTTCTCCCGTTTGGCGCAGGCGTCGATCTGTCAAATCCCCTTCCAGAACGACACCTTCGACGCGATCACCTCTCTGGACGTGGCGTACTGCCTGGAACCGGACGACGCGTTTGCTTCATTCGGCGAGATGCGCCGGATTCTAAAGCCCGGCGGGGTGCTGGTTCTCAACCTGCCTGCGTACAACTTTCTCCGAAGCACTCATGACATTGCCATTCACACGCGGCACCGGTTTCGTCTATCGGAGTTGCGCTCCATGCTCGAAAGGAAGGGTTTTTCGATCCTTTTGGGAACGTACCGAAATACCGTGCTATTCCCTGCCGCGGCCGCGGTGCGGATCCTGAAACGTCTGCTCCCAAATCGGGATGAGGAAGTTCGTTCAGACGTGCAGCCGCTGCCCGGGCCGGTTAACTCAGTCCTGACTTCCATACTGGCCGCGGAGAACGCGCTTATCCGGCGTGGTTTCCGGCTGCCATTCGGCCTCTCCGTGTTCTGCGTAGCGCAAAAACCCGCTCAATGATTCCATACGTGAGTGGGCCTCGATTGCCGACAGGTTCGGCAAACCGGCCATTTTGGCCTTTGTCCGGGAAGCGCCTTGTGCTAGATTTCCGGCAAGAAACCCTGCATCATCTTACGGCAAGGCATGTTCGTGTTGGCCCCGAGAGCCGTTGGAAGGGACGCCCCTCCAGCTCGGACTCGTGGCGCTTTCCGGCGCGGTGCGGCATTTGTTCTTATGAGGAAGGTTCCAAGCAGTTCACGCGCCCTTGCCGGGGGCCTCGTGAATAGTCTTGAATGATAAGTGACATATGAGTTCCGAATTTACTCTGCTCATTGTCAGTGTGGTTGTCGGAGCCTACATGGCTTGGAATATCGGCGCGAATGACTGCGCCAACGCAATGGCTTCGGCCGTCGGCGCTAAGGTCATTACGCTGAAGCAGGCCCTGATCCTGGCAACGATTCTGACTTTTCTGGGAGCCACTTTCGTGGGTTCCCACGTGGCGCAGACCATTCGCAAGGGAATTATTGACGCAAGCGCTATATCGGACCCCAAGCTCATCTGGATAGGCCTACTGTCGGCTTTGCTCGCCGCGGCTCTATGGGTGTGTCTTTCCACGTAC
This sequence comes from Deltaproteobacteria bacterium, assembly GCA_016875095.1. Lineage (GTDB taxonomy): Bacteria > Desulfobacterota > Desulfomonilia > Desulfomonilales > Desulfomonilaceae > VGSG01. The sequence goes on from VGSG01000153.1 coordinate 1,531, forward strand.
AAGAACTTACCCGTGTCCACAACCCATTCCATAGTGGGGGCCATGATAGGAGTGGGTCTGGTTGCGGGCGGCCCCAAAATCGTCCATTGGGGTCAGGTTGCGCACATCTTCATTTCCTGGACCCTTACTCCGATCTTGAGCGGTTTGGCAGCCTTTTTCATTTTCAAGTTCATTGACCGCACCATCCTTTCGCGGATGGACTCGGCCGGAGGAACTGCCGTCACGAGCCCCTTCCTGGTCGCGGCGACCGTATTCATCGTGACGCTTTCTCTTTTCCTGGAAACTCCTCTTGGGCGGAAGTTCGGCATGAAGGGCGTGGAAGCGGCGATAGTACCCACGATTGCGGCTCTAGCAGGCTATGTGATTTGCCGAGCAATCCTCAAGGCCAAGCTGCGTAAGGGAGAATTTTCACTCCCGGAGCAGGTGTTCCGGTACTTGCAAGTCATGACATCGTGTTACGTGTCGTTCGGGACCGGGGCCAACGACGTGGCGAATGCTATGGGGCCTTTGGCCGGAATGTACTTTATTTATTCCACAGGGACGATGGCTGAAGAGGCGCCGGCGCCCACGGCGCTGCTCGCCTTTGGCGGGGTTATGATCTGTGTGGGAATAGTAACCTGGGGCCATCGGGTGATCGAAACCATGGGATCCAAGATCACCGAATTGACCAGCGTGCGCGGGTTCACCGTCGAATTCTCGGCTGCCACGGTTATTCTGGTCGCTTCGATGATGGGGCTACCTGTTTCCACTACTCATGCGGCGGTAGGCGCGTTCGTTGGGGTGGGGTTGGCCCGAGGGCTCCAGGGCTTGTTGGACTTGAGGACCTTGGTCAACATATTCGTCTATTGGCTTGTCACGGTTCCCATCGCGGCCGCGACTTCGGCGGTCATTTACCTTGGGCTGATTGCGTTTTTGAGCTGAATCCCATAGGGTGGTGTATCATGAGACTAGTAATGAGCAATCTGTTTCGGCGCTCCCCTCTTGAGAACTCATTCAAACACGCCATGAAAGTGGCGCAGTGTGGTCCGATATTTGTGAGGGCGGTCGAAGACTACTTTGAAGGCGATCGTGTCGAGTTCGAGCTTCTCAAAGAAGAAATTCGGGACATTGAAGCAGAGGCGGATAAGATCAAGCGCAATATACGCGCGCACCTCCCTGCGTCTATTCTCATGCCTGTGGACAAGTTCGTGTTCTTCTCTTTCCTTCGAGAAGCGGACAAGGTGGTGGATTGCGTCAAGAACGCGCTGTACTGGCTGTCGTATCATCTATTCTGTCTTCCAGAAGAGATCCGGCGGGACTATCTGGTGCTGGTCAAGGAGGTGGGGGATTATTTGGGTCTGCTCCCGGAAATGGTCCTCCGCGGCCACAAGTACTTTGAGAGCCGCCTTGAAGAGGATAGACAAGCCGTCAAGGATGTCATCCGGGAGATACGGTTCCGAGAAAAAGAGTCGGACGAGCTGGAACGAACCATTTACATCCGACTCTGCGCTGACGAAGGACTACCGCCCAAGACCTTCTTCCTCATGATGCGTCTGGTTGAAACCACGGGTGACATCGCAGATCACCTTGAGAACGCGGCGGACATGATGAGGGCTATGATTGCCCGGTAGTAGAGAGGGATCGAGGATTGGAGAGACGGCCTAAGCTGCTGTGGCGGCTTTTCCCCTATTACCTGGCCGTCATTCTAGTCTCTGTCTCCGCTATGTGGTGGCTCGTCACCAATGAACTCGAAAACTTGACCTTTCGGCAAACGGTGGCGCAACTCAAGGCCCAGTCGATCCTCGTCTCCGAAGTCATCGGCCCATCTTTAGCCTCCCAAGATAACACCGGCACTGATGCCCTCTGTAAGAAGATCGGCAAGGAGATTCAAAGCCGAATAACCGTGATCTCTCCCGCCGGAAAAGTGCTGGCCGATTCAGAGGATGATCCCAGCCAAATGGAAGATCACTCTGCCCGGTTGGAAGTGATAGAAGCTATGAGCGGCAAGGTCGGCGTATGCTCAAGATACAGCTTCACCTTGAATCAGACGATGATATACGTGGCCACTCCCCTGTCGCAGCAAGACCGTCGGATCGGTGTCATACGCATCTCCAAGGCGGTAGAGGGAGTGGCTGGCAGCTTGAGGCCCGTTTATGTCAACATGGCCGTGGCAGGGCTGATTGTTGTCCTCCTGGCCGCGGCGATCAGTTTCCATGTCTCCCGCCGCATGAATCGGCCGATCTCGAGTATGAAAGAGGGCGCTCAACGCTTTGCGAGAGGCGATCTCCAATATCGGCTGGACGTCTCCGGAGAAGACGAGCTTGCGGATTTGGCGGATGCGCTCAACAGTATGGCAGCTCAGTTGCACGACCGTGTCACCCTTATGGCCGAGCAGAGGAACGAACTGGAAGCGGTGCTAAGCGCTATGGTGGAAGCCGTGCTTGTGATCGACGCGGACGAGCGAATTCTCCGAACCAACAGAGCCGCCGAGCGCATGTTCGGCATAGAAACCGACAAAGTGGCCGGTCGGCGTATTGGTGAAGCGATCCGGATCCGGAGTCTGGGCCAATTTGTGGCGAAAGCCCTCGCGGCCGGAGAACACGTGGAGGATGAACTGACCATCGTCAAGGGAGCAGGTCTTGTGCTCCAGGCGAATGCAACCCCTTTGCGAGGCGCGGGCGATCAACAGATAGGGGCGCTTGTAGTCTTGAACGACGTTACGAACATCAAGAAGCTGGAGCGCATACGCAGAGACTTTGTGGCAAATGTGTCCCGTGAGCTGCGAAAGCCGATAAGAGTAGTCCAGGGGTTCCTGGATAAACTCCACAACGGCGCCATCCGTGATCCTGAAAGCGCAACGCGATTCCTGGACACCATTGCCGATCAGACCGATCGACTCAATACCATCATAGAGGACTTGCTCACCCTCGCGCGGATTGAGCGAGACGCAGAGAAGGGTGACGTCGAGCTGGTTCGCGGAGATATCGGGGCGGTGGTGGAATCCGCGGTCTTTGCCTGTCGGGAGCAAGCCGCAGAACGACAGATCGCGCTTACCGTGGAATGCGAGGAAGGTCTGTTCGCGGCGATCAACGCGGCCTTGCTTGAACAGGCGATCATGCATCTCGTGGATAACGCGATCAGGTTCAGTGAATCAGGCTCGTCAGTGACAATCCGCGCCTGCCGAAAAGACGCTGAAGCCGCTATCACGATCTCGGATCAAGGCTGCGGAATTCCCAGAGAGCGCCTGGATCGTATATTCGAACAATTCTATCAGGTCGACCGGACCCGCGGTCGGATCAAGCCGGGGAGCGGCCTGGGGCTTCCCATTGTGCGGCGTGTGGTCAACGCCCATCACGGTCGCGTGGAAGTCACCAGTTCACCTGGAAAAGGGAGCACGTTCAGCATATTCCTCTCATCCGCGTGACATTCGAATTCTCACAACTTCTTTCCCCGCGGGTAGTGCTCGTTGGTTTTC
>VGSG01000154.1 GCA_016875095.1 Deltaproteobacteria bacterium
GATTTTGGTGGCTCTGAGTGGCGGTTCGGGCATAGGTCGGCCCGCATCAATGCTGGAATCTTTGGGCGCGGCTGTTTCAGCGGGTTTGCCCCAGAGGAGCTTTTTCTTTTCGGTCTTTGCAGCCTCTTGAGCGGGGGTGTCGGGGGAGTCAATGGGCTGATCGACCATGACCACCGGCGCAGTAGGCAGGTCCGCCACGACGAAGTTGGCTCGTATCATGATTCGTGGCGCGCGGACATCGTCGGGAAAGGGCGGAAACGGTTGCGCGGAGCGAATGGCGTGCAAGAGGGATTTGTCCATTTCCGGATTCCCGGAGCTTTCCACCAGTTGCACCGAATCGAGCGCTCCGCTCCTTGTCAGCGTGTAGTTGACCTTCACCCTGCCTTTGACCGAACCCGCGCCTTCCAGCGCGACGGGAGTGCGCCAGACCTGTTGGATTGCGTCCCTGGTGAGCAGGACGTAATCGTTGAGCACTTTGCTGCGGGTGGATCGGTCAATGATAATCTGCTGCTCGCCGGCCGCGCCGGCCGGCATGGGACCGACGAGGAGAGGAATGCACAAAAGACCGGTGAGTGTGAGAGCCATCGCTTTCATAAGGGGCCTCCCTCCGAAGTGGGCTGAATTCCCGAAGTCTTTGGATAGCCGAACGAGTCGAGTCGGGCTTTTGGCGCCATTGGCGGAAGAGCTGAGGCTGCCGGATGGCTACGGGAAAAGCCGGAACTCGGCTGGGGTGTCTCTAGCAACGAGTGGGGCGAGGGTCAAGGGAAATTTGAAAAAATTTGGAGGCAATTATTTTTATCGGTGGCATGATGTGCCAAATAGCGATGTTCTGCATGATAAAAGTGTCATATCATGTGGTAAATGCTAATATATTTTGGTTGACACGATCCGGCTTGAGGACCCGCGTCTTTATCTGCTCATACTGAGGCCACGGATTCCAAGCCGCAATGTCGAGAAATGCGTGGCCGCGCAGACCGGCCGGAATGTGGTTCGCGGCCTCTTGCCCGTGGCCTTCACCCGCCCTTAACTCAAAGCTTACGTGTGACATGCCGATTCTGCTTCTCTCTGGCAACTGCCTTTGGTATGTATATTGTCTTCGGGCTCGTGCTTCTCTTGCGCCGAGAAAAAAAAGATTCTGATGCTTTCGGCGACATCAGAAGCCGCGGCGTAAGGTGGCATCGCGCGCGTGGCTTGCCGGAATGCGGAGCTCGTTTCTCTCAAGATTTGTCAGGCGCCCATGAATTATACTCGTCTCCGGCCCTATCTCTTGCCGGTTCTTTCTTTTGCCGCTGTGGTCGCGGTCTGGGGCATTGCCAGGCGGTTGAGCGGGTGGAGTCCCACGGTCTTTCCCGGACCGTTGGACGCCGCGGTGGGGATGTGGGAACTGATTCGCGACGGCTCCCTTCTGAAACACTCGGTCGCGAGCCTTTTCCGGGTGACCGCGGGGTACTACTTGGCTGTGGCGATCGGGACGCCGCTGGGGATCGTCCTGGGCTGGTGGAAGACCGGCCAGTTGTTGACCAACGGGCTGATCCAGTTCTTGAGGCCGATTTCGCCGCTTGCGTGGATCCCGTTGGCGATGCTCTGGTTCGGAATTGGCGACAAGCCGGCAATTTTCCTTATTTTTCTGTCCAGTTTTTTCCCGCTCCTCGTGTCCACCATCTATTCCGTGAACCATATCCGCACCGTTTACTTTCAAGTGGCCGCGAACTTCAATTTCACACCCTTCGAAACGATCACGAGGGTCATCTTTCCCGCGATCTTGCCCGACATTTTGCCGGCTCTGCGGATTTCGCTGGGAATCGCCTGGCTGGTGGTGGTGGCGGCGGAGATGATTGCGGTCAAGTCCGGGCTTGGGTACCTTATCCTGGATTCCCGTAATGCGCTGCGCATGGACTACGTTATGGACGCGATGATTGCCATCGGGGTGATCGGGATTTGCCTGGATCGCGTGATTGTTCAGTTGAACAGGATCAAATCCGTGGCATGGGGTCGAACGTAGGATGGGTCATATTCTCGTCAAAGATGTCAGGAAAGAGTACGTGGAACGCCGAGGCGCCCGCCGCCGGATGAACAGTGACCCTGACCTGCGCTCGGGAAACCACCTGCCGGTCCTGGACGGGATCGATCTGGAGTTTGCAAACGGAGAGCTGGTGTGCATCCTGGGGCCCTCAGGATGCGGCAAGACCACCCTGGCCAGGGTCATCGCAGGCTTTGACCGGCCCACATCCGGAACGGTTTTGATTGACGGAGAAAAGGTAAAAGGCCCCAGCTCGGAGCACATCTTTGTCTTTCAGCACTCGGGCCTCTTCCCGTGGATGACGGTCTGGGAGAACGTTCGACTGGGGGCGCGGCACATGAAGGAAAAGGAGGAGATGGCCGCCAAAGTTCAAGAACACTTGGACGTGGTGAATTTGACCGGGTACGAGCATCTTTATCCTCACCAGCTTTCCGGAGGCATGCAGAGACGAGCCGAGCTGGCTAGAGCGCTCGTCGCGGATCCGGAAGTGCTCTTTATGGACGAGCCTTTTGCCGGACTGGACTTCCTCACCAGACTCAAGATGCGGGAAGAGATCATCAATATGCATGAGCTTATCCAGAAGACCATCGTATTCATCACCCATGATATCGATGAGGCTCTGGTAATGGGTGATAGAGTGGTGGTCTTCACCGAACGGCCTGCGAAGGTACGGCTGGACCTGAAGCTGGAATTCCCCCACCCGCGCGATTTCCATTCGTACGATGAATTGGAACGTTTGAGGAGGGACGTGTACACTGAGTTGGGTGTGCATTATGCGCTCTGATCTCATTCACAGAATTACCGCGAGATTATCCGTGGGATGGCTGGTGTTGATCATCGCCCTGTCGTGGCTTGTGGTGATTTCCGGCCTGCACTATTGGGTCAATTTCTCCCATGCGGAAAGGGAACGGGTGCTCATGGGGTACATGCCTGTGATCACCAACCTGGCCTGTCCGCTCTTGGATTATGCGACCAAAGACGGGACCGGCGTGCGGTACGAGGCTCTCAAATTTTCGTCCTTCGCGGAAATGGGGGAAGCGCTTCGCCAGGGGAAGATTGAGGCGGCGTTTATCATAGCGCCGCTCTCCGTGGCGCTTCACCAGCAGGGCGCAGGCGTCAGAATCGTGTATATCGGCAATCGGCACGAAAGCACCCTGGTGTATAGGAAGGATCTCACAATAAAGGATTTTCGCGACCTCGCCGGCAAGAGCGTAGCCGTGCCGCTTCGGTATTCCGGGCACAATCTGTGCATGAGGCAATTGGCTGAGACGTCCGGCATGAGGGGCGCGGACTTGAATATCGTGGAGATGAATCCACCGGATATGGCTTCAGCGCTTGCCACAGGCGCGCTTGACGCCTACTTCGTGGGAGAGCCGTTCGCGGCCCAGACGATCCGGGTCGGTGATTCAAAGGCGCTCTATTACGTCGAGCAGGTTTGGCCCAACTTTATCTGCAATCTGCTCCTGATGAGGCAGGACTACATCGACCGAAAGCCTGACCGTGTGCAGGCGCTGGTTCAGGCCGCGGCCAGATCCGGTCTATGGGCCAAGGCCAATCCTCAGGAAGCCGCTCGCATCGCGTGCGCATATTGGAATCAGCCCCGTGAGCTGGTGGAATACGCGCTCCAGACTCCTCCCGGCAGGATCGTGTACGATCGTTTTATCCCGCAAGAACACGAAATCCAGCGCATGGCGGACCTGATGGTGAAGTTTGGACTGATACGGCATAATGACATCTCGGGGCTCGTAGACGCTCGATTCGCCGACAACGCGAACCTTGAAGGCATAACGGACTTCAAGAGCATCCTCAAGCCGGTTGGAGCCGGGAAGTAGCGGTTGCAACCGCCCGTAGCGCAAGGAGTAATCTCATGGCCGAAGACGTAATAACGAGATACGCGCAACGCGTTGGGTATACAGATGCGGAAACCCAAACGTTCCGTGAAGGCGCGCATCGGGTAAGACACGTCACTCGTCTCTCAGCCGTTGCCTCTCTTTATTCCATCCAAGCTGAAGTGGTCGCGTCGCGCAACTGCAATTCAAAACATGAAGTAGGGCAGAAGCTCATTCTCGACGCGGACGGGAATTTTATCACCAAGCTTTGTCCCAAGAAGATGTGCGTTTATCTGCTGTCCCAACTGGCCATACCGGTGGCCCTGATCAATGAACGCTTGAGCGAAGGTTTGGAGCCTAATGACTTCCACTTCATGCGGTATGTGAAATGCCCCGATGTGGGCGTGGATTGCTCAGGTTTTGGGGAGGTAATGGTCAAGGTGAGCGTTATTCCCCGTATCAAATAAGGGCAGCGTAGCGCGTCCCTATCGACCGAACATCGTTTCTTCCCACCGTCGCAGAAAGCGGAACGCGTCGCGAGCCGCATCGGGCGCTGCATGCGCATACGTGTAAAGCTCTACGGTGACGAACCCTGAATAGCCCGTTTCGTGTATGGTATTGAGCGCTTCGTGGAGATCGATGGCGCCTTCGCCCAGCATCAGATGATGGTGAGCGCGACTCGGTGGTATATCTTCAAGATGGTAGTGGCGAGCGATACCTTTCATGTCGCGGATGAGCTGCGGTAGATCCTCGTTCACGCAATAGAAGTGCCCCACATCGAAGTTTAGGCCGAATACGTCGTGATCGAGCCCCTGAAAAAGCTCAATGAATTGCCGACTGTTCTCTATGAGAAGGCCCGGCTCAGGTTCGATAAGGATCCGAACGCCGGCCTCGCGGGCCGTTGTTTCAACTTGGTTGAGGCCCTCTTTGAACAATTGAAGGCCCTGATCCCGGTTCATTCCGTGCAGCGGTCCGCCGGGTTCG
>VGSG01000155.1 GCA_016875095.1 Deltaproteobacteria bacterium
GGCTCTGCCGGGGGTCATTTAACTATGTCTGCCGGAATCGTCTGCGGGCGCCTTTGGCGCCAGGCGCCCGCTCAATAGAGATCGCATCCACCATTTCCCACGCCGGCGCCACGACTTAGGCCCTTCGATGTGCTCGCACGTTACGAGCGCGAGACCGTCCGGCTTCAAGTATCTGTATATCCGCCGCAGCAACGGCCCCGGCTCAGCGAGCATGTACAACGCTTGGCAAAAGACAACGGCGTCGATCGAGTCCTCTTTGAACGCGATATTCTCCGCGCTATCGACCACTCGCTTGATTTTATGTTCCAGGGCTTGATACTGCCGGAAAACGAGAGGCGCCAAGCGGAACAGCCGATGCTTCGAGATATCCACCGCAATTATCTTCTCGACGTCCGCATGTCGGGAGATGATGGCGGATGTCCAGCAAACACCCGCGCCCAATTCGAGCACGGTCCCGCGCATGCCTCCCAAATGGCTCTCAACGAACGCGAGCGCATCGCAGAAACAACGCTCCAGATTTGTCTCGGTGCGGAGGTGGTTCAGGAGGCGAGGATCGTCAACATCCTCAATCCAATAGCTCTTTGATCTCTCGATCTCTTCGTCATTCCAGTAATCCGCGCACATAACTGCACCATAGCCCTTATAGCACATCACACCCCAGCGCTTCTACGGCCCTACCGCGTTCAGTGGGTTGCGAGCGCTAGTGGTTTGCCTTCCCGAGTTTCTTTTCTTGTCGACGAACGCCTGCGCCGCGTGTCAAGGTATCAAGCCAGGCAGCTAAGACCTTGCAAGCGTAGCGAAACATCCTTGCAGGAAAACCCGGGGGATCGTTCCGCAAGGCGTGCCAAAGGAGCTGAACGAGTCTGCGCGGACGTTTCAGCGTGGCTGAGAAAGCTATACGCACCAGCGCTTTATTTCTCATATCCACAAGGTCATTGGGCGTCCACTCGGGTGTTTGCAGGTTGCTCTTCTCGATCACCAGGTTGTCCCAGTCGAAATCCGGAACGAGATACCCTTTTTCTAGAGCCACTTCCAGGACCTCAGAACCTGGATAAGGTGTCAAGATTGATACATGTTGAGTATCAGGCCGCGCTTTCTCCAGAAGACGAAAGCTTTCCTCAATCTGCTCCCTTGTTTCAACACCGGCCTGACCGATGTTCCCGATCACGAGAAATATCCCGGCGGTCATACCGTGGTCCTGGATGCGTCGGACGAGGTCGGGTATACGTTTCACGCGAACCGGTTTGTGGATCAGGTTGTCCAAGACCCACTGACTGCCTGATTCGACCGCTATGTTCACGTGGTAGCAGCCTGAAGCCTTCATCTTGCCAAGGAGGCGATCATTGAGAAGCCACGGAGAAATCCCGTTTGGCGTATCCCACGCAAGGTCGTAACCTCTCTGCGCCATCGCGACAAGCAAGCGTTCCGCGTGACTAAGATTCGCCAGGAACTGGTCATCCTCGAAATAGAGTTCGTTCACCTGATATCTATTCACCAGCTCATCGAGTTCCGCGAGGATGTTTTCCACCGATCGCCGTCGTGCCTTGCGGCCGAACACCCTGAATGCCGTGCAGAAATTACACCGGTAGGGGCACCCACGAGACGCGACCATGTTGGCCGGCCTCGTACGGATTTTCAGGCCTCCATGACGGGACGGCAAAGCGAAGTATTTGTCCATGGGCAGCAAATGCCGCGCAGGAAACGGAATGGCATCCAAATCTGCTATTGCGCCCTGCCGTTGGTTGACGACCAACGACCCATCAGGGGCCCGATATGCCACGCCGTGCAAGTTCTTCAAGCCATCGCCGGTCCCGAGCCCTCGCAATAACGGGACGATCACATCCTCTCCCTCGCCAAGGACTGCCACGTCCACATTCGGGTCGCTCAGCGCCATTTCTGGCGCTGCGGTGGCGTGCGCTCCTCCGACAATGACAAAGGTTGCCGGCTCAACTTCCTTCACGAGGGCAGCTACATCACTCGCATTCTTCCGCTGAGATGTGAACATCGCGGATATGCCGACCGCATCCGGAGCTTTCTCAGCCACAATACACCGTATTTCGCCCAGCGGAAGCCCGACTCGAATGATGCCCGGAGATATGGAAGACTCATGGTTCCATCCTTCGACAAAGGCGTCCAGAATTTCGACGTCAAAGCCGAATTGTTCCAGGACTGAAGCCGTGTAGGCAAGCCCTAAAGGTGGATTCGGAGTGAGATCGGTCTTGTGAGCCGCGCAATTGTACGGGGGTTGAATAAGGAGAATTCTTCGAATCGGTCGCTTCATTCGAGACGTCACTCCGCGCAACAGTTACAGGAGAAAGACTTTCGCCATCTGTACAGGACCGCTTCGGCCAAGACGATTGTAGCACAATCGAGATGCACGGCAAGGGCAGCCCCCGGGATGGCCCCGTCCGCGCACGAATCTGGAACCTTCCTGGTCGGCCGACTCTACGGAAGCAGGTGTGATATCGTTTGTGCGCCGGTCGCTGCGAAAAGGTCCCTAAGCAAGGCTCGAGCCTTACGCAGCCGAAGGTCACGGAGAGGCAGTTCCTCTCCTAGTAATTTTTCCACTGCCCGGCGAATATCCTGATGCGAACGAGCCTGTACGTTCGCCTCAGGAAAATGCCCAAGAGTGTCCATGTCAAACCACAGGTCCGGTTGCACATGCACCACATGCGCCCCCAGGGCCAGTGCCTCCAAGCTCACGGATGTGCCCATGTCTATAAGAACGGCCGCGGACTCCAGCAGTTCGCCGACGGGTCGATCAATCACTCGGAATTGCCTTGGGAGCTGATCCCAACCGAGAAGGCTCAACGCGCGGGTTAGCAGCTCTCTCCCTCGGATCTCTCCCATATCCGGATGAAACTTGATGACCACGTCCATGCCTGGGGAAGCCCCCAGCGCTTCCAGAGCCTTGTGCAGCAGTTCCAGCGTGTCCTTCTCGGAATGAGAGCAGGCGACAAGGATCGAGGCGCCGGAACGATCACCGGTTCCTTCAACGCGCTGAGCGCTTTCTTTTTGGGCAAAGAGATACGAAAAGCGGAAAGCCGGCCCCACCCGGATCTGCTCTTGAGGAAACCCCTGAGTTGCCAGGAGCCTCGCCCACGCCGCGCCCGGAGCAACGATCGGCCCGCGGATCAGCGCGTCACCCGGATCGCGTCCGAGCATGGAAAGCGGCAACCAGAGCGGCGCGTAGGGTGCGTGCATGTAGCCCAGAATTCGCGTGTCGGGTAAGAATTCACGAGCGCCCTGTCGGAAGGCCTTTTCCCACGGCTGATTCTCAAAGGGGAGTATGACGAGGCGCGGACCAAACCCGTATCGGGCCAGGAAGCGAGCCACGAACCACCATTGCACAGCGGACACTTGCCTTGTCTTGGCCCGCTCCGCCACTATCTCCGAGACGAGCAAGGGCGTGAGATCCAGGTCCTGAAGCATGAACTTCGCCTTGATCGGCCATTTTTGAATCAGCGTTCGCCACGCGAGCTTCAGCACGTCCGACAAGCCCCAGCATTCATCGGGAAATACGAACAGCTCTCCGGAAGCGCGGGCGGGCGCCACGAGTTCCTGTAATGTCAGCGGGTACGGATGCGCCGCGTGTGCCACTCGGTAACGTCGGGCGCGCAGATGCCGAGGGAGTTCTCCAAAGTACCGGTCCGACTCCCGCGGGTGGGTGTCGAACATGTTTTCTTGACCCCAAGTGATCAGCAGGGCATCAAGATTTCGTAGCGGAGTGTAAGGGTCGCGCGCGGACCCACCGGAATATTTCTTGAGGAGGCGTCTGTTGCGCAGGAATGCCCTCACGAACTTGAACCGGCGGTATACGGCCCTCAAATTCAAGTCGGCCCAGCGAATTGCGCTGGTGAAAAAAGGAGGCAAATGATCGAGCAGCGCAACAGGACCCACCCGACGAGTCGCATAACCTACTGCCGCAGCGTGTCTCTCCATATGGAGTCCAAGTTGCCGATCCTCCACAATAATGACCAGCGAGCCGCCCGTTTGCAGGAGTTCGTGAAAGACCAGATACGCGCAGCAATGGAAGAAGAGATCGGAAGTGTAGGGGTTTTTTTCTGCGATATCGGCGCACTGGTAAAGGAGGTTTGATCGATCCACTTCCATGGCGGTATCCACCTTCATGAATTCGTCGCGGATCTCAAAGGCTTTCTTGTTGATTAATTCTCCTGCGCAGATCGCTCGATCCGTGAAAAACTTTGATCTGATTCGATAAAATTGCTCGACGTCTCGCCCGAAATAGATCCAGCGCGGCGGCGGTCGATCACGCAGGAGCGCCTGTAGTCTCCCCACGGCGCGAGGCGCGGCAATGAAAACTGTCGAATTCCGCGAAGGATTCATGGGACGGGCAAGGATCGAGCAAGACGGGGCCACTCTTGGTCCAATTGGCGCAAATCACGGACAATGGTAAGCACATCCTCTTGAGGGAAAGGGTTCTGTGACCCGGCGGGGGCCCGACCTACAAACGCCACCGAAGTTTCAGCCGCGCTGCGGTAATCGCCGAGCGCGTCGCCCACAAAGAGGACTTCAGACGGATGCAAGCCTTGTTGGGCAAGGATCTGCCGTACGATCTCGGCTTTGGACCTGGGGCTTCCGTAAACGCCACGGAAAAACCGGCCGAGCCCGCGTTTCTCAACAATTTGGACTAGTTCCGGCTCCGGGGTGCCCGATGCCACGAAGAGCAGGTGCGTCTGTGAATACTTCTCCAGGAACCGCTCAGCTCCGGGCACGAAAGGACAACTGAGCACCTTTTGGAAGACCAGGTCCGAGAATCGCGCGCCAAGCTCTTCCAATTGTTTCACATCA
>VGSG01000156.1 GCA_016875095.1 Deltaproteobacteria bacterium
ACCCAGGCAACTTGCGCGTTGACTTCTGGCTCCCGCGCTTGCGTGTATCGGAAACTGGCAGCCAGACGGGACTGTTGATCCGGGGAATCAATTTCCAAGAAAGCACAGATCTCCTGTTCTAGCTCCTCGACCGAGCCCGCGTCCCTGATCCAGGCGCGCTTGGTCAATTCGGAAACAGGAACCAGGCTGTAAAGGCGGCTTTTCCGAGCGATCCCGGCTTTGTCATGCTCTTCACGGGCCTGATAGAGACGGTAGTTGGTTTCCAGGTTGATCCATAGCTCTGGTGAGGTGCCAAAAGCAGCCGCCAGTTGCAAAGCGGTCTCAGGCGTGATTTGCTTGCGTCCCTGGACGATCTCGCTAACCGCCTGCGGGGGACGCCCCATAATCTCTGCCAGGTCCTTCTGGGTCCAGCCCCGGGCATCCAACTCACGCTTGATGATGCGGCCTGGCGGTGCAACTCGGGCCGGTCTAAGGTCCGTGCTCATCGCTGCCCTCCTTGTTTCTTCTCCCAGCGGTTCTTCAGTGATAATCCTCGATATCAATAATCAGCAAATACCTTCCCTGGTTATCTTTCTCCCGCTCGACGATCAAGCGAAACTGGTCATTCAGGCGGATCGAGTGCTGTCCTTTTCTGTCGCCCTTCAGCTTCTCGTACCTCAGACCTTTGAGACTGTAGAGATCGCGCTCGTCCACCGCGGCGGAGATGATGGACATCACCTCGCAGAAAGCATCAACGACCCCAGGTGGATACTTGTGCGCTCCTTTCTCTCCAGTGTAAACAGCTTCAAGCCTCTTGTTCTTGAAACAAAATCGCAAGGGACTCTCCCAGGTAGACGGGATGGCAGTTCTGTACATTGATTCAGCGATTCACCCCAGGGGAGAATCATGCATACACATTGTAGCACAGATTGGGTGGAATGTCAAGGATGGGGGAGGCAATCCCCCTTTGTAGCTCAATCAATGACGCTAAACCCGCACTCGTCCTGTGAGCAAGTCGTCCATCAGCCCGCGCTTGGCCTAGAACAACTTGCCAGAAGCGGATGGATTAGTTCTTTCTGAGATCTTTTAGGCGTTTCCTAAGTGCTTCAAAAGCCTCAATCTCGTCCAGTAGCGTCTTGGGCGTTGGTTTCTGTGCTCCCAACGCATTACTATGCAAATGCCCTTCGATGTATCTTGAGAGAAGCTCGCATTTCACGGTTACCTCGTCTGCAATCGTTTTGTCCCACACAACACCTTTCAAGCGTCCAAAACTCACGCGCTCATCGAAACGCAAGACAACCTCATTGAAGAGTTCGAAGATAATAAATGCCTCGTAGCATGTTCGAAGCGCGCCAAAACCGTCCCGCAGCAAAGCCTCTTGCTCCGCCGCGGGCGACTCCTTGGCTTTCACGTAGATCTCGTGAGCGCGCGTTGGTTTGCGATATTCACGTTCCAATGCAGGACTGTTATCCAAGTAGACGTAGCCTGGCCTATCGTCGTGGTCCCCCCGCTTAATCCAATGCGTAGCAATCTCAACTCCCTCTTGCTCACACTGTTGCTTGAGGAAATAAAGAAAGGGAAGATCATGTGTGAATACGATTACCTGCCGTCGTTTGGCTTCTTCACCGAGAATCGTTGCAATCAACCCTTTCCATTCCAAGTCGAGAGAGGTAACCGGGTCGTCCAGTACGACGGCATTACTCGTTGTATCCAGTGCAACCTCGGTCAGAAAATCGGCTAGTGCCACTGCACGTTTCTCACCCTCGCTCAAGACCTTGTCTGGTGTCGCCATGTCCGTTGGAGCAGAGGGGTCAGTTTCCACTACGATCTGTTTGTACACTTCGCCCTTCTTGCCTTTTGTTTTCACCTGGACTCGGAGCGACCGCCCCAAATCTTGCAATGTTTGTTTGAATAACTCGATGTACCGATCAGTGACTAGCTGGCCGAATAGCTGATTGTGCTTTCTCGTTATATGCGCTGTGCTTCCCCCAACCTTATCCGCTCGTTGCGCCCAGATTCGCCTCTGCACATATGCCTCGATCTCAGAAAGGCGCTCGCTAAGCAAAACGCGGTGCTGTAAGGTCCGCATCTGCTGTTCCAGCCGCGCAATCTCTTCGGCAGGGTCTCTCTTTTGTAATTCACTACGCTGTACTTTCAACGATCCAATGATCATCTCAATGTCAGGAATACCGTCTGCAGGCAGGGAAGGGGCTTCCACTACTCCACCTGCAGCGATGGCCTCAAGAACACTTCCGCGTCTTGCGCGACAAGCTGCGACGAATGCCTTCACTATTCCCAGCAGGGCTGGGTCGTGTTCCTGCAAATGCCTGTATGATACGGACTGGTCATCGAAGAAATCGAGAGGAATCGCCTCTAGTGAGGCTCGTCTTTCTTCCAGGGCTGTCTGTGCCTCCTCCAACCTGGCCTGTGCTTCTCCCTCCAGGAACGCCCACAGTCGAAGCAACAAATCGCGCGCTTCGGGTGACAGGGGCTGCTGGCAGAGTAGGCAGCGACTATCGGGCTGTGGATAGGGTTTGTCCGGGGCTTGCTCGACATTGGCCAGGGCCTTCGCTGCTGCGATGAACTGGTACCACACGTCACTGCCAGTTTGCGTGAAGTGCTCCGACCTGAACTGATCTACACTGACGCACTGGGCCGCGGACTGTCGCTCCTGGTAGGTTCTTATCGCGTGACCGACGTCTTCTACCGCCTTGTCACTCAGCCCCTCCTGCGCTTCACGCAACTGGCTGACCAGGCTGTCCAAGTCGTCTATCCTCTGCGTAAGCTTTGAGACTTGTTTAGAGACGTCTTGGGTTTTGAGGTGAGCAATCTCAAGATCTAGTCCCTTGATCCGTTCCCTTTCCTCTGGCAACAACGCAGCCGTCTGGCGCAATACCTGGAGGTCGGTGTCAGGACCAAGGTTGGCAATCAACTCGGTAATCTCTGAGTCCCCCTGGAACAAGACATCAAAGCAGTGTAGTTGAGAGCATTCTTGCACCCGAGCTTTCAGACGAATTCTAACCTCGTCGGTCACCTCTGCCAGGCGGGTGAGGTAGGAGAGGCCCGCTGGGGAGAAACTGAGCGCGTTCGACCCTGTCAGGTGAACACGCACACTGGTGCTATCGAAGACATAACAGGAGGCAAGCTCAGGACATTCTCTCCCAATCTCGTAGTGGATGACACGTCTGGAACCCGCTTCCTCAATATCAACGTCGGCTGACAATGTGATCGTGTCGTCAATGGGGCGGGTCACGTCGGGGAGCACCTCCTGATCGCCGCGGGTGAAGCCGGCGCACCCGAGAACCCGCGCATAACCCGACTTGCCGGAACCGTTTCCTCCGTAGATCGCCGTCATCGCCAGCCCGAAGGTGAGGACCTGGTCTGGCACCAGGGCGTTGATGTTCTGGAGATTGGATATCTTGACCAACCGGACCGGTGCAGTTGGCTGAGCATCGGCATCGAAATCTCGGGGGAAGCGTAGCACCGGACGCGGTCCTTTTGGTTCTGCCAGGCCGGCGTCCTCCAATAGATACTGGAGAAGCTCGCCGTAGTCTGCATCGGTGAATCTCACCCCAGCCACTACTTTCTCCAGCGCTGCCCGTTCCCAATACGGCAGGGTCGTCGCCCATTGGCTCAACTCTTGAAGAACATTGGTCATACCTGCACCCTCACTTTCCCTGTGAGCAAGTCATCCATCAGCCCGCGCTTGACGTGGCGGAGCTTCACCAGGCCAGCCTCCTCGGCACGAATGCGGGTGTCGTGGGTGTCAAGGACAGCTGCAATAGCTTTCTGTTCGCTATATGATGGCAACGGAACGGGAATCTTAGCCATCACACTGTTCATCAACTTCGGGTTACCAACATAGCTAACGTACTTGCCTGTACGGGTGGAGAGGGCTGAGGCAAGGTACCTCATACTCAAATCATGAGATTTCGCCTGCAGAGTCCCGCAAACATTGGTGCAGCTGAACCTACCGCAACGGTAGAATACCGTCCCAGCATACGCGCCATCAGTCGTCCAAGTGACATACTCGCCGTCGAAATCGAACGTATTCAAGTACCCAAAGACACCCTCGTCCTTGCTTTGTGATGAATACACCGGATAAGGCCCTGGATTCTGATCAAGGTCGACTTGGCTGATAACGCGTCCTCGCCCCAAAATGCAGATTTCATTGACCCTTGAGACTTCCCACTCCGTCGGAATTCTCCCCAGCGGCGAGTCCTTGAACTGCTCAGGATGGGTCTGCGGGTCACGCAGGCGGCCGTGCTCGTCCAGGCCGCGGGTGAGGAGGTCGTGCAACAGCCCGTCCCTGACCGCCTTGAGCTTGGCGATGAGTCGCTCCGTCTGCCGGATGGCCTCGTCCGCCGCGTCCAGGATCTCGGCGATGCGGCGTTGTTCGGGGAGGGGCATGTCGTAGATTTGGTACCGATCTATGATAACACTTGGATGTGCTTTGTATGTATAGTCGAAGGTGAAATGACTATGCTGCAGGTCCAACAAGTAATAGACATACTTATAATCCAGTGAACTGGTCAAAATTCGCAAATAACCTGCAACATTCGTGGGATGGTTCAGAGATAGGGTAACACTTTAACAACCGAACCCAAAGGAACCGTCTTGACAGGGAAGCCCTTTTCGGAGAAAATATCTCCGCTTACAACCTTGTCAGGAGGTTCTGATGGCCAATT
>VGSG01000157.1 GCA_016875095.1 Deltaproteobacteria bacterium
GAGGAGTACCGACAAAAAGTGAGGCGGGCGCAGGAGAAGAGGCTTCAGAGGAACCTCTCAAGAGCAAATCAACAACCAACACCTTTTTTCTCTTGATCTGCCTGAAACAGTACACTGTCGTCGCACATGGGGCAATGCCTGCGGTGGCGCAAGCGCAAGTGCCGAGC
Source organism: Deltaproteobacteria bacterium (assembly GCA_016875095.1). Taxonomy (GTDB): domain Bacteria; phylum Desulfobacterota; class Desulfomonilia; order Desulfomonilales; family Desulfomonilaceae; genus VGSG01. The sequence goes on from VGSG01000157.1 coordinate 168, forward strand.
TAATCTGTAAGGCCGCTCCTGAACCCACGGGAAGTATCCCTTGGCCTCCCGGAGCATCCAGAAAAAATCGTCTCTAAAAAATTCGCTCATGATGGTCCCCCCCTGGCAAACTATGATTAGATCGACCCGCACAGGATGGTGAACAGACGTTCTCTTTTCCCGTGAGACGCCGTCACCTGTTTGATATATGGCAGACCAAGGCCGTAACCTCAACCACCTCGTTGAACCTCTTCTGCAGAATGGATTCATCCAAATCATGCTGCCCCTCTTAACCGGTCAGGGCGTTCGTCCACCGACACACCAGCACGAAATTTGCCTTCTTGACTAGATAAACCGGATCAAAAAGTGGCAGAGAATAATCCGTAAGTTCCTGCACGGCGAAAATACCTCGCTATGATGCCCGCGATCAAGCAGCCATTGCTACATGCTGTTGTCGGGCCGCGCGTATCCATGATCCAAGGGTATCGCTATTGCACCATCCTATCAAAACAAAAACGGCACGAACATCTTGGTTTCTTTCATATATTCCTGATACGCGGGGCCGAAGAAGCGGATGCATTCGGCCTCGTCCGCTTTGGCGGTGGCAATGAGAGCCAGAGTGGCGGCCAGCGCGAGGATCGCTCCGGGCCAGGAAGGCAGTTTGAAGAATATGCCCCACGCGAGGAACAGCAACGAACTATACAGCGGGTGACGAATGTATCGATAGAGCCCCGTGGTCACCAGGGTGGTGGTCTTTTCGAAGGCCAATAGATGTTCTTCACTCTCGCGGCGCTCCGCGGGTTTTCCTCGGGTGACAAGACCGTGAACTCCGAATGCAAGCGGCGGGAGAGACGCAAACAGTAAGAACCAGGCAATGAGTTGGCGCCAGGAGAACGGATCCACAAACCAGAATTCCACATTGAGGAGAAACAGCGCCAGGATGAACTCCCACGCGAAGAAACGATAGAAACCGTGGGAGCCTGGAGCACGTAATGAGGCCCGGGAAACATAGATGAGACCGATTGACGCCGCAACGAAGATAACCAGTTTGAGCATACGGTTTCCCTCTGCGGCCTTCGATTCAAGGCCGACCTATGGTGTTAGGCCGTCACCCCGGCGAAAGCCGGGGTCCAGAATTCACAATTCCCGCACAGCCCCCAGCCTTGAAAAGACTGGATTCCGGCTTCCGCCGGAATGACGAAAAAAGCGAAGCGCAACCTTAGTCAACGCCCATGGGGGAACTGGGCAGCCCTTGCCGCATTCGCTCCACTGAGTGGTTACGAGGTCTTGGACTTACTTTCTTCGGATAATTCTCTTTGGTACGCTTTCCATCCCGGACACCACCCCGTGTGCCATCGCCAAATCCGTGCAATGAGTGAATTCGGCTTTCGCTCGGCATATTCCCGGATTCTGCATGTTGCGCAAGAGGATTTCATTATCATATTCTCCTCTACGATGATCGGTTTGGGCCATCCTTCGAACATGCTTGCTCTTCCAACGCGAGCACTTTGGCAAGACGCCGCGCGTGTCGTTCTTCACGAGAGAATTGGGCGTTCAGAAAAGCTGAAACCAATTCCAGGGCCACGTTTCGGCCGACAACCCGTGAACCCAGACAGAGCACGTTCATATCGTCGTGTTCCACGCCCTGCTTTGCAGAGTACGTGTCGTGACAGACCGCGGCTCGCACACCTCGGATTTTGTTTGCCACAATGCACGCGCCCACGCCGCTGCCGCACACGATGATCCCGCGGTCGGCCTGCCTGTTTCTGATCGCTTGGCCCACCGCGGCGGCAAAATCAGGGTAATCCGACGGGGTTTGGTCATAGGCTCCAAGATCGACGACCTGGTGACCATTCTGTTCCACGTGGCGTTTGAGCTGTTCTTTCAGCTCAAAGCCCGCATGATCCGCTCCAATGGCAATCTTCATTGCATTCCTCGCAAGCGCTTAGTCGGGTCTCCAGCAGAATGCAGATCAAGCCGCACTTATGTTTTGTCCACAGGGTTCTGTTGGGCGAAAACTGTAGATCGACGGGCAGCCATAATAGCGCGGGTCGATCCAAAATACGAGCATTTCCGAGTGGAATGGCTCGGAGAATCCCAAAAGAAGTTATCTTGGCAAAGAAGCAGTCATCGAGTCCATGCGAGCCATTTGGAGAAGAGCGTTTTCAAGAAAGGCGTCAGTTTGGTTCGGTAGCAAGCATCTGCAGCGTGTTTGATGGCTTCAGCCTGAGTAGGGTAGGGGTGGATTACCCGGGAGATGGCGCCAAGGCCTAGTTTACCCACCATGGCAAGGGTGATTTCGCTGATCATTTCGCCCGCGTGGGCTGCCACGACGGTCGCTCCCAGTATTCGGTCGGCACCCTTGGCAACGTGGATTTTCACAAAGCCTTCGTCCTCGCCATCCAACAACGCTCGATCCACTTCCGAGAGCGACCTAACGTAGGTGTCCACCGCGATACCTTTCTTTTCCGCATCACGAGCGTACATGCCCACATGAGCTATTTCAGGATCCGTATACGTGCACCACGGAATAGTCAACGCGCTGAGCTTTTTCGAGCCTTTGAAAAGCGCGTTCTGGATCACGATCCGGGCCGCGGCGTCCGCGGCGTGCGTGAATTTATAACTCATAGAGACATCGCCGATCGCAAAGATATTGCGATTAGTGCTCTTCAAATGGTCATCCACAAAGACCCCTTTGCGAGTATCATACTGAACGCCCGCAGCCTCCAGCCCAAGGTTTTCCACATTCGGAGCACGTCCGGCGCCAACCAGGATCTCGTCCACCGCTATTGAATCCTCACGGCCGTCGGTCTTGAAATGGATAACCTTTTCGCCGTTGCGACGCTCCACCTCAATAAGGTCGGCCTTAAGGATCAGATGAATACCTTCCTTGAGAAACCTGCTCTGAACGATCTCAGCCGCGTCCGCATCTTCACGATCGAGCAGATGATCGTTTTTGTGGAAGAGTGTCACCTGGCTTCCCAGGCGTTGAAACGCTTGGGCCAGCTCGCATCCTATGGGTCCGCCTCCGATGATTGCCAGCCGACCGGGCCGCTCAGTGAGCGAGAACACGGTTTCATTCGTCAAGAAGCCTGCTTCCGCAAGTCCTCTAATAACGGGCTGCGCCGCTCTTGCGCCGGTAGCGATCACCGCCTTCTTGAATCGAAGGATCTTCCCGGCCACCTCAACGGCATCCGGCCCGATAAAGCGAGCATGCCCCAGGTATACGTCAACCCCGAGGCTCTTGAATCGCTCCGCGGAATCATGGTGACTGATCCGCGCTCGCAGCCGCCTCATTCGTTCCATTACCGCGGGGAAATCCACTTCCGCGCCTTTTGGGACCTTCACGCCGTACGCGGCGGCCTTGCGGATTTCCGCGGCTGACCGGGACGATCGAATGAAAGCCTTGGAGGGCACGCAACCCACGTTGAGACAATCCCCGCCCATCAGGTAACGCTCGATCAGCGCGACCTTCGCGCCCAGCCCTGCCGCGCCCGCCGCGGTGACCAGCCCGGCCGTGCCGGCCCCGACGACCACAAGGTTGTACCGCCCCTTCGGATCGGGATTCACCCACTGCGGCGGATGCGCATTGGAGACCAGCTCTTGGTTGTGCTCATCGTTCGGTAGAACATCGACCTTTGTGTCCGTCGGAGGCGGGTCATTCCGCGGAGGGACTTGCTGCGCGGCTTCCAAGCGCGCCTGCGCTTCGTGGAGGCTCCTTCGCGCGATTCGAGTCACCAGCGCGGCTACTAGGGCGGTCGCGACAAGACCAAGCCAGAAGAAGATCTGAGCGCCTAGTCCTCCTTCCACCTTTCCCGCCGCAACCTCGGCCAGCGATCGGGCCGCGGAACCAAAGTAGGTATACATCACCGCGCCGGGTAACATGCCGATGACGGTGGCCAGGGCATAGGCGCGGAACGAAACATTGGTCAGTCCCAGCGCGTAATTGAGCAGATTGAAGGGAAAGACGGGGCTGAGTCTTAACAGCAGGACGATCTTGAAGCCTTCCCGGCCGATAGCCTGATCGATGGCGGCAAATCGCGGGTTGTCCGCCACCTTTCGAGCTACCCAGTCCCGAGCAAGCGTGCGACCCACCACGAAAGCGGCGCAGGCGCCGACGCTCGCGCCTACCCAAACAGTCGGGAGCCCCTTTGCAAGTCCAAAGATGAAGCCCGCTCCCAGCGTGATCAATGAACCCGGCAGGAAGAAGATGCAAGCCACCACATAAAACAGGGCGACAACGATAGGCCCCCAAACCCCGAGTCCTTGGGTCCATTCCAACACCGTGATAACATAT
>VGSG01000158.1 GCA_016875095.1 Deltaproteobacteria bacterium
CCGTGGTTTCCCACTCCCTCAAGATCTCCAGCTTCTGTCGAGCCGTGAACCTCTTCCTCTGCTTTCGCTCTACCGGTGTCAGTTGAACGCTCATCCATCTCCCTCCTCCAGTCCAGGGCCATATCAAAAGCCCCGCGCTCGACCAACACCTTTCTCTCTCAATTTCTGTCCAACCGGACCTGATACATCATATCATGAATTGCTCCACAATGGACTTCAACTGACCGGTTGTGTCCCTGACCATTGCTTGATGGAGATCATGCACAGTGCCATAGCCCCGAAGATCTGGGAGTGCAGCTATATCCTGGGGAACATTAAGCCATTCAGTGGGAATGTTATAAGTTGCATCGCTCTGCAGGTTGTATTCGCCGATCTGCCCCGTGGTGCCGTCTGCCTTTTCAAAGGTGCCAGTCCGCGTTCTGGTGTTCCCTTGAGCATCAGTGGAATTTGTTATCGCTGAGTCGAGATTGATAGCTGTGATGCCAAGCTGATCAAGATTGAAAAGTTCATCTGGACGCGAATAGCCGTCTCCGTCTGAGTCCTGCCAGACTCGCAATTGGGAGAATGCCGAATCGGTTGCATCGATCTTTCCATCGTGATTGCTGTCCAAATCTGGTAGCACCTGAAAGCCATTGGCTGCCGTACTGCCATCCCTTGCGAGGGTGTGGCTACCAAACAATTCGGTGCCATCATTGATCACTCCATCGCCGTTTCTGTCCATTACCAACAAGCCGTCGTCAGGTGTGACCCAGCCAGTCTGCTCGGCAAACCCATCCATATCGTGATCAAAAAAAGCTCGGCCTCTAACATTTGTCGTCTCAATGCCGTCACCGTCAAGATCGAGGATCAAAGGATCTCGACGTGGGGGTGGGTCGCCTCCTTCTCCAGCATCTCCGAAATCCCCCCCGGGAGCACTCATAGAGCCGCCAGCGCCAGGCCCTCTACCATCTCCGGAACCGGCTGCACTCACCCAAGGCCCCCAGGGCGCTTCGGGAAGGGGTTTTGGGCGGGGTTTTGGTGGCGGGGGTTTGTAATCCGGGTCCAGTTCAAGCGTGTAACTGCCGTCGGGATTTATCTTGACACGATAGCCCCTTTTACGCCAATACTCCGGATCAATTAGCTGACCATCGGACATCTCGCTCTGCTCCTTTATTCTGTTCGGCATGCCGAATGATTAAGCAAATGGGCTCGTCTGCAGCAGCACCGTTGTCATCTTCTGATCCACTGTTGTCGTCCTCACTATCGCCAAGTTATGGCCCAGCAACCTCCTTTTCGATAATTTGCGCCGCGTTTATGATCCTCGTTTTCCCTTGAAAGTTGCTCGCTGAATATATATGGACAAAATCGTGCTGCCCGCTCCTATTCCCTTGCCCCTCCTGCCTTTAGAAGTTCTACGACTTGCTGGTTCCCTATGATTTTGGCGATTTGAAGTGGTGATTTGCCCGTTACCTCTTTTGCATTTACATCGGCATCTTTTTTCAGGATCGTTTCTACTACGTTGAAGTGTTCTTCCCAAGCAGCCCACATGAGAGGCGTCCAGCCATAAGTGTCCTTTGCGTTGACCTCAGCGCCTTTTTCTAGGAGCATTCTCACCAAATTTGTATGCCCCCCTTCAGCCGCAACAGTGAGCGCAGTCCGACCATCCTTTCTCCTGGCATTAACAGTCGCCCCCTTTTCAATAAGTATTCTTGCAACAGTCGTCAGTCCGCCTTGAGCAGCTCGCATGAGTGCCGTCCGCCCGTCCCTATCCTTAGCGTTGGGATCGGCTCCGTTGTCGAGGAGTGCTCTCACCGAATTCCGTACTCCCATTCCTGCAGCCATCATCAGTGCCGTTCCACCCTCTCCATCCTGACCGTTGGGATCGGTACCCCTGCTCAGAAGCATTTGCACTATGTCGGTTTTCCCCCACCAGGCAGCCCACATGAGTGCCGTCCAGCCATCTGCATCCCTTAGGTTGGCATCAGCGCCTTTAGTCAGGAGGGCTTGCACTGCATCGGTTTTCCCCCACCAGGCAGCCCACATGAGTGGTGTCCACCCGTCCGCATCTTTTGCATTTGCATCAAATGTTGTCTGAATGTGGCGTTCAAATCCGGCATTGTCACCGCGGATGACCGCATTGGCTAGCGGGACACGGACTGACCATTCCCTCAGATATTTCAAAACATCGGTACGGTTCTCGCGCTCAGCCAAAACCAGAGCCGTGCATACATCAACGTCAGATACTTTCGGCACGGGGCTTGTTTCCAAAAGCGCTTGGACCACTTTGGCATGCCCTTCCCAGGCAGCCCGTGTCAGGGCCGTCCGTCCGAAGCAATCCTTCGCGTGAACATCTACATCTTTTTCCATGAAAACTCTTACCGCATCGGAATGACCTCTCCCAGCCGCCCGCATAAGTGCCGTCATTCCCCAGTCGGTATCCTGTGCATTAACATCCCCGCCCTTGCCCAGAAGCAACGTGACTATCTCCGCATAGCCTCTACACGCAGCCCTAGCCAGGGCTGTCCAACCACGTCTGTCCCTTGCATTGACATTAGCGCCGTTGTCCAGGAGCACTTTAATCACATCCAGTCCTCCGTGCTCACTCCAAGCAGCGTGCATCAGGGGTGTCCAGCCGCGCCAATCTTGACCATCTACCTCACAGCCCTTTTGCAGGAGAAGGCTTGTAATTTCCGCGTGACCGCCGTAAGCTGCCCATGTGAGAGGACTCCATAAATGCCAGTCCTTAGCGCTAATATCCGCTCCCCGCTCCATGAAGAGGCTGACAACTGGTATGTTTCCTCCCCCGGCTGCCGACATCAAAGCCGTGAAACCGTGCGGGGATTTTAGGTTGAGATCCGCGCCGTTATCTAGTAATGCTTTAGCTACTAGTAATACTTTAGCTTCATTGGCGTGGCGTCCCCAGGCAGCGCACATCAACGCCGTATAACCCTTGTCGTCCTTCGCATTGGCGTCAGCACTCTTCTCGAGTAGCAGTTCCACCAGATCGGTATGACCAAACGTCGCGGCCAGAATGAGGGGGGTCTCTCCATGCTGGTTCCTTGCATTAATATCAGCGCCTCTGTCTATGAGGGCTTTGGCTGATGTAGCATCCCCGCGTTCTGCTGCTTGTAGGAGTTGCACGCTAAGGGTTTTGGTGTCCTTGGCCATTACGCCGTGGGGCAGCATTACAAAAACTAACACCACAGCCAACCACCACTTGCTGGTTACGGAAATGTATCGATTTCTCATGAAAGCTCTCCGAATCATCCACTTAATCCCGGTCTTTAGATTGTCTCGACTCTGGAACTCCCCTCTCTCACACTCAAGACCACTCCCCGCCTTCTTCGGTTCCGTGTTCAGCTTTACTTCCCTCCCCCTTAGTCTGGTGCCTCTGCGCCTGCCGATCGAGCCGACTCAACGAACCCAGGCCGCTGCCCAGCGCCTCTGGCATGCAGGTAAGACAGATGAACCTGCCGGGCATACATCTCGACCAAAGACAGCTGACCGTTCGCGTCCAAGAGCGGCCTGACCTCGCCGAACAGAATGGCGATGTCGAACAGGGTCGTCTCCACCATCGTGGCGTTGGCGTAGTAGCTGTCCTGTTTGAGTGCGACCCTCTTCTGCAGTGCCTGTTGCTGCTCTTGTTGTTCCTCACCTTTTGCCATGCGTATTCCTCCCACTCCTTTCCTCAGAAGACCGGGAATTGTCTTGATACTGTTGTTTGGCTCTTCGAGGCAGCCAGGTAGACCGGGAGCAAGGAACGGACGAATGGGGTGGAATGCTTACTGCCAAAGAAATGATCCATATCCTCATCCTCCTCTCAGCAGGAGCATAACGAGAGGGATCCGTCATTATCATTCAGGTTGTAGCAATTGCCCGCACAGCGGTCAGGTTGGAATATTCGCTGGTTTTCTCAATTGAAAGGCGCCTCGGCCCAAAACGGCAGGAATACCGAAGAGCTTTTTGAAGAGTAGCCGGGGAGGCCCTTCAAATCCCCCCAGCCCCCAGGTGCTAACTCTGGGTCGGGTCCTTGTTCTGTGAGGTCCCCCTCACCCTTCCCTCTCCCGCGAGGGGAGAGGGTTTACAGGACCCCTCTCCAAAAACTCCCGGGTTCCTAACCAAGAAACGGTAAGCCCCCGGCTTTGCCGGGGCGACTCCCCAAGGTTTGACCGTGTGAGGCAGTAGGAGGCAACCTCCCAGAACACACCAAGCTTTCAATTCTGGGAGGTTGTAATGAAAGACTATCAGACCCTAAACCACACTAAGTGGGATTGCAAGTATCACGTG
>VGSG01000159.1 GCA_016875095.1 Deltaproteobacteria bacterium
CGCCAAATCGGCATACGGGCTCGAAGGATGTCTCTTCAGAAGCGCCCGAAGCGCTCGCTCGGCCTGCGCCTCCTCTTCGAGCCGGGAATAAGCCCGTGCGCTGAGAATGGAGATTATCTGGCCGTAAGGGGAGTCGGATGGAACGTTTTTCCACACATTCACCGCCTGATCCGGCCTGCCGCCATCGTAGAGCTTCTTTCCTTGGAGGAAGAGGAATTCGTGGAGGGAGCTGGTGGCGAGACTTGACGCGTATGCGGGTTGCATCGGGCAGAGCGCCGACAGGGAGGCGAAGCACAAGGCCGCGAAGAGGGCTTTTTGCTTGAATGCTAACATTCCACACACGTTCGGTTCTCGGCGGCGCGCTGGAGCGCTTCACGTGAACACCGTAATATTTTAATGTCGTGAACCCCGAAAATCAAGCGCTACCTGATGAAATCGAGAAATGAAGACCAGATCTATTAAAACAGAACGGCATGTTATCTCCATGAGCAGATATTTTTCTTTACTTTTTAGGCCAACTCGTGGCATTTCCAGAACTCGTAGGACTTGTGAACTTCGAGGCGCCACTCGATGCTCGTCAACAGAATAGCTCCTATTGTTAGCGTCTGTCTCTTCATCGGACTCCTCCCCGGAATTCCGCTTGCAGAGAATGCCGGACTCGATGTTGCTCGCTCGCCCCACCCTCGGAGGACCGAACTCGTTCCGCCCGGCCCTATTTGGATTGTGGTGAACATGTTCACCGGTCCCACGTCCAAGCAAGCAAAACGGGTGCGGGACTGCATCGAAGACCTTGGTCCGGACGGCCGCGGCATTGTGCTCCCCTACCGAGATATCAGTGTGGAAAGCATGAGAAGGCTTAAGCCCGCGTTCCTGGTCTTGAGTCCCAATGGAGTTCCGTGGTGCCGCTACCGAGGCAAGAACGGGGAGGAATTACAGGGATTCTTCAAGGCGCTCAAGACAATCGCCGAGGATCTGGCAATCCCCGTTGTCGGGATCTGTGGAGGCCATCAAGCGCTGGCGCTGGCTTTCGGCGGCAAGGTCGGTCCTATCCGCGGCGGCGAAGACGATTGCTTTCCTTACGGCAAAAATCCCACGGAACGGGGCCGCCAGGAGGTTCAGGTGCTCACGGATGACCCAATCTTCCGCGGCATGGGCAAAACTCTCAACATGGTCCAGAACCACTTCGATGAGGTGAAACGCCTCCCGTCCGGATTCGTCTGGCTTGCGGGTAACAGTGTGAGTCCGTATCAGATCATACGGCATCCGAATCGGCCTGTGTACGGCATTCAGGCTCATTCCGAGTACTTTTTCGGCGCAAGACCCGATGGGGGCTTGCTCTTGAGGAATTTTGTCGAAATAGCGCAAGCCCATAACCGTATCGTGCGTGGGTCTCCTCCAATTGGGGACGCCCCTAGAGCCCGATCCGCGCGAAAAAGGAGCGATTCATAAGGAATGACCATCCGGGCTATGCCTTTGCCTATCGCTTTCCCCCGAGGGAGACTTGAATGATGGCCTCGCCGTCGCACTCCGGTCGAGTGCTGATCATCGAAGACGACCCATACAATGGGCCCTTTACCCAGCAGTTGCTGGAATCGGCCGGATTCCGCGCCGATCTGACGGTTTCGGCCGAAGAGGGGTTGAAGGTCCTGGAGCGCGACCAGGATGACAGACCCGACATGATCCTCCTCGATGTGAACCTTCCCCGTAAGAGCGGCATGGAGCTGGTTGGGGAACTCAAGGCCCATCCGGAGCTCCAGTACATTCCGGTGACGCTCTTCACCGTCCAGGACTCCCTTGAGAGCAAGATTGAGGGTCTGAACCGAGGCGCGGACGATTACCTCACCAAGCCCTACGAGCCTGATGAACTGATCGCTCGAGTGAACGCGATGATGCGTATTAGACGCCTCTATCGCAGCCTGCGACACGAGAGACAGGAGAACCGGCGTCTCAGTCGCGCCATGGATCGATCGGAGAGACTGATGAACCTCCTGGGCCGTTCAGCTCAGATGAGGCTGATTTGCGACCTCATCACGGACATCGCGGAGACCGATTCCCATGTCCTGATCCAGGGCGAGTCGGGAACCGGAAAGGAAGTCCTTGCCAGAGCCATCCACCAGGAGAGTCGGCGCAGTCAGGGCCCCTTTGTGGTGGTCAACTGCGCGGCTTATGCGGAGACCTTGTTGCATTCGGAACTCTTCGGGCACGAAAAGGGAGCTTTCACCGGGGCAATCCGCAGAAAGCCCGGTCGGTTCGAACAGGCGAACGGCGGAACGATCTTCTTGGATGAAATAGGTGAAATCAGCCTTCCCACGCAGGTGGTTCTGTTGAGGGTCATTCAGGAGCGGCAGTTCGAGCGGGTGGGGGGGGAAGAGACCCTCACCACGGACGCCCGGGTCATCGCGGCGACGAATCGGGACCTGAAGAAGGCCATGGCCGGCGGGTCATTTCGTGAGGACTTGTATTGGCGCCTTAATGTGATCTCCATAAATGTGCCGCCTTTGAGGGAACGCAAAGAGGATGTTCCCCAATTGGTGGCCAACTTCCTTGAAAAATACTCTCACACACTGAACAAACGAATGCATTCCGTCTCGAACGAGGCTATGGATCTTATCTTCAGTCATCACTGGCCCGGCAATGTCCGTGAACTGGAGAATGCAATCGAACGCTCCATGATCCTCGCGAAACATACCTCAATTATGCCCGATGATCTGCCCCAGGAACTACGGACAGGCATGATGAGTTCCGATGAAGGAAACCCAAGAACCCAACTCAACAGGGTAGAGCGAGACCATGTGCTTGCCGTGCTGGAACGATGCGGCTGGAACAAATACCGGGCCGCTCACCTGATGGGGATCAGCCGCAGCACGCTGTACAGCAAAATGAGGAAGCACGGGCTTTCAGGAGCCGGCTGATCCTCTCGACAGGTCACGTTGGCTAGAGCCTGGGATCGATGGCTTCGGGGCCTGCGAAGTCGGGTATGTAAGAGGTGACATTCAGGAAGCCATCCCTACTCAGGCATTCCGGACAGACGTCAGGTGGCGTCGCAGCCGTTATGAGAAACCCGCAACCGGCGCATTTCCAATAGGGCAGACCACAACCGGGACAGATATCGCCCCGAAACTCACCAGAACTCGTAAATCCACACCGCGCGCAGACCGACGTGTCGTGGATTCCTGCCATGTTCGTCACCCCCCTTCGGTCCTTCACGCGCCACTTGCGCAACTTGGGAATCTGCCGCGGACTCCTTTCTGCGGAATCGCTCGGCGGATTACGCGTACATATCCCCCTGTTGATTCCCTGGAACCTACATCTGCGCTTCCCCCTCCTAATATATTAGACCATGTGTCGGCTTCGCGGGTTCCTAGTGTAGTGTCTCCCAAAAGGCTTGGCAGTTCTGGTGGGACAGGCATCCTGCCTGTTCATCAATGACGGGCAAGATGCCCGTCGCACCAAAGACATTCTGACGAGTCGCCGGACTAATTGGCATATGACCTCCAGGCGAACATCTAGTCGTAAAGCTATCATGAGGACACTACACTAGGGCGTCTGGAGGGCTTAACGCCTATCAGAGGTTATGCAACCAACTCTCAACCTCGTGGAGGATTGCGAGTCGGGAAGTCCGGTCACACGTCCACCTGAAAAGTTTCGAGCCAGAGCGTGACGCCGGCTATGCGAAAGAGGGTCAGGTCGGAAAACGCGCGGTCGCCGTTGCGATAAGCGGCAAACGCTCCCGAAGCCGCGTCGCTATCCAGGATTGCGGACAGGCGCGCCGAGCTTCTCACGCGGTGTTGCAGCTCTTTCCCCAAAGGGCCCCTCAGCCAAATGGCCAGAGGCGCCTCGAAACCCATCTTTGTTCTCCTGTTCCGCACTTCCACGGGAAGCGCATCTCCAACGGCCTCCACGAGAAGCCTCTTCGTGCGCCCGTCTTTGAAGAAGACCGATTCAGGCAAGCTTACACAATGCTCCACAAAACGGTAGTCCAAGAACGGGAGGCGCGTCTCCACGCTGTGAGCCATGCTTGTGCGATCTTCGTACCGCAGCAACGGCGGCAGGCTCCA
>VGSG01000160.1 GCA_016875095.1 Deltaproteobacteria bacterium
CCGTCACAGCTCAATCCCGGCATCCAGAAGAGGATCGCGGAAAACCAGGACTCGCTGGAACGCATTGTCTGCGATTACATTGCGGGCATGACCGACCGGTTCGCTCTGAATGAGCACCGGAAGCTCTTTCTGCCCTATGAATATTAGGCTTTTTCCTGGCCTCACAACCGGGGAAGTGTAATCTTTATCTTGCCTCACTGATTACCGAAAGGGTCTCGCCGTGACACAAGTAATCATCGAAAATCCCGTCATTAATACGCCGTACAAGGAACCGTCCCGTCACTTCCGGTTCTCCGAGGAGGGGATTACGGACGAGATCATCGAAGGCCGCCGTCCCAGCTCCTATTTCGTGCCCGTTCCGAAGGCAAGAAAGAAGGGGAAAGGGGTGTCTCCAGACACTGAATGGACCGAGGACCGGGTTAAAGAGAATGAATTCGTCAATCAGGTGCGGGACCGGGTTGGCCGCTGGCGTCAAATGGGCTATCCGCACGTGAGTCGGGCTACAGCTCAGCTCCTTGAGTACTGGACCGACCCAGACCGTGAGAAGAAGCTGTTCTTTTGCCAAATAGAGGCCCTGGAGACGGCCATCTATCTCACCGAGGTTGCCGCAAAGGACGGGGCAGGATGGATCGAGCGCAAGGTACGGGAGGAAAACGAGAAATCCAACCCGCTGCTCAACCGGACCGCATTCAAGATGGCCACGGGCGCAGGCAAGACTGTTGTCATGGCCATGATTATCGCCTGGCACACGCTGAACAAGCTGGCCAACCCACAGGATGCTCGATTCTCCGATACATTCCTTATCGTCACACCGGGTATCACCATCAAGGATCGACTCCGGGTCCTTCTTCCCAACGATCCCGAGAATTACTACCAGAAGCGGGATATCCTGCCCTCCCATCTCATGGAGCAGCTCGGGAAAGCAAAGATCCTGATCACCAATTTCCACGCCTTCAGGCAGCGTGAACTTGGTGATGCGAGCAAGCTGGCAAAGGCAATCTTGAATAGAGGCGGGGACAACGGGTTCAAGGAAACTCCTGACCAGATGGTTCGCCGGGTATGCAGAGAGCTTGGAAACAAGCGAAACATGGTCGTGATCAACGATGAAGCTCACCACTGCTACCGAAGAAGACCGGATGGAGTGGAAGACATCTTGAAGGCGAGGAAAGGAAGGAAGCCGAAAAGAGAAATGAAGAAGCCCGTATTTGGATATCCGGCCTTGAAGCAGTCAAGGCAAAGATTGGCACGCGGGCCGTCTATGATCTTTCGGCCACGCCGTTCTTTCTCAGAGGTTCAGGATATTCCGAAGGGACGCTGTTCGGCTGGGTTGTGTCGGACTTTTCGCTCATCGATGCGATTGAGTCGGGCATTGTCAAGGTCCCTCGTGTCCCCGTGGCCGACGACTCGGTTACTGGCGAGGAGCCGACCTACCGCAACCTGTGGATAAGAATCCGGGATGAACTACCAAAGAAAGGCCGCAAGACAGCGGCAGTCTCGGGCGAGCCAAAGCTCCCCGCCGAGCTTGAAGGAGCCATTCAGAGTCTTTATGGGAATTACGAGAAGTACTACCAACAGTGGGAGTCGGACTCTGAAGCTCGTGAACGAGGGCTCACCCCTCCCGTGTTCATCGTAGTGTGCAACAACACCAATGTGTCAAAGCTGGTATTCGATTACGTTGCCGGGTGGGAGAAGACTAGACAGGTTCCCAAACTGGACAAAGTAGGAAAGCCTGTGCTCAACAAGAGAACGGGAGACCCCGAACTTGTGGATGAGGTCCAGGCAATCGTTCCCGGCAGGCTCGCCATATTCAGCAATGTGGAGAATGGTCGCTGGACTTATCGCCCCAATACGATCCTGGTGGATAGCGAGCAATTGGAGTCAGGCGAAGCGATGAGTCAAGAATTCAAGACCATTGCCGGCCGTGAGATCGAGGAGTTCAAGGCCGAATATCGAGCACGGTTCCCTGATCGTGATCCTGAGAAACTCACCGACGAAGACTTGCTCCGGGAGGTCATGAACACTGTTGGTAAGCCGGGAAAGCTTGGGGAGCATGTCAAGTGTGTCGTTTCAGTCTCCATGCTCACCGAAGGCTGGGACGCCAACACAGTGACTCACATCCTCGGGGTTCGGGCATTCGGAACTCAACTCCTCTGTGAGCAAGTAGTGGGGAGAGGGCTGCGCCGGATGAGCTATGCGCTCAACGCCGACGAGCGATTTGAGCCTGAATATGCGGAAGTCTACGGCGTACCATTTTCGTTCATTCCATGTTCCGGCTCTGCCGCCACGCCTCAACCGGGCCGTAGACCGACCAGGGTGCGGGCAATAGAGGAGCGAAGGGAACGATGTGAGATCACCTTCCCCCGTCTCCAAGGATACCGGCATGAGTTTCCGCAAGAGAAGCTCACTGCCGAGTTCAATGACGATGCGAAGCACGAGCTTTCAACGCATGATATTCCTACCAAGACAGAGTTGCGATCCATCATTGGTGACTCCGATGTCCATGATCTTCAAGATCTGAAGAACCGTCGAGACCAAGAGGTGGCTTTTCATTTGGCAAAAAGAACTCTGGAGAAGTATTTCCGAGACGATGACTACAACCTGAAGCAATGGCTGTTCCCCCAACTATTCCGCGTAAGTCGTCAATGGATGCAGCAGTGCGTTGTCTGCAAAGACAACACTTTTCCCCAACTCCTGCTCTTGATCGAGTTTGCTCATACCGCTGCGGACAAGATCTACCGATCCATACAGTCGTCCGCCGAGGGCGAGAAACGATTGAAGCCTATCCTCAAGCCGTATGATACCCTCGGTTCCACTCGATACGTAGATTTCGACACGCTCCGTGAAACGTACACCACGAGCCCCGACAAGTGTCATATTTCGCATGTGGTGGCGGATACCGGCTCGTGGGAACAGAAGATGGCTCAGACCCTGGAAGACATGGAAGAGGTCTTCTGTTACGTCAAGAACCACAACGTGGGCTTCACCATTCCCTACACCATCAAGGCTGAGGAAAGGAATTACTACCCTGACTTTATTGTGCGGTTCAACGACGGACACGAAGACTTGCTCAATCTCATTATTGAAGTGACCGGCGAAAAGAAGAAGGACAAAGAAGCGAAGGTCTCAACGGCCCGACATCTTTGGGTTCCGGCCGTGAACAACTACGGTCGATTCGGACGTTGGGCGTTCCTCGAAATCACTGATCCGTGGAATGCAGCCACCTTGATCCGCAATTTCTTGAAAAAGGGCGAGGTTTGACCCTGATACACATAGACGTACCCAAAGAGAAGCTCACGGCGTTTTGCCGTAGGCGTCATATTGGATGGATGGCCGCCTTTGGTTCGGCAGTGCGGGACGATTTCGGGCCTGACAGCGACGTGGACTTACTTGTGGAATTTGAGCCGGACCATACCCCAGGATGGGAAATCGTGGACATTGAAGAGGATCTGTCCGCCCTGCTTGGCGGCCGGAAGGTGGACCTTATAAATCCCAAGTACCTCAACCGCCGGTTAAGGGATCGGGTGTTGGCCGAGGCGGAGGTGCTTTATGCAGAATAATCCGCCGATGTCGCAGATGGCCGCAGATTCAAGAGATGAGCAAACGCATGCGATCATCGGTGCGGCGATGGTGGTTCATCGAGAACTTGGATCGGGATTCTTGGAGGCCGTTTATCAGGAGGCGCTCGCCATCGAATTCGCGGCTCGAAGCATTCTCTTTTCTCGGGAAGTGGAGCTTCCGGTGTATTACAAGGCGAAGCGGCTCCCCTGTGATCGGCGACAATTACACTTGAGCGTCAGCGACAATTAGACTTGTGCATCCATCAGGGTGTGGTTGTCTGGTAGAGATGCCCGGAAGTTTTCACTGGGAGGGGGCATCTGGTGCAGACGACGGACGCTCAAGTGAGGAAGATGATGAAGGAGTATAGGAGGACGGGAAAGGTGGGAGAATCGGCTCTTC
>VGSG01000161.1 GCA_016875095.1 Deltaproteobacteria bacterium
GCCCTGGGACGGCCTCCCCTCGGTCGAGGGGGAGGCTTGGGTATGAGAGGCTCAATCTTCTTCCACTGCTCATCAGTCAGATACACGACACGTTTGCTCACCGGACTTACCTCCGGCGAGTCAAATATATAACTTCTTCTAAAAGAACAAGCACTTAAATCGTGCGCGATTTCGCGCGGTTAGTGCCCATAAGAGGTTTTGCAACCAGCTCTAGAACCACCCCTTGCGCCGAAACAGAATCACCATAGTGAGAGCCGCCACAACCATGACGATCAGAACCGCGGGGTAACCCCAGTGCCATTGGAGCTCAGGCATGTATTTGAAGTTCATTCCGTAGATTCCCGCCAAGAGTCCCAGGGGCATGAAAATGGTCGTAATCATGGCGAGGAACTTCATCACCTGATTCAGTCGATTCCCCACGCTGCTCAAATAGATATCCAGAAGGCCGGAGAGTATGTCCCGGAGCGACTCGGCCGCGTCAATAATGTGAATGGTGTGGTCGTACACGTCGCGGAGGTACGGGACCGTCGTCTCGGCGATCAGGGCGAACTCTCCACGGGTAAGGCTCCCGATGACCTCGCGCAGCGGCCATACAGACTTACGCAAGACTAGGTCTGCGCGTTTGAGCCGCTGCAGGCGAGCAAGGGTCTTTAGTTGGGGCCCGAACAGAACCTGCTCTTCGATCTGCTCCACTACTTCGTCAATATCTTCGATCGTTTGGAAGTAGTGGTCCACAACACAGTCGAGGAGCGCGTATGCAAGGTAGTCCGCTTTCTGCTTACGAATGCGTCCCCGGCCCGACGCGATGCGCTCAGCCACGGTCGAAAGAAGGTCGTGAGGCCCTTCGTGAAATGAGATGAGCCAACCGTCGCCCAACACGAGGCTTATCTGTTCCGACTGCAACTGGGCCTGCTTCCGGTCAAAGAAGAGCATCTTCAACACGAGAAAGAGGCGCCCTTCATAGTCCTCAATCTTGGGCCTGTGCAGCGTGTTGACGATATCTTCCATCACCAGCGGGTGTAGCTTGAAGATGGCGCCGATCTGTTCAACCACGTCCACGTCGTGGACTCCTTCAACCCTTACCCACGTTACCCGATCCGTGGCGATAAGCCCTGGGATATCGCAAGGCGAAACGTCAAGCGTTTCCTTCAGGCCGGCCTCGTCGTACGACAGGACGGAAACCCGGGTTTCCTCCTCTTTCGGGTAACCGATGTGCACCAGGGCGCCGGGTGGGAGCCCCAGTTTCTTGGCTTCAGTGCGCATGCTGCGCTTAGATGTGGAGGCTTTCTCAATAGAAGTTCCCTTGGCGCCTACAGCAGGCTGTACGCTCTTCGAATCCCCGGTGGGCATGGAAGATCATCTCCTCGTGGAACGTGGCCGCTCCGGTATTCGAAGCGCCAAGAAATGCAGCCAGGTGAAAATACTTAACACGATCACACCGGACCAGAGAACGTCCGTCGGGAAATGCCCGCCCTGCGCGATCCTAGCCACTCCCATCAGGAGCCCGTAGCCCACACCGGCCACAAGAGCGGCCCCTGAGAGCCACGGATGAAGGCTATAGAAAGATGCCCCGGAGCACAGCGCAAAAGCTGTTGCCACGTGACCCGAACTGAACGATTTGCCCGCGCCCGGTCCTGAGGGTGGCCACACAGCCTGATATTGGGAAGCCCCTCCGAATTCGATAGTATCGGCAGGCCGAGCGCGACCCCAAAATTCCTTCAACACCCCGTTCACGATCAAGCCCGGACCGAGCGCGAAGGTGAGTATGACCACCATGCACGGCTTTCGGTAATCAATGCCGATCCAACCTCGGAACGTTGCGAAAAGAATCAGACACGCTGCAAGCGCGAGGAGCCAGGTCGGCGCCGTCCCATAATCGTAGAGAAACCGGAACAGCGTCGTCTGACCGTACGCCCACCCTCCGTGTCCGGCTTCGCGATCGAAAAAAAATGAAGGAACGGCTAGATCCAGCCCGGAGAACTCCAGCAGAACGGTGAGCGCAAGGCCGGCGCCGAACAGGATCGAGATAATTGAGAGTCCTTTGACACGCGGATGAGCTGAAGGCATCATGAACCGCCGCGGAAGCCGCGCAGCGCAGCCTCTATTCCTCCGAAAGGCGAATCATGGCACGTCCGCGATTGTACTTCAAGTCTGAAAGTCCTACCGGATCGAGCCTTGACAAACCGGCGATGCCTATGATTAAGTCCTAAAGTTCGTTGGAAGCAGGCTCCTTTTCAGGCATTGATCGGGCAAGGAGCGCCTGAAGAGCCTTTTCCGGAAGAGCAGAGACCGAACAGTGCCACAATCCCGTTCCCTGCTTTCCCGGCGGAATCCACGGATCTCTTGACAGGTCGTTCTGATCGATTACGATAGAGACTGATCTGTGGCGGGCCGTTAACTCAGGCGGTAGAGTATCTGCCTTTTAAGCAGAGAGTCGCTGGTTCGAGTCCAGCACGGCCCACCAGTCACACGGCGTCGATGTGTGAGCAAGCGGGCAGCCGGTGAGCAAGATCAGGCAGCCCGCGTTTCGCAGAGCATATGTTTTCGGACAGCGTCCCCATCGTCTAGCCCGGCCTAGGATACCGGCCTTTCACGCCGGCGACACGGGTTCAAATCCCGTTGGGGACGCCAAAATAATATTCTGAAATGACAGGGAGGTTGGGAAGCTCCAACTTCCCTGTTCTTATTGAAGCCGAAACCATGCCATCGAAGTGCCACAAGGGAAATTGACTCGCAATGGAAGTGCCCGGATTTTGAAAGGTGTTCATGCGAAGCAGGGCACGATTCGCTACAAACCCGCAATCAGGACAGCTCAATACGAGGTTGCGGTTGGAGGAAATTCGAGGTAGATTGGCGGCGAGGAAGGAACATGGAACCCACAACCATCCCGGACCCTCCAGGGTTCAGTGACCTCTCAAAGGCAGAGCAAATCCGCTACCTGCAAGCGCTCTGGGACCGGATCGCCGAGAAGCCGGGCGAACTTCCGGCGCCCGAGTCGCACCTCGAACTCGCGCAGGATCGTCTTGCCGAGTACCGTCGAGAACCAAGGCGAGCACGACCGGCCCTTGATATCCTCGATCGGCTCGTCAAGAACCAACAGTGACCAAGTATCGGCTCATTGCCAAATCTAGGGACACCTTACTTAGTTCTCAGGCCTCAGCGGAAATTGGGTCGGTGTTCCTGGATTGTGCAAGGCTCCGGGAAAAGATATGGGTAAGTATGAGAAACTTCTCTTACAGATCCTGCGCGGCGCCTCGGACGCCAACATCGCTTTTGATGATCTGCGCCGGCTGCTGCTCAGTTTAGGGTTTGTGGAACGAACGCGTGGAAGTCACCACATCTTTAGGAAAGAAGGGATTGAGGAAAAAATCAATCTGCAGAGGGACAAGAACAAAGCGAAGGCATATCAGGTACGCCAGGTGCGGGCAGTAATACTGAAATACGGGCTCGGAGGACCACGGTAGATGCAAAGATATGAAATCATCATTTATTGGAGCGATGAAGACCAAGTCTTTGTCGCGGAAGTGCCGGAACTGCCCGGGTGTATGGCTCATGGCGACACTGAAGAACTAGCGCTAAAGAATGCAAAAGACGCCATTCAGTTGTGGATTGACACAGCCCGGGAATTCGGAGACCCTATTCCTGAACCTAAGGGTCGCCGGCTCATGTATGCGTAGTAGGCCGACTTTCCCTTGATCTTCCCCGGCGATCTGTTTGACATGAAGGCTTGGCAGCGACTTTGTGAATCATGAAGACACAATTTGTCGTATGTGTTGACAACTCTGAGTACCCTGCTTCCCTGGAAGTTCACAAGATCTATCGTGTGATCCCGGACCA
>VGSG01000162.1 GCA_016875095.1 Deltaproteobacteria bacterium
CCCACGATTCGGGCCATCTCCTGGACCGACGCGGGTAGCTTGTTCATGATGTGGCGCGCGACTGAAATCAAGAATTCGGCTCCCGTTTCCTTCGTCTGATCAGCCCCGGAAGAAACCCGATCTCTTCGCGGGAAAGACCGCCCAGAGCGATAAGAAGGCCAAGGTATGCCGCCGCGGATGTTATCACGTTGGCAAAGACATTCCAATCTCGCAAGAAATAGGTCAAGAAACCCATGCCCACAGCAGCCAGCGCGGGTCGCGGGATTATGCGGAGAAACGGGATGGAGAACAAATTCCGTCGAATGTACATATACTGCAACTGATTGAAGATGATGATTGTGACAAGGGTGGCCAGCACCGCGCCCATTTCGGCGAATAGGGGGATCAGGAGGAAGTTCAACAGGAAGTTCAGCCCCGCCGAAACCATGTTGATCGTCAGGTCTATCCTCTGGTTGTCCGTAGCGATGAGCACCGTGGCAAGGACGAGCACCATGCTGTACGGGATGAGCGCGAATATCTGAACAGCCAGTAGCGCAGAAGCGCCGGCGAATTTCTCGCCATAAATCAAAACGATGATCTGATCCGAAAGAACGGTTGTTCCGATTGCTATAGGAAGTGACCCCATAAAGACAAATCTCAGTGAGGTCGCGCAGAGCCTCGCAAGCTCTTCTCGACCTCTGGCGAATTCAGTAGTGAGAAAAGGTAGGAGCGCGCCTGAAAAGGCTATAGGCACGGTTCTCCAGACCTCCACCAGCCTATTGGAAGCGCTGTACAGTCCCACCGCGTCGATGGTAGCCAGCTTGGATAGCATGATCTGGTCAACGCTGTTATAGAGCGAGGAGAAAATTACTATGCTTGTGAACGTGGGCGCTTCCTTTGCCAAAACGCGCCAGAGGTCCGGCCTGATACGCCACACGGGACGCCCCGCGGTTCGAACGTAAAAGAAGAAAATGAGAACAAGCGCTAGGACTCGCGTCGAGAGGATCGCGATAAAAAGACTGACAATCCCATATCCTTGAATGAGCAGGAGCACGCACAGCGCCACTCTGAGGCAGTTTTCCGGTAGATAGGTCAGGGCTATGAATTCCGATTTCTCCGCGGCGCGCAAGGCCGCGTCCAGATAGTAAATCCCCGTAGAGACAACCATCGAGAACGAATAAATGAACGCGGCTCTCAGGACTTCTCTCTCGTACCCCATGAGCAACATGACGCCGTCCATCGTCACCACGGCTACCCCTGACGCAGCGGCGCCGAATGCAGCCGCATTCATGACATAGTCGTGAACTTCCCGTGGATGTCGCGCGACCTCTCTGGTGAGATAACTGCCTAGACCCAGTGAAGCCAGGGTGCCGAATATTCCGATGTAAGAGAAAATCAGAGAGTATTCGCCTAAGCCCTTCACTCCCAGATATCGCGAAATGAGCAGGACCAGCGCGAAGGATACTACGGGATTAATAATATTCGTTATCGCGAGCGCGAAGGCGTTTTTCGCGATGCTGGTCCATTGCGCCATGGGTCAGTCCTCGTCTCCTTCGGACTCCGAGAAAATGGGAACAAGACGGCCCCTCGCCTGCGCTATCAGGTATGGGGTTCATATCATAAATTCAATAGCAACCTGCCGGCCGCAGCGCTCCCGCAGCCGCGCCTATTCCGGGTCTTTCTACCGTTCGACTTCCAGAGCGTCTTCCACAACGGAAGGCAGGGTGTGGATGCGGGTCCTGGGAAAGGTGGGGCGTATGCTCCCATAGGGAAAGTACATAAAATCCCCCCCCAACTCACTGTACGGCGCCTCTTCCGTCTGGGGCCAACCACCGAGCGCGCGGATGAAGACCCCTTTGTACCGGTTCCCTTGACCGTAGTAAAGCTGCTCCCGATAAAAATCAGCCGTAGGAACCGTCTCAATGGTGGACTGCAAGAATCCGTAATATTTTCCCGCGTTGTCGAACATGGTGAAACGTCTCTGCAAGGGATCCCATCGGGCGAACCCAACAGGCTTGTTGGTCTTGATCTTCACGATGTCGAACACGTCTACGTAATTTATTTTTCGGGTCAGCCTCCATTGGCCGCTTTCTAGCTCCTGAAACTGCGTGTCCACGGTGAACGCGTGAACGGTCGGCGCCTGACATGAAACCGCGAAGAGGGCCGCTACTAAGATCAGCAACAATGAGCGTAGCATCTCTCGGAACTCCTTTTGAAGCATCCCGTCGCGTACGAAGGTGTCGCTCTTTCGTGTGATTATACCAGCAATCCTGGCAAGTGTGCCACACCGTGATTGTTTGTCGAGCTCTTCTCAGCCTAATAAAACTATTTCGTTGCAATAGCCCGCTCGCAGCCATATGGTGCGAAAGGCGGCTCCCACTGACCGGCAAAGACACGTAAGTGAGGTCCTGAGGTCGGCGCCGTTATAATGTCTCAAGGGCGGCGTAATCTCTCATAGGGCGGCCATACATGAGCATTAGGGGACTATTCGTATCTATTCACCCGCGAAGTGATCGGTCCGCGTACACTCATCGGTTGACCAAGCTCGCCCGATGTCTCGAAGAAAGGGGCATGGGATACGATTTCCTGTGCATGCAAGATAGCTTTTTCCTCCGCAAAAGCTCCACCGCTTCGTTTTTCTTATTGGCCCACTGTGGAAGGCTCAGACAATACGACTTCATTCACTGCGGCGACGCGGAGGCCGGGCAAGCCCTTTTCTGGCGCCGACACTTCCTGAACGCGCCCATAATTCTCGATATTCACGGCGACGTAATCGCGCAGTCGTCTCTCGCAGAGGAGGTCCGCAGCGGCGGTCGGCGTTCCGCCGCATCACTGCTTGTGAGGCTCTTTTACTGGATGGCCGTGAGGTCCGCCGACCAGTTCCTCACCGTTTCCGGGCTCCAAACCAAGGAACTGATCAAGGAAGGCATTCCGCCGGATCACATCACTCTTGTGAGAAACGGAGTCGATCTCGACCTATTTCGGGACACGCCCGTCTCCCAAGAGACCCCTGTTTGCTTTGCGTACGCGGGCGGTTTTCAGACATGGCAAGGCATCGATTATCTTATCGAGGCCTTCGCGCGTGTCGATCGTTCCCTCGCCCGATTACTCGTGGTGGGCTTCCAGGAGCAAGACATCGACCTGAAACGGGATTTGGCCGCCCGTTTTGGTCCGGCGGTGAAGTTGATCGACAAAGTGGACCAGGAGCGGTTGATAGAAATTCTCCGCTCCGCCGCTATTCTGGTGATTCCGCGGAAGGCTCATCGAGCGATCAGGCACGCGTTTCCGACCAAGTTCGCGGAATATGCCGCTCTTGGACGCCCTATCCTCGTCAATGACGTGGATGAAACGGCTGAATTCGTCAGGAAGTATGAGTGCGGATTTGTCGCGAGACCCTCTCCGGAGGGTATGGCCCAGGCAATGTTGGAGGCCGCAGCCACTCCCCGGGAGACCCTTCAAGCAATGGGCGCTCGAGCGCGACGAATGGCCGAAGAGTGCTTCTCCTGGAACCGGATCGGCGATGTGTACGCGGACACGGTTCGGGCCCTCGTGGCTCACTCAGGCCGGCAAAACATCTGAAGCCGGCTCAATAGAAGGCTGCGTTGAGATCTGCGCCTTTGGATTAGGCTGGAATCCTCCTCTCCCTTCCCTCTCCCACTGGGGGAGGACGTCTCGCACCCCCCTCCCTTGACGGGCATAGGCGTTCAAATAAGGAATAGGCCGCTGTGATAACAAAGCCTTATCACCCTCCCCCTTCCCCCTCCCATCGAGGGAGGGGGTTCTGGAAACCCTTTCCCCTGGCGGGAGA
>VGSG01000163.1 GCA_016875095.1 Deltaproteobacteria bacterium
GCCGCGCCGTCCGGGAAAGCCCAGGTATTCACTTGTAGCATCATCAGCAGGTTTTCTCAATTGCAGCGCTTGTCGAGCCTGCAATTCGAGGGAAACGGTAGTTCGGTTCCTCTTTCCCGGTCGGGCATTTTGTGTATACTCCCGATGGCTTCATCGTTTGGTGAACTCGGAATCCTCGCTCAAGAGCGTCTCTCCTGTGGAGCGCAAGGGATTTGGCGGCTCTATGGCCTTTTCTTTCGAAGTGATCTCGCGGGATGAGAGCAGTCAGGCTCGGGTTGGGCGTTTGGTCACATCCCGGGGCGAAGTGGAGACTCCCGCGTTCATGCCCGTGGGCACGAGAGGCGCGGTCAAGGCCGTATCTCCTGACGAACTCTGGGACTTGGGATATCGTCTTGTCCTCGCGAATGCGTACCACCTCTATTTGCGTCCGGGACACCGGCTGGTGGAACAGATCGGCGGTTTGCACCGTTTCATGGATTGGCCCGGCGCGCTGCTCACGGATAGCGGCGGCTTTCAGGTCTTCAGTCTGGGACGGTTGAGAAAGGTGACCGAAGAAGGCGTCCTGTTTCAGTCCCACCTGGACGGCAGCGCTCATATGTTCACGCCGGAATTGAGCGTGGAAGTCCAGGAGGCCCTGGGAGCCGAGATCATTATGTGCCTGGACGACGTGAAGGAATATCCTGTCGGCTGGGAGGAAGCCCATGAGGCGGTTCTCAGAACCACGCGGTGGGCTGCTAGGTGCCTGGATTCCAAAAAAAAAGTTGACCCTGCCTTGTTCGGCATAGTACAAGGATCGACGTTTTCGGATCTGAGGCGGCTGAGCGCTGACGGCCTCACTTCCTTGGGTCTGGACGGATATGCCATTGGCGGCCTGAGTGTTGGCGAACCCCGGGAGCTTATGATCGAGATGATCGAGGTGACCGCGCCTCATCTTCCCGAGAAATCCCCGCGGTATCTCATGGGAGTCGGCAAGCCGCACGACATAGTGGATGGAGTGCTCCGAGGGGTTGATCTGTTCGACTGCGTGCTTCCCACTCGTAACGCTCGCAACGGGATGCTCTTCACGTCGCGAGGCCCGCTGAACATCCGAAACACCCGTCACCGTGACGACCCGGCCCCTGTGGATCCCCAGTGCACATGCTCCCTCTGCCGTCGTTATTCAAGGGCATATCTGCGTCACCTCTTTCTCGAAAAGGAGATCTACGGGCACAGGCTGGCTACCTTGCACAATCTGTCCTTTTACGGCAAATTGATGCGCGAGACGCGTGAGGCGATCGGAGACGGTAAGCTTGATGTGTTCGCCCGTGAGTGCAAAGCGCGGATGGAGGAGATAGATGATTGACATCGCGTACGCTATGGCGCCCCCTGCGGAAGGCGGCGATAGCAGCTTCCTGGTTGGCTTCTTGCCTATGATTCTCATTTTTGCCGTCTTCTACCTGTTGCTGATACGTCCGCAGCAGAAGAAAGCCCAGGAGCACAAAAAGGTGCTTGAAAACCTTAAGAAAGGGGACGCGGTTATCACCCAGGGTGGTCTGTACGGCAAAATCACAGGCATTAGCGATCAGATCGTCACCCTGGAGATCGCGGACAAGGTGCGAGTCCGTGTTTCTCGGGCGCATATAGCCGGAATCGCCGCGGCCCCGCCGGACGACCAAAGTTGATGAGGAGTTTCGCTCGATGACCCAGAATCTTCAGTGGCGCGGCGCGGTGATATTGGTCGTGCTCATTGCCGGCGTGTTTTTGATCTACCCATCGATCGGTCCTGTGCCGGAGGTATGGTCTAAGTATTTGCCCGCGAGTCCCATTCGGCTTGGCCTTGATTTGCAGGGCGGCTTGCATATGGTCCTGGAGGTCCAGACGGAAAAGGCCGTGGAGACAGTCGTGGATCAGACCATGGCCGAAGTGTCCGCCCTGATGAAGGAACCTGACGTCAAGATACGTTATACGGATGTGGAACGGGTGTCTCCCTCAAGTTTCAAGGTGATACTCAAGGATGCCGCTCAAGAGGTCCTCTTCGACAGCATGGTCCTGGATAAGATCCCGAACTTCAGGAAACTCTCGGGTGAGCCGGTATCGGAAGGTTACGCGATAACCGTTGGAATGGACCAGAAAGCTATCGACGAGACCAAGCGTCAATCCGTTCGGCAGGCTGTGGACACCATACGGAACAGAGTTGACGATTTGGGTGTGGCCGAGCCGGACGTGGTCCTTCACGGTGAAGACCGGATTATCGTCCAGCTTCCCGGACTCAGGGAAGACACCAACAGAGCGATTGACATCATCAAAAGGACCGCGCGGCTGGAGTTCAAACTGGTCGACGAAAAGGGTGACCTCAACGCGGCGCTCAAGGGACAAATCCCACCTGGTGATGAGATCCTCTACCAGCTCGACCGAAACCCGCGGACCGGCGCGGTCACCCGCACCCCATATCTATTGAAAAAGCAGGTGCTTATGACCGGCGACGTGCTTACGGACGCTCGTCCGAGAACGGGCCAAGACGCGCGATGGGTCGTGGCCATTGAGTTCAACCGTCGCGGAGCGCAGCTCTTTGATCGGATCACCGGAGACCACGTGCGTGAACGCCTCGCAATCATCCTGGACAACCGGGTCTATTCAGCGCCGGTAATCAACGAACGAATCGGAGGAGGGCGAGCAGAGATCTCAGGACGCTTCACTCCGGAGGAAGCCAGCGATTTGGCTTTGATCCTCAGACATGGGTCTTTGCCTGCGCCGGTGCAGATTCTGGAGACCCGATCGGTGGGGCCTTCTCTTGGAGCTGATTCGATCAAACTGGGTCGGAATGCGGTCGTTCTCGGGCTGGTCCTGGTAATGATCTTCATGGCTATCTATTACAAGTGGTCTGGCGTTGTTGCGGATATAGCTCTTATCTTGAACCTACTTCTCATCTTTGCCGTGATGGTTGCGCCGGGCCTCCGCGCCACCCTGACGCTGCCGGGCCTCGCGGGGGTGGCCCTCACCATGGGCATGGCCGTTGACGCGAACGTCGTGATTTTTGAACGCATACGAGAAGAACTGCGAGCGGGGAAATCGCCTCGGGCGGCTCTGGAAGTGGGTTATGCGAGGGCTTTCTCCGTCATATTCGATTCTAATTTAACTACCCTTCTGGCGGCTCTGCCGTTGATCCAGTTCGGCACCGGTCCTATAAAAGGATTTGCCGTAACGCTGTGCGTCGGGCTGCTCGTTTCGCTGTTCACGGCCCTGTTCGTGACCCGGTTCATCTTTGACTATGTTTTCGAGAACATGCGCGTCAGGCGCATGAGCATTTGACGAGGGCCGATGAGGCCGGGACGAGCGACCTGAAATCGAGCCCGCGCTCCTCTTCATCAGGAGCTATTCTTCCAAAAGGATATGCGCTGTGGAACTGATAAGACCAAACACCAGCTTCGATTTTCTCCGGATCAGGAAGTACGCTTACCTTATTTCAACGATTGCGATGATCCTGGCCCTACTTTCCATTCCGATCAAGGGCTCCATTAAGCTCGGGATCGATTTCACCGGCGGCGTGATGATTCAGGTTAAGTTCCCGAAACCGATACCCACCGAAGAGGTTCGACAAGCGCTGGAGCCCATCGGAGAAAACCTTGTGGTCCAGGGATTTGCCGGCGGGGATGAATTCGTCATACGCACCGAGGCTGTTGAGGCGGGGACGCAGAAGCTGTCAAGCCAGGTAAAGGAGCTTCTGGAGAACAAGGTGGGCAAAGGCGCCGTTGACATTCGCAACGTGGAGATGGTGGGTCCCAAAGTCGGCAAGGA
>VGSG01000164.1 GCA_016875095.1 Deltaproteobacteria bacterium
TGGGAACCGATGCGCATCACAAGACCTTAGGAATAATGGGATTCGGACGCATAGGGTTTGCCGTGGCCAAACGCGCCGCGGGTTTTGACATGAAGATCCTTTACCACGACTCCGTGAAGGCGAACTCCGAGCTGGAGGAGAAGGTCGGCGCGACGTTTGTGGACAAATACACTCTTCTCGCTCAGTCGGATTTCGTTTCCCTCCACGTGCCGCTCAATCCGGAAACTCACCACTTCATCGGCAGTTCAGAGCTGGCAGCCATGAAAAGATCCGCTTACCTCATCAATACGTCGCGAGGTGAGGTTGTGGACGAAAAGGCTCTGGTCAGGGCGCTTCAGATGGGACAGATAGCCGGCGCGGGCTTGGATGTTTTCGAGTTCGAGCCGGCCATAGAAAGAGAACTGACCTTTATGGATAACGTGGTCATCTTACCTCACATAGCCAGCGCCTCCATGGAAACCCGAACAAAGATGGGGCTGGTGGCCGCGGAGAACCTGATAGCCGCTCTGATAGAAGGCCGACTGCCCCCCAACTGCCTGAACCCCGAAGCGTTTTCCTCAGCAGCGCCTTGAGGCAGCCTCGGAACTGACTTGAGCCAAAGTGTTTGTTGCGCGGCGGTCATCAGCGCGGCGACATGAATACAGGGAAGCCTGCTTTCTAGGCTTCCCTGTGATTTCGGTGTGTTAAGTGGCGGGAGCGACGAGACTCGAACTCGCGACCTCCGTCCGAATCGGAGAACTCGATGTGCGGCGCTCAGAAATAGACTCCAAAATCCGGAAGAGCCTCATGGGACAATGGTTTCGTGGAAAGGGTATTGCAGAACGTTACGGCAAAATCAGCGATCAGGAGCTTCTGGATGCTATTGATGCGATGAAATTCGAGAATGGGGACACGGAAATCTCGAGGTAGAAAATGTTCGGGTTGTTTGGGACTGGGGCCTTCAACAGTACTGGACTCAGGGACATCCGAGTCAGTCGGCGCCAGTTGCCAGCCAAGTTGTTGTCTTCAAATCATCGATTACTCGGAAGCGCCGGTCTCGGGTAGCCAGCGTCAGGTTATACTGACGTGCAAGCGCTGCAATCCAAATATCGTATTCTGGGAGCGCCTGCCCTCTTAGCCGCAATTTATTCTTCGTATCGCCATAATGCCTCGCCGTCTCCGTATCACACCCAAGCACAACACTTGCGGCTGCGAACTCGTCGATACGATCCAAATTCTCTCTCGGTTTGCCTGACTTCCTTGCGCCGTAGCATAACTCTCCGATTGCAATTGAGGGAAGAAAGACTTCCTCGGCGGCTGCCAAATTTTCCTTGACGTCCTTTTCGTCAGCGAACAGGGCTATGATGACATTCGTGTCCAATAGGTATCTACCACTCATTGGCATCCACTCGTTCACAACCTTGCTCGATTGCCGCGCTTATCACCCTGACATCGTCCAGTGGTATCGCTCCGGCAAAACGGAGAAGTTGTTGGCCAGAGACACCGCTGGGAGAAGTCGACTTGGCCAAGGCACGCGAGAACTCCAGCACTCGCCACTGGAGTTCTCGTGGCAGGGTTTTCAGTTGCTCGAGCACTTCTTCTATAATTGGCGTTTCCATAGCTGCGACCTCCTCTCGTTCAATTGCCTCATTAAGTTCGCTCATTTTGCTTTTGGTTTCCACCACATCGGGCAAGCGTTTGATAGGGCTCTTGATTCTTCACCGTGACCATGTGATACCTCATGGGTGTCACCGGAACAGTCTTTCAGCCTTCTCGTGTACTTCTTCCGCTCGAACCGCGCCTGCGCGACCCGCTCGGTAATTCTCCAAACGCCTTTGTGCTTCCTCAGCCCAAAGGCGCTCCGCCTCCTCTTCGGGCAATTCTTCCAAACTGGCTAGTAGCCTTTCGGGCAGCGCTGCACGATCACGAGCATCCAGGCTCAGGGCATATTTGAGAGCCTCGTCCAGGTCTGACATCTCCACCTCCGTGCCGGCACGGACGGTGCACTATGAATTCGGTCAGGGCCTAACCCTTTAGCTGCCGGCTTTCTTTCCGGATACACGGCTCCAGGGCATCGAAGCCGTGCCGATCTAACCACACACCGAAAATATCAGGCCGCTGCCAGCATTTCAAGGTCTCTCTCGCCCGGTGTTGGGCGCCTTGGAGAGTGTGATTGAGGCACAATCATCAAAAACTACCTTGGCCCCACAGGACTATTGAGCTGTACGCTGAGTGGAAACTGCACAACCGCAAGAGGGGTTTCCCAAACAAAGGGGGGTCTCTCGCCGGACGACCCAACGACAACAGGGTGTCAGCCGTTAAGCCAACACCCTGTTTTTATGTGCCTTTAAGTGGCGGGAGCGACGAGACTCGACCTCCCGACCTCCGGCGTGGACCGGAACCGGTGGGGTATGATATTGGGCCGCCTTTGTCACGCCCAGTCTGCGTAACCAAGTTCGGTTGCTCCCAGATTTCAGAAGCTATATCACGTTGAGCGACTCCAGGTTTCGTTTTACTTTTGCCACGTCCGGGTGGTCCGGGCCATAGAAATCAATGAGTATGGTAATCGCTCGCTCCAGTCTGTCCTTCGCACCTTCAATGTCCCCCGACTCCTTAAGCGCGTGGGCGAGGTTGCCGAGACAAATGGCAACGGTTGGATGACTCGGGCCGAATGCAATCTCTTCAATCGCCAATGCTCTTTCATAAAGTGGGATGGCGCCCCTCGGGTCACCCAATTTCTCCAAAACACTGGCCAGATTAGACAGGTAGGTTGCAATATTTGGGTGTCCTGGTCCAAGAATGTTCTCTCCTAAGGATAAGGCTTTCTCTTGATTTTGGCGAGCCGCTTGAAGGTCACCCATCTCTTCTTGTATGCTACCGAGATTGCTTACCGATGTGATGGTGTGAACGTTCTCCTCTCCAAGTCTCTTCGTGAAAATTTCTCCTGCCTTCATATGATCCAGCAACGATTCTTGCAACTTGCCCATCTACTGCAAAATGCCTCCGCGTGTCGCGAGATCACGGGCCACTGCTTCATGGTCCGGACCAAAGGATTTCTCGTCAATTTTCAGGGCTCGGAGGCATTTCCCCAGGGCCTCCTCATACTTTCTCTCCGCCATGAGGATTAGCGCTTGATGGTTCAAGAGTTGGGCAACCGCACGATCATGCGGTCCGTACCGGACTTCAAGAATTCGGAGTGCCTGGTCGTAATCAGATTTCGCAGACTCGAGGTCGCCTAATTCTTTCGACAAGACGCCACGATTGTTCAACGCGGACGCAAAATTTGGATGGTCAACTCCGTACACCTATTGGGCTAATAACACAACGCGGTCTGCAAGAAGCCGAGCCTCCGTTAACAGCCCCCGGCCGTGAAGATATATTCCAGCTTTGTGCAGTAGGCTGCTGACCTGCTCCAAGTCGCACTCCATGCTCTCAGCATAGTTTGTTGCTGCTAGAACATGCGGGAAAAGCGCCGCACACTCATGCCAATCCGCCGGGTTGTCACCGTTGGGAAAAGCCGTCAGAAGTCTCAGGACACACGCGTCGGCCGACGTCTTGCGTCGTTCATCCGGAAGCATCTCTCGTATGAATGCCTGAACCAGCGGATGCATGGAAATACTGGTTTCTGATACCTGAATCAAAGAATATCTAGAGCTGGTTGCAAAACCTCATAGACATTTTCTCAAGGTTATCATGATGCAGGCCACCTGGAAGAAGGCCACGAACATATTGATATGATTCTCGTATCTGACAACGATGCGTCGATAG
>VGSG01000165.1 GCA_016875095.1 Deltaproteobacteria bacterium
CACCTTGACCACGGCTCGGACCAGATCCGTAAGGTCACCGGCGGCCAGGATAATCTCTCCCGTCCCCATGACGAATCTGTGCGCGTGTCCTCGCGCAATGGTGGAGACGACCATTTGGCCCGAGTTTATTTCAATATTCAAGCCGCCGGAGCACTGGGATACCTCCACTGTTCCTGCCGACATGACGAGATCGCACCCGCGGAGCCTTTCGCAGATCAACGTGCCCGCCCCAAGCTTGCCTTGAAGATCCATAGAGGCCGGAGCTTGGATCTCCATCCGCAAAACCGCGCTGTGGCGGCGCGCTGCGGACCTTTGAGAAGCAGTCTGGAGCAACGTTACCGCATCTCCGTGGACCGAGAGATCGAGAGTCGTGGAAGCGTCCTCCAGAACTTCTTCCCCGTTCTTCACGTACGCGTATTCCACCGTGAGCTCCGGCTTTCCCGAACGTCCGATCACCCTTGTTTCGGTGGCCGAAACATCCAAGATGAGTTTCCGACCGCTTCCTACGCCCATTTCCAATCTTCTCATAATGCGCATCCTCCATCACGAAACAGGTAAAAGGACCGCGTTCAATAAACCGATCAGATCTACACGCGGCATTTTCGGAACTCGCGCGACGAAATATACCTGCCGAGCATTCAGCGCGGGATCGCTTCAGCAAACAACTTTCGGCAGCGAGGCTGATCAAGCGACTCGCCCACGAGGAAAGGTAGAGGACACGGGGAACAGAGCTGATTATGTCGGCAATCTCGACATGGATCCGCCCGACGAGCGTGAAGCCTCCGAGAATTGAGATCCCGAAGTTTCCGAAATCCCTCTGAATTCCATATGTCGGTGAAATCGTTCTCTAGGAGCGAGTTTTTCTCGAAATCGAAATATTCGACAATCTTCGGGTGTTTCTCCCGTGAGAGTGAAGGGCAGGGCCAGAAACGGCCGTCGCAATCCACCGCGGCCGACGAGCCCGCGGCGGCGCATCCGCTCACCGTCAAGGGCAGCTCTGCGCCGGCGCGTTCGTTCAAAACCTCACGGAGGGGATTGTCCAAGAAATCGAAAATCACCTGGGGCCTGCGGCCTTGCCCTTGGCCGTCCACCTCTTGGAAGTATCCGACCAGCGCCTCTATCAGAGCCCCTTGGTCGATTTTCAGTTCATGGAAGTCGCAAGCGGCATTCCCAGCCTCTTTCACGTCTTGGAACTGCAAGACACTCACGCCCAGCTCTCGCGCAAGTTGCAGCATCTTTCCCATTCGCGGAATCGTAAACCGGTTCAACGTGAATGAAACTCCCACCTCCACATCCGTATCAGCCAGCCAATCCACGAGCCTGCGCGTGTTCTCGACCGTGCGCTTGAACGTTCCTTTGCCGCGGATCAGTTCATGGGTCTCTTTATCCGGGCCTTCCAGACTCACCATAACGCTCCAGCGATAGCTTTCCCGGAGCAGGTCGGCTAAAGGACGGTCGACGAGCAGGCCGTTGGTGCTGATGGTAACGGGAATACACGTGTCGACGAGTCTTTCGATAACCTGATCGATATGAGGATAGGAAAGTGGCTCCCCGCCCAGGAGCCCGATCTGCGATACCAGCTTGCGATCGAGCGCCTCAATGACTCCCATAACCAGATCGAGCGAAGGATGTTCATGACGGTGATTAATATGTTGCCCTACCTGGCAGTGGCGGCAAGCCAGGTTGCAGTGCATGGTCAGCTCCCATCGCAGCGACGCGCCGATCAACATCGGTGACTCCTGATGTTCAGCGACAATGAGCCATCGCGGCGTTCTAAGGAGGCAATCGCGTCGCGATGGGAAGACCCGCGCCGTCCCGGTCAGGGGGCTCAGGGAGGGTCTCGCAAGAAGCAAGCAACCTTGCTCTCAGTTCCGCGACGGTCAGGTCGGGATGCTCTTGCAGGATGAGGGCCGCCAAACCGGTCAGCATGGGCGCGGCCTGGCTCGTGCCCGACCCCGTCACCACCTTGCCTCCGGGAATACACGAGGGGACATTGACGCCCGGCATCACCAGGTCCGGTTTGACGTAAGGCCCTTCTGAATCCTCCCTGGTCATTCCTCCACTCTTGAGCCAAACCTGTTTCGCCTGATTCACCGCTCCAACTCCGAGCGCCTGTCTCAAATTACCTGGGGTCCGTGAGGTCTGCGGCCCGTCATTGCCGATGGAGCAGATAAGCAATTTGTTCAGTTGAGCCAGACGGTCAACCAGTCGAACGAGTTCGGCTGTGGGATTGTCAACTTTGCCTACGGACATGTTGATCGCGCGAACACGGGGAAATCGCTCGCATATCCAATTCAAACCGGCCAGCATCTGGGGAAACGTGGAACGGCCCTCCGGCGCTATCCTGCCAACGGCCAGACGAGCGTCAGGAGCTACTCCGAACCCCTCTCCCGCAACGATGCCGCACACATGGGTGCCGTGGCCGATAGAGTCATCCATGGCTTGATCCACTTCCCGGCCGGATGCGTCAAAGGTCGCGTGGCTCTCAACCTTTCCCTGAAGTTGGGCTACGTTGAGGTCTACCCCGGAATCCAAGACCGCCACCAGCACCCCTTTTCCCGTCACTTTCTTAGCGCGAAGATCGTATACGTGGGTCAAGGCAAGATTCCAGTAAGGCTCCCCCAGCGCATCCATCTCCTGGAAGCCTTCGTCAGGCAGGATCAGGTCAAAGGCGCTGGTCGGTTCAGCCGCGGCCAAGTCTTTCGCGGAACGCAGCGCGTCCAAAGTCTCCTCATAAACGATGTCCGGAACATCCACCACGGCAAAACCCAAAGCGCTGAAAGTCCGCACGGAGATTTCCGGAGCGGCCTTTCGAGACCCTCGGAGGGCATCGCCTATGTACGAGTTCAGTCCGGAAAGATGTATGAGCGTTTCCCGTGGCTCACGAGGGAACTCGTCCTTCGCGTCGCGACGGCTTTGCCACGCGTCGTCGGAAAGCGCGATGATGAGATCCCCCATGATGGAACCTCCTCAGTAAAGACGATCCCGAGCGCGGCGCGGGAAATGCCCCCGGCCCCCCGAAAGGGGACGGGGGCGCCCTATGCGCGCCTCATCCGATCGATC
This sequence comes from Deltaproteobacteria bacterium, assembly GCA_016875095.1. Lineage (GTDB taxonomy): Bacteria > Desulfobacterota > Desulfomonilia > Desulfomonilales > Desulfomonilaceae > VGSG01. Next base: position 3,064 of record VGSG01000165.1, read on the forward strand.
CCAAAACTTCTCGCGTGGATCATCCCCCTGCGCAAATGCCGATGCACCCGTTGTGTCCCAAGACTTCCGCGCCCTGTGTGAGAAGCAACAGCTTGTCCGCGAAGTATTTTCTCACCTCGGCCATCGCGTCTCCCAAGAGCTTGATCTCGGTTTTGTTGAGGCTGATACCTGCGTTCCGGCAGGCCGCTGTTGGATCGAAGACGAGTTCCTTGGCAAACGCCGCATCGGTTTTCGCCTTTTCGTACACCGCCTTGAGTCCATTCGCCATGAGACACCCCCTCAGGAAGAGATAGCCGCCATTCGGCGGTCTTATCGGCGCCTCGGCCGAAGCCGAAGCCCGTCCATAACCCGGAAGACCGGGCATGGCTCAAAGACCTCAGATCGCGCGGATTACGGAAGGTTGCTCCAGCGACACTTCCCCCGCCCCTTGCTCAATGCTTGTTCCTCCTGCGGACAGGAAGAGCGTATGTCGGATGAGTGATTTATTCCCGCCGATAGGGCCGTGCAATTCGTTTTGATTGCATCCATGGCGCTCAATTGATCGGCGACAATTACACTTGAGCGTCAGCGACAATTAGACTTGTGCATCCATCAGGGTGTGGTTGTCTGGTAGAGATGCCCGGAAGTTTTCACTGGGAGGGG
>VGSG01000166.1 GCA_016875095.1 Deltaproteobacteria bacterium
GAAGGTGAGCAGAATTCCGCAGTTTTTTCAGAGCATCAGCCTGTGGCCGATTATTCGTTGCCATGTGGCCAAGATCGTGATCTCTATGTGGGTGGTGGTCATCGTGGGCGTCGCGACCGGAGTGCTCGCTGGGTTCTTCGGCGTAGGCGGAGGATTCATTCGAGTCCCGGCCCTTGTCTACGTTGTCGGCGCGACCACTCATATAGCGGTGGGCACCGACTTGCTCGAGATCGTCGTTTCCGGCGGGTACGGGGCTTTGAGGCAGTTCATGAGCGGGAACGTGGACATGGTCGCTGTCTTCTTCATGATCATTGGGGCCATGTTTGGCGCTCAATTTGGCAGTATCGCCACCCAGTATGTCCGCGGCCCGGCCATCCGCTACATCCTGAGTTACTCTCTGGGCCTGGCCACGGTAGGGGCTTTCCTCAGGCTCGTCTATCTGCTGAGCGCGCAGAAGTATGAATTCCTTAACTTCTTCGCAGTGGTTTTTACCCTGGGTGAGATGATCTTTCTGTGCCTCTTTATCCTATCGCTCGTCATGTTCGCGGTGCGATTCCGCCATGGGAAGTGGGTCCCCAACTGGATACCCGCGCTCGTGGTAAAGGGGGACTAGAGCGAGTTTTTCGCAGGGTCTTTAAGGAATCACCGCAGCGAAGACCGTCGAGAAATGCAAAGGAGTGCTAAACAATGAAAGTGCTGATCGATAACATGTTGGTGTACTGGATTATGCTTCTAACCTTTTCTTTGTGCGCCGCGGCCGGGATTTATGCCTTGTGGCTCAAAGACGCGCTGGTGTAAAGGGGGCAGTAAAATGCAGATTATTCTCAACATCCTGTTGTACGGATTTCTCCTCGGCTGGCTCTATATTAATTGGGCGGCTAAGGACTGGTGGTACTGTTTCGTGATCCTGTTCGTCATCACGGTGTCCGTGGTCGTGACACTGTTGCCCGGTTATCACGCATCAAAGGTGTCACCAGGCGAGTACCCGTATGAAGACTGATATCACCGAGATCCGCGGAAAGATCGCGGAACTCTATCCCAAGCGCGATAGAGGGGATCTGAGAGAGAAGGATTTCCAGGCGGAACTCGCCAATCAGACCGTGTCCCTCTATCGCGCTATTATCACGAAGAAGATGGCCGAAGGTGAGACCATTGAGTGCGAGCATCACACGATCTGGACTCACTTTCGCCTCATGCAGTCCATCCTTCGTGAACCGGCCCAGCAGGCGATCAGCCTGTTCTTGACGAATAAGAGGCTGTTCCGCGTCCAAGCAACGATCATGCCCGACCAGCCGCCTACGGCTGACAGTAGGGACCGGACATCGATGGATGCGGTGTCGCTTGATCGCATCCGAAAGTTGAACAAGAAGTTCCAGTTTAGGCACGGAGAAGTGTTGCTCGGGGGAGGATTCTGCGCAATAGCCGTCGTGTTTTACGACTTGCTTCAGTTCACAGGTCCGATATTATTCATCCTCGGGCTGCTCGGTGTGTTCCACGGATTGGCTCTTCCTACCCGGTGGATCGAAGTCGAGACGGAAAGCCGTCAGGGGGCGACCGATCCGATCTTTATCTACGCGCTTCGGAAGAAGAGCGCGAAAGAGCTTGTTGGCAGGCTTCAAGAAAAATTGAGGCATTCATGTCCGACATAAAGGTCTTACTTGTCGATGACGAAGTTGGGTTCACTGCCGGCATGAAGAAGGTGCTGAGCAACCGAGGTTTTTGTGTCAAGGAAGCGAGAGACGGCCTTACAGCGCTTTCCATGATAGCCGCGGACACTTTCGACGTCGTGGTCCTTGACATCAAGATGCCGGGCATGGACGGAAACCAAGTGTTCAAGGAGATCTCGCGCTTGTCCCCCAATGTCCCCGTGATCGTGCTGACCGGACATTACGCTCTGGTTGAGGAAGAAGACGCTTTGGAGAAGGGCGCTTATGCGTACCTTCTCAAGCCTTGTCCGATCATGGAGTTGGTCGCGGTCATTGAGGCGGCGGGATCCAAAAAGTGACACATGCGCTGTTGCCCCATGCAACAGCTCGTGATCGGAAAGGGGTTGGCGCCATGCTTCCTAAGAAGATTCTCTGTTGCACTGACTTTTCAGAGAACAGCTCGCCCGCGCTCCGGTTGGCCAAAGGCTATGCAAAGGATTGCGGGGCCGAACTTCTCATTGTTCACGTAATCGATTCGAATCGATTTCCTGTCTATGCGGATTGGGTGGCGGAAGAACACAGAGCGGGTTGGATGGATGACGCGCTCGGGAAAATTCTCAACTCGGCCGAAGAGTCCGCGAAGGCGCGCCTCGAATCGCTGGCAAAGGAATGCGCGGTAGATGTGAAGCAAGTGAAGACCTATTGTCGTATTGGTTTGCCGCCCCATGAGATTGTCGGCCTCGCGGCCGAACAAGCGGCCGATCTCATTGTGATGGGGACACACGGCCGCACGGGGGTCAAAGACCTGGTGATGGGAAGCATCACGCGGAGCGTCGTGAGAACCGCTAATCGCCCGGTGCTGATTGTCGCGGCCCCTGCGACAACAACGTAGTCTTGGGAGCGCTTACTCTATTTCTTGCGGCTTTTTCCGCAGAACGAGGGACGAAGCAATCTCATAGTCTGTGACTTATCGCTCATCAAATCCCCCTGTATCCCCCTTTAGAAAAGGGGGGCGCGGGGGATTTCCTCTCGCATCGCTGGAGGAGTACGCCGTCAACCCGAGATGGGTTTACCCAGGAACCGATGCGAATCATCATGCACATGGCGATTCTCGCATCGGAGACCGTCTCTCTCAACTATTCATCGAACAAAAAGATAGGCCATGGCCGACACAGAACTAAGTCAACCCGACAAGCTCCAGCATCAGACTGAGACCTTGCTCCTCCGCATGTGGCGAGGATTGCTCCTCTTTCTCGAAATCATCGGTCTGCGGGAAGGACATGATGTCTCTCCGGATTCCCAGCTTGCTCGGCTCAGACTCTACCACACTGAATTCCGCAAATTGATCTCCGCCAACCACAGTTTTCTTGAAACTCTCGGCGAATTGGAAGAAAGGCGATCAAGTCACGATTACCTGGACAGCTCATTCGTGAAGCGGAAGGCGGCCCGAGCCCTTTCGGACGTCCATGCCATGGTGGAAAGCATCAATGTGATATCGGGTGATCGGTACGCGGCCCTGAGAGAGGCTTTTGAAAGAATCGCGGGCACACTGACGGAGTCTATTGAAGACCGACCGGAACCGCACCCATCCGAACTGGTCCTTGAATTGCCCGCTATTTCCGGAATGAAGATCGATATGGTGGGCGGGAAGATCGCTCACCTGGCTGAAATCGCCAATACGATGGGGTTGCCCACGCCGGACGGCATGGCGGTCACCACCGAGGGCTTTCGCCTTCTGCTGGAGGAGGGCGGCATTCGGTCCTGGATCCAGGACAAACATCTTGAAATCCTTTCAGAGGAGGATGTGGATCGAGTCAGCAAGGAGTTGCAAGAGCGCATATTGGGTCTGCTGACTCCACCCGTGCTTGAGGAAGAGATATTAGTGGCATACCGCCGCATGGCCCAAAGAGCCGGAACGCGTGTCCCGGTTGCAGTCCGTTCGAGCGCTGTGGGCGAAGACAGCGAGTTCTCCTTTGCAGGACAA
>VGSG01000167.1 GCA_016875095.1 Deltaproteobacteria bacterium
GAAGAGCCGATTCTCCCACCTTTCCCGTCCTCCTATACTCCTTCATCATCTTCCTCACTTGAGCGTCCGTCGTCTGCACCAGATGCCCCCTCCCAGTGAAAACTTCCGGGCATCTCTACCAGACAACCACACCCTGATGGATGCACAAGTCTAATTGTCGCTGACGCTCAAGTGTAATTGTCGCCGATCATATGCGATCCCCGGATTAGCGGAAACAGCTATCGATGGCCAGAATGCGATCACCGTCGAACCCTTTAATCAAGAGGAGATGGCGGACGTTCTGGCCAAGCTATGGAAATCCAGGGAATTGAGTGCACAGCTGGGGCATCGCGCTCGTACCTGGGTCCATCAGTACTTGGGTGATCTAGAGAAGCAAAACACGTATGTTCGACTACTTGAAGAACTATGCGGAACTTGAATTTCGTGCCATTGCTCGTACGGCGACAGCCGGCCCAGGAATTGTGTGGCAGTGTGAGCGAACTACCAGAGCAAAAGTCACGGAACCCCAACCCCTTATTGTTCCTATCCCCCTAGGGGCGCAATCGCGCTAGCCGTTTGAGTTGTCTGGCGAGACCTATCTTTCGGACAATCCCGTAATCCACCATCGCCAGTGCTCGTAATGCCCTTATGGCGGTCTTAGATGCCTCTCCTGGCTTCCCTCCTGCGGCATGCGCCAACGCAGCAAGTTTCGCGTAACCTTTCCAAACTCCAGGGCGATCAAAGAGCCGAATTGCCTTTCTAAGAGTCTCTTGAACTGTGGACCTTGTTTCCTCATCATACAAGCCTTTGTTCAACCGTTGATCAATTTGGCCCCAATGGAAGTTTATGTCTCCAATGAAACTGTCTGTTTCGACATAAACTTCTGGCCCGTGCCATAGCAAGCTCTTATCGAATTCGACTATTTCCTTGCTTGCCGTTTCGACTACCTCTACATACTTCAATGGTAATTGGCCGTAACGCGCAAGGTGTGCAAGAACCGCAAATACGTGTGGGTCGCAATTGGTTCGGCAGTTCCAGCGACAGGCCGCCAGCCATGCTTTTGTGATTTCCTTTCTTGCCAAGCTAAGGAACACGCGGCTCAAGCCGCAGCGGAACCATCTCGTCTTGAAAAGGTCCTTGTACACGTGTAGATAGTCGACGTAGAAACGAGAGACAAACTGCTGCTGTTCTCCTTCAAAGGTTTCGCTACGAACGTCGAGGTGTCTCTTACCCCAAAGGTAGTGTAGAATCGCCCAGCAGAAATTCCCTCTTAAGCGATATTCTCCCATTAGTCTATAGTGATAAAAGAACTCGTTGAAATGCGTTCGGGCTGCAGAGCGGAACCATTTTCTTAATTGAGAAATCGCCTGGCCATGCCGTCCCAAATCCCGCAGTCCATTGGTATAGAAGAAATAGTACTGGTCTTCATGTAGCAAAGTCACCCCTTCCCCGAACGGCGGAGGAGTTACATGATTCTCGGGGCGGGTTGATTGAGCCAATTTGACGGCGAGCTTCCCCATGCCCAGACTCCAGGCGAAACGCCCCCCAATAAGAATCCGCAACTCGTCGGAGATGCCTACGGAAACAGCATCGCGCTCCATAATGGTGCGCCAATCGTAGTTCTTTGTCTCAACCGCAGGAATTGTGATGTTCCACACAGACGAGAGGGGTTCAATCAGCCCGCTTTCTGCATTACCGCGCGCGCCGTACGATTGGCAGCCGTTGCGTTGGCATCCTGCTATAATGGTTGGCCCACCGTTCTTTATTTTGTCAACATCCATCTCCTCTAGTGTTTTTTGAGACCCATATTGTACCCATAGAACCACCAGATCTAACCGCAGGTCACTCCCCAGCTGTCGGTCAAAAAAACGCGTTACATCGAAGGAATCCACACTGCCATATCCGACGAAACATAGTAACCTGCTATGCTGAAGGACTTCTCGGATTTTGTTCGACAATTTTCTGCCAAGTCCCGCCGTTATGTTGTTCAGTATAAGGCCCAGCTTTGGTTGCGTCGACCTTTTTGCCATAGAGCCGTGCAGCTTTATCAACTTTCCAGCGAATTGAGCATCAGGATCATTGAAGGTATCGGGATCGTCTACAACGTAATTCTCTATAGGGCAGCCCCCGCTGAGAAGTAACTCCATAGCCCTTTCGATGCCGTTATCGAGATTCATCGTGAAATGTGTGCCACCCAGAAGAACGTGTGACGCGAAGAAGTAATGGTATTTGTTCAGCGATTCGTAAGGTATATCCATGAACGAGAAGCACTCGAACGCTTTGTGCCCGAGTACAGAGTGAGCATTCTGTATGACCAGTTCAAGCCGGGGAGCAGCTTTTGCGTGCCCAAAAGCATCTTTGAATATCTTCTTCTGGAATGTGTTATAGACGGAGTCGACAACTGACCACGGCATAAATATCTTCATGCTCTCTACTGTCAGAGTGTACCCATCTGGAAGCTTTGTTGGCGGAGCAACAGATATGCCCGCACCAGTCCAAAAGACCACGTCGCGAGGCTTGAGATCTTCAAAAAGTGTTTCGATAGACAATGGATGTGCCATTTCTCAGCCCAGTTATTCGATGTACTGTCCAGCTTCTTCCTTACAGGGTAACGGTGTTCGCGGCAAGCCCTTCTTGCGAGCGCAACCAAATCTTCTCCTATTGGCGGGCATGACGTGGTCGGATGCGACGTTAATGCAATTGCTCAAGCTATAGTCCCCTGCATTGACATACGCGCCAACGGGGTCAACCTTTGGTTCCGGGGATGATGAGAAACGCCGCGACATTTGACCTGGGTTTTGGTATTTGGCCTCTGAAACTGCCTGTTGGGAGGAAGAGCGATGCCGAGACCCGGACTGAGACTTTCGGAGGAAGAGCAGAGGAATTTTGCCGCGGAATTCCAAGATGCCCGATTTCATGGGGACCTGGACAAGTGCCTGAGGATTCAGGCTCTGCTGCTGGTCAGTCGGGGCAACAAAGAGATCGACGTTGCACAGGTGCTCGGGGTGGGGCGACGAACGCTGCAGGGTTGGATTCACCGTTACCGACTCAAGGGAATCCCCGGGCTGATCAAGGGCCCTTTCAAGGGGTCAAAAGCCAGGCTGACCGACGAACAAGAGGCGGAACTGACGCGCATCATTGCAGCCGGGCCTCAGCAAGCGGGCCTGGACACCGGTGTCTGGACCACTCCGATTATTGTCACGTTGGTAAGAGATCTATTCGGAGTCTCATATCATCCTGACCATATGGGCAAAATCCTTCACCGCTTGGGCTTGTCCGTGCAGCGTCCAGGAAGGAGCTCGTCGAAAGCCGATGAAAAAGCTCAGCGGACGTGGAGACTCGAGAACCTCCGGGCCATTAAAAAAAACTGAAAAAGAGCAAGGCGTAACCCTGTACCAGGACGAAGCGGTGTTTCAGCAGGCCGGAACGGTAATCAAGACATGGGCGCTTGTCGGCATTGGAGTCCAGGTGTTAAGCCCCCCTGTTCGCAGGAGCATAAAAGTGATGGGCGCAGTCAGAATCGGCGCCAACCCTCAATGGCATTCTCGATTCGTGAAGGTATTC
>VGSG01000168.1 GCA_016875095.1 Deltaproteobacteria bacterium
TCTTTCGCCCGACCGGATGATCGAAATGCTCTTCAAGCAGTCAGGGCTCATAGGAATCAGTGGGGTGAGCCGTGACTTCAGGGACGTGGATGCCGCGGCTCAAGAAGGCAACGCGCGAGCCCAACTGGCTGTAGCCGCGTTCTGCTACCAAGTGAAACGCGCGATCGGCTCAATGCTCATGGCGCTGGGTCGATGTGACGCGCTGGTCTTTACCGGCGGGATCGGTCAGAACAGCCCAACTGTCAGGGCCAGAGTACTCGACGGAACCGAGGACCTGGGTTTTCGCCTTGACGCCAAGAAGAACACCGAAATTTCTCTGACCGATTCAGCTCGTTTTGCGGAGATCTCCGCGGCCGATTCCAAGACGAGGATCCTGGTAATGGAAACCTTCGAGGAGCTGATGATGGCTCGCCAGTGTTTGAAAGTGTTGGAAGGGACGAAGTAAGACCGAATAGAGCAACAATAAGATGGAATCTTGCCGTTATGTGTATTGGTGTGTATAGTTATGGACAGCCATGAAGTGATAAAACGACTCAGGGCGGACGGATGGTATCGTGTGGCTCAGGAAGGAGACCACGTACAATTCAAGCACAAGACTAAACCAGGGCGAGTGACCGTTGCGCATCCGGTTAAAGACATCCCGAACGGCGCCCTCGCCAGCATACGACGCCAATCCGGGCTAACGCTACGCGAAGATCTCAAAGGGCGCAAAAGGAAGGCATGACGATGGCTAACTATATAGCACTGCTTCGAAAAGAAAAGGGCAGCAACTTCGGGGTGGATTTCCCGGATTTTCCGGGCTGCATCACCGCTGGGAAAACTCTTGAAGAGGCCCACAAGAGGGCATCAGAGGCTTTGAGGTTTCATATAAGAGGCATGATGGAGGATGGCGAGCCGCTTCCGGAGCCGAGCTCCCTCGACAAGATCATGGCTGACCCCGCAAACGCGGATGCTGTGCCATTCCTGGTCAGCGTGCCGGACACCAAGACCAAACGGATAAATATCACGGTTCCGGAGACTGACCTGGAAGCAATAGACGCGTGCGCGAGACGCCGCAAGATGTCCAGATCCGCTTTCTTGCTGGAAGCTGCGAAACAAGCCATGCAGTCGTAGAAAGGTTGGCGTAGGATGGGGTGCCCCCACGTTCCGCGCGGAGACCGCATTGGTCGCGCTTTTGGCGGTGGGTGTCTCTCTTGCCTCAAGCTTATAGGATGCGGTTCGTCTTATTGGCCGCACCCTACTGGGTATCAAACAGGTCACGGCACTGGTAGAGCTTTGGTGGGACAGGCATCTAGCCTGTCGTGCCTTGGGGAGAGGTCTTGATGCCCGAATAGACAGGCGAGACGCCTGTCCCACCAGGAGCAAAAAACCACATCGCAGTACCTCGGTACCACGCTGAGACAAGACCTCGACCGATGCGGTTCATTGCATTTACGGCATCCTACAGGCTACTGTAGGGGCGCACGGCCGTGCGCCCCTACTATGAACCGCATTCTCGTGGGGTAGTGATTGATTCAGACGTGAGATCCGAGAGAATCGTGTCGACGTTCGCACGGATCAATCTGACCTACCAATAATAGGGCCACACAACCAGGAGGAACGCCTCCATGCCAACATGCGAACACGAGAAATGTGGGCGAGACGCCCTCGGGGGCCCCGACGGTGATGATCTGTGCATCCTGCACTCCGAAGACCCCGAGAAAGACAAAAAAGCGTTCTGGGTTGCCTTTGAAGAGCATCGCAAGGAACACGGAGACAAGTTCTCCGGCTTTGTCTTTCCGGAATCGGTTCGCTTTCGAGGGCAGACCTTCGACCAAGCCGATTTTAGCCGCGCCAAGTTCAACGGAAATGCGTGGTTCGTGGGGGCTCAGTTCAGCGGAGATGCGTGGTTCAGCGAGGCTCAGTTCAGCGGAGGTGCGGAGTTTAGCGAGGCCCAGTTCAGCAAAGCTGCGTGGTTCGGGAGGGCTCAGTTCAGCGGAGATGCGAGGTTCGGGTGGGCTCAGTTCAGCGGAAATGCGAGCTTCTATGGGGCTCAGTTCAGCGGAGATGCGAGGTTCGGGTGGGCTCAGTTCAGCAAAGCTGCGACGTTCGGGGAGGCGCGGTTCAGCGGAAATGCGAGCTTCTATGGGGCCCAGTTCAGCGGAAATGCGAGCTTCTATGGGGCTCAGTTCAGCGGAGATGCGTGGTTCGGGGAGGCTCAGTTCAGCAAAGAAGCATCATTTGTTCGCACTCGTTTCGCCAAAAAGGCCGATTTCCACCAAAGTCGCGTGACGGGGAGGACGATCTTCTTCGGCGCAACAGGAGAGGGCGGGGAGCAGCTTATCTTTTCAGGCGCGAAGGTCGATTTCGGAAATCTGATCGTCGAGCCGCTCGATGCGCTGACCTTTCGTGACGCGGACCTGCGGAAGTGCCGCTTCCTGGGAACAGACCTGCGCAAGGCCGAGATCACCGGCGCGATGTGGCCGGAGATACCGTGGCATCCGGATCCACGGCAGCCAAGGCTCATCCGCCGCAGCGCGAAGTGGGCGCGCGTTGCCAAGCGTCATCTGGGAGAGAAGTATCCCAAGTTGAAGCGGCGTTACGATGCGGTATTCGGCAGGATTGGACGCCGCATCGGGGTGTATGATGAGATCGGTAAGTCGAAGTTAAGTAAGAATTACCCCTGGTCACACATCGAGCGGCTGTACCGTGAACTGAAACAGAATTACGAAGACCGGAAGGACTACGAACGCGCGGGCGATTTCCATTACGGCGAGAAAGAGATGCGCCGGAAGAATCCGGAAACGCCCTGGGGGCTCTGGTTTGCGCTGTCGCTGTACTGGTTGGTCAGCGGATACGGCGAACGGTGGGTGCGGCCGTTGCTTTGGTTGGTCGGTCTACTGGCAATATCCACACTTGGGTATCTATGGTTCGGGTTGTCGCCAAAGAGCGCGGGGGGAGGCGCGACGTGCGGGGCAGGGCCGGATCTGTGGACGACAATTGAATACAGCGTTCGAGTCATGACTCTTCTAAAACCTGACAACCTCGCGCCGGAAGGATGGTCCAGGCTGGTAAACCTGGTTCAGAGCCTCTTGGGGCCTGTGCTCATAGGTTTGTTTGCCCTGGCTCTGAGGCAACGGTTGAGAAGGTAGGACGCGGGCTCAAAACTCGGGATGGTCGGACCGGCTGATCTCCAGTGGGGTGGCCGGCACGTCATACGTCCCGGCGCCGAAGGCACAAGAAGCGATCTAGGTATCAAGTGCGCAATCTCACAATTGAACAGCTACTACGGCGTGTGTCCACCGTCGCTTCTTGTCGCTTCGCGACCCCGACGTATGACGTCGTGGCCACCCGCGTGGCAAGACTCTCTTGGGTAATGCTCGACTGCAATCTCCATGTCAC
>VGSG01000169.1 GCA_016875095.1 Deltaproteobacteria bacterium
CGTGAAGACCACCTGAGCTCCCATAGCCATATGGTTGAGTAGATCCATAGGAGGCCTAAAACCCGACAAAACCCCGTGGGAGTTGGGTCTTCAATAGGTTGATAAAAAGAAGGCGCGCGCAAAGCGCACTGAGCGCGGCCACAATAATGCTTCGCGTCCAGGTTTGCGGGAAGATAAACCTCACCAGGAAGCCCACAAAGATAAAGGTCGCTATTGTGAAGCCCACAAGATCCAGGATCCGCATGTATACGACCATCGCAAGGAATGTTGCCAAAACCCGCTTCCAGGAATCGGCCTGGGGAAAGAACCGGGGAAGCGCTAGTCCGGTCCGTCGCATACTACCGATAAAGAGTCCTACAGCCATGACGCACAAGGTGATTCCCGCCCAGAACGGCAAAAATCCGGGCCCGGGCTCGTTCCAGGCCCCAATTTCCACCCGACGAGCGTACAGAGCAAAGAACAGGCCGACACCAAAGAAGAAAAGGGCTGCAATTCCGTCATACCAGCTTTGTGCCTTCGGCATGTGGACTCTCGCTCTCCGCTGGAGAAATGCGCCGAATCAAAAGAAGGTCTTCAAGGGTCTTGGTCGAGCAAGTCGTTTCAGTTCGCTGTTTTCTTCTCCAAAACTAAGATCGGGTTCAGGCTGAATTTTCCCGCCTAGCCGGGAAAAGAGACTATGGCATTGACGGGACAGGCGTCTCGCCTGTCGGTAAAGAGATCTATTCTCCGGAACCACGACACGCAGGATGCCTGCCCCACCAAGAACAAGGTCTCACCTCCTTGACGGCGCTTCGGCGCAAGGCGACTCTCGATCTTCTCCTCTAGAGGAACATGTGGTCCATTTCCCGTATCGTACGCCCTGACACTCCTATGCGCTGACGTACAGCTTGGTCAAAACGAATTCCCGGTGGCCGAGCGCTTCGGCCGCGGTCAGGCGGCCGTTGGCCGTGCGAGCAATCATCTCCAGGAGCTTGTCACCGGCCTGGTCAAGAGTCATCTCACCCCTGAGTATAGCCGATACATCCAGGTCGACATGTTCGCTCATTGTCCGACAGGTGAGGGGATTCGCCGACAGCTTGATGACCGGCAGTATGGGATTCCCGATGATGTTGCCCTGGCCGGTCGGAAACAAATGGACCACTGCGCCTGATGCTGCCCACAGGGTCACCGCCTCCGCAGCCGCGGATGAGGTGTCCATGAACCATAAGCCCTTTCCTTTGGGCGCCTCGGCCGGTTTTAACACCCCCACATATCGAGACTTCTTACCAATCTTTTGAAGATTTCCGAAGGCCTTCTCTTCGATCGTGGTCAGTCCGCCTCGGATGTTGCCTTTCGTGGGTTGAGACCCGGAAAGATCGTCTGTTTTGAACTTCACGATAATGTCGTTGTACGCATTCCAGACGCGCATGAACTCTTCGCCGATCTCCGGGGTGGCCGCGCGCTCCTTGCACACGCGTTCCGCGCCCGTGATCTCGGAGGTTTCTCCAAAACAGGTCGTCGCGCCCATTTCCACCAATTTATCGATGGCGTTACCCACCGTGGGGTTGGATGCCAGGCCCGATGTGGTGTCCGATTCACCACACTTCACCGACACGTACAGCTCGTTCATAGCGCATTCGGTCCGCTGGAGTTCCGACGCCCACTGAACATATTCCAATGCCTGGCGAGAGGCCGCGGCAATGGTATTGATGTCCCCGCTGCGCTCGATGGAAAAGCCCTTCACCGGCTTTCCGGTCTCGGCGATACCGTTCACGATCCTTTCCGTCCATTCCGGCTCGATGCCGATGACCACCGCCGCGGCCACATTGGGGTTTGCGCCGGCGCCGATAATAGAGCGGAAGAACAGCTCAAGATCCTCGCCGAATTGCAGGCGCCCATACGCATGGGGAAGGGCCATTGTTCCTTTGATGTTATTGGCGACCGCCTCACACGCGGCATTGGACAAATCATCCAAAGGGAGAATAACCACGTGATTCCGAACGCCGACCCTTCCGTTCTCGCGCCGATATCCGGTAAACTTAGGTATATTCATCGCTACCACCTCTTTGTCTTCAAGTTGTGAATGTGCACATGGGCGCCGGCCGCGGTGTCGGCAACGATTCTCCCGATGTCATGCCCATACTTGGTGACCGTGTCCCCAGCCTTGAAGTCGATGAGCGCGATCTTGTGACCAAGAGGAATATCATTCAAGGCTTTCATGTCGATCGGGGCCTGGGTGTCCGTGTACAACCCTTTCGCGATCTCCCCGGCCTTGATATCGACCGTGGCCACGCCCACATTGTCTGATTTTTCGTGAACCAGAAACTGTATCATGATCTCTCCTTTCCGGATTTTGAGCTGAGTAGAGCTCCCGGGCGATCATCGAGACCCCGGGTTATATCGATTCCACGATAAAGAACGTGGTGTTGGCGTTGAGAATGACCGCTACCCGCGGCCTGTCCTCAAACTCGTCGATCCATCGCCGAATCTGCGCCTCGGGCTCGACAGAGCGCAGGAGGCATCGATCCAGAACCTCCGCGGCCAGTTCCGATGAGATAGCCACATCGAAGCTGTCAAGCGTGCGGCCGAACAGATAGGCCTTATGCGCGCCCATCTTGAATCCAAGGCCTTGGAAGTCTTCAAGAACTTCTTGAGGCGACCGGAATCGGCCCACGTAATCGTAGTACACGTCGTCCCCCACTCCTTGCGGACACGCGGCAAGCAGGAGTATCTTTCCACGCGGTTTGAGAGCTTGCGAGGCCAGATTCAGTCCCTTCTGGGCTTGGTAGAGACAGATATCCTTGGGATGCCCTCCGCAAGACGCGATGACTACGTCGAATTTCTCAGATATCTTTACACCATAAACCGAGCGGCAAACGTCAGCTCCAAGTTCGAGCGCGGCCTCCGGGTCGCCGGCCAGAATACTCACGGGCCGCTTGTCGGGATCCAGAATCATATCAATAGCAAGATGGATACCCACCATGCGGCCTGCTTCGTTCATATCCTCACGCACCGGATTGCCCGACAGGCGGCCTACCTGAGCTTGGGGATCGAACATGAGGCTGTGGTTGCGTTCAATGGTTTCCGCGTCCGCTAGCCCGATCACCACGCCCTTGGCGCCGCCGGTGAACCCCACAAACTGGTGGGGATCGATCTGCCCGATGACGATTCTCAGATCCGCTTCTGCAAATTGAGCATTAATGTGAAGCGGCGTGCCTCGGCTGGTAAAGCCGAAATCAACCATCCGCGCTCTCAGGGCGTCGTGAGCTACAACCCTGCATTGCGCGCCTATTTCCGCCGGAATGACCCTGCAGAGCGCCTGGCCTTCAAGAGGCGGATGCAAGCCGCCTCCCACC
>VGSG01000170.1 GCA_016875095.1 Deltaproteobacteria bacterium
GTGGCATCTTTTGCGTACGGAGCTCCTTTCAACACTTTCTCCTGGAACAGCACCCCTGCGCCCGTTTCCGGCACAGCCCTTATGGTGACCTTTATGGGTTCCCCAGGTCCGCCAACTTGACTCCAGTTTGTTACTTCACCTTTGAATATTGCCGCCAGTTGATCCATCGTAAGCTCATTGACCGCGTTCCTGGCATTAGTGATTACGGCAAGGCCAATCTGACCGATATACTTTGAATCCAGAGATATCCCTTTGGCCGCAGCGCTCTTCGTCTCTTCCGCGGTCGCTGCCCTGGTCATCATGGCAATGTCGGATTCGCCATTCACCAATCTTTGAAATCCAATCCCTGTGGTCGCTCCTGTGACCGTCACGGAGCAGTTCGGCGCTTCTTTCTTGTAAACCGCCGCATAGCCTTCCACCACGTCGGACAACAAACCGGCCCCTGAGATTCTGATCATCCCTCTGTCTTGCGCCGGGGCCGTTGGCGCCAAGGCGATCAAACACAGGCAGATTCCCGGGAACAGCAGCTTCCGGTCCATTCTTTTCATCTTTCTGCTCCTTTCGTCTTTCGCCGTCCGTTCCATCCCTTGGGGGCATAGCAATGTCCAACGGAGCGTTCTTTATTCATCATATTCGTGGCTGTTCGGACGAGTCAACGAGGTTATTCATCGACGCTGCGCTTTGTCCATTGCAAACCATGCAACGCTTCGGAATCATGCGTTAAAGTGGCGTATACTAGTAGAATGTTAGCGGATTGGGTATCGCCCTTACCCTATGGCGCGGGGTGGAGCGCCCGTCGTCGCGGAGGTGGCTCGCAAGGCGGAATTGCGGCGGACTATTTCTTCGGCAGAGACTGAGCGAACTTCAGCCCTCTATCCAGCCAACGTTTGTAATCGTCAGGTTTGACAAGCTTGGACTTGGGGACCATGACCCAACCCTTCATGGCACGACCCGTGATGTCGAAAGCTCGAGCCTGACCGGACTTTATGCAGTCCGTGGCTTCGCTTTCCGACCCGAGGCGGACGATCAGATTCTCTTTGTAAATGCCGAACGCCATGTTTCCTGCGCTCAGGTAGCACACGCCGCCGAACATGCGCTTGGAGGTGAGCCCTGAGACTCCCGCGCAAACCTTTTCAATCTCCTTTTCGATCTCTTTGTCATACGCCATTGGAGTGTCTCCTAACCGTAAAGACATTGATGCGGTTTAAGTATGCGCGCAGGCTTTTCGTGAGATCCGGCCCGCCGCGGTGACTAGTTCACTCGTTTGAAAGCGCATTGGTATCAGCCGGAGGCACTTTCAATCATCCTATCACGAAGCGCGCAGCGCTTCCCTGGCGGCTTTGCTCAACTTCAAGCCTGACGTTTATCTGCTCTTTAAGCTCGGGAACGTGGGAAATAATTCCCACTAAGCGGCCGCTTCTCTGGAGATCCACCAGGCACCGATACGCGAGTTCGAGGGCTTCCGGGTCGAGGCTGCCGAAGCCTTCGTCGATAAAGATGGTGTCAAGCTGTATCCCGCCCGAGTATGCCTGGACCACATCTGCAAGCCCGAGAGCCAGAGCCAATGAAGCCAGAAAGCTTTCACCGCCGGACAGCGTCGACACGGGCCGCGATGTGCCGGTGTATTGGTCCGTGACCTCCAGGTCCAGCCCGCCCGCGGTGCGCCGATCTGTGTGCTCCTCCAGACGCCTAAGCAGGAAGCGTCCCCCGCTCATCCTCTTGAGCCGGTCGGAAGCCGTGGCGAGCACGTCTTCGAGCAGCGTGGCCAGCACGTAGCGCTGAAACGTGATGCGATCCCTGTTTTCGCCGTTGGCCACTTCCGAGATTCGGCCTACGATTGCGTACTCCGCTTCCAGCGCCGCCTGCTGCCTAGCAGCCGTTTTATGGGCGTCACACGCTTTGCGGAGCGATGCAATTTCCTTTTCCAAAGCGCCCTGTTCTCGGACGATCCTGTCACGCTCACTCCGCTTCTGCTTCGCCTCGCTTTCGAGCTCTTCCAAGTCCGGCCCGACTGCGCCCGACGCGGCCTGCTCCGCGCGCTCCAGCCGATTGCGGGCCGCAGCCATTGATTCGTCGAACTCCTTGATCGATTTCTCTATCTCCTCGATCCGGTCTTCAGACAGCCTTGCCTCATGGAAGGCCGCTTCATCAGGGAACCCGGCTTCAAGCAAACGTTTGTCAAGCTCCTCCCGTTCTGCGAGTAACCGGCGGCCGGTCTCCAACGAAGCCGCCTGAGCCGCATCCACCTCCGCGCGTCCGGCTGAAAGGTTCTCGTTAGCGACCGCGAGCTCCTGACGCGCCTGGTCCAGCGCATCCCTGAGCCGAGCCACGCTGTTCCGGGCCTCTTCTATGGCTTTCTCCAGCGCGGCACGCGTCCGCAGATGTTCGGGCGCTCGGCTGCGGCGCTCCTCTACGAGCGTCTGGACCCGTCCCAAACGATCCCGGGCGTGTGTGAGCGCCTTCTCCAGTTCAGGGCGTTTCTCTCGCGCCGAACTCACGGCCAGCTCAGCCGCCTGAACGTCTTCTTTGAGGCGCTCCACTTCTCGGGATGCTTTCCGGACGCGTTCCAGCTCGGCCGATCGGATATCCATCTCAATCTCTAGCTCTTTTCGCGATCTGGCGCTCCATTCGGCCATACCTTGCTCGATCGCCCGAATTGTTGCTTCGATCTCAGAGAGGCCCTTTTCCAGATCGTTTTTCTTGCGCTCAACAGCCAGACGCTTTTCCGATAACCGGTCCTGGTCGGCTTTTTTCGCCTTGACCTGATCCTGGTCCGGGAGTTCATGTTCAGAGACCGCAGGGGCAGGGTGGTCCGGGGAGCCGCAGACCGGACACGGCAAGCCAGGGGCCAATCCCTGTGCGAGGATCGCGGCTTGTCCACGAAACCAGGCATCTTCGAGGGCATCGCGCTCCGCCTGAACGCGGCCGAGGCTATCGAGGGTTTCTGACAGCTCTCTTTGAGTCAAGGCAAGCGCGGTTGACGCGGTCTGTTTGCTCTTCGCCAACTGATCGAGTTTCTGGCGGTTCTCGATAGCTTTTGCTATCTCTTGCGATCTCGCCTGCGCCAATTCGACCCCGGAGGCTGCTCTTTCGGCTTGTTGGAGCGCTTCATGGGTCTCCTCGAGTCGCCCCACGGCCTCCTCATGGCCCTTGTTGGCGAGCAGGAGCCGGGCCTCTCGCTCATTGAATTCCCGCGTCGCGACCGCGAGTTCGGTCTCAGCCGCTTCCAAATCGCTCGTTCGGCTTGCGAGCTCCTCCAAGTGGGTGAGTTCCGCGAACACCTTCTTGCGCTCCGGTTCACGGTCCTGCTCGGCGCTAAAAACCTGG
>VGSG01000171.1 GCA_016875095.1 Deltaproteobacteria bacterium
AGGCCCTACGATATAGAAGCGGTTTGTGCGACTCGCGATCGCTCTCAGGGAACCGTCCCAAGATTACGAAACGAAAAACGAACGCGCCGGAACGGACGGTCGGAGCGCACGCTGACATCTGAGGCGGCAGAACGTTTGCGGTCTTTCCGGGCCCACCTGGATACGTCCTCTTCCCGCCCCGTGGATCACAGGTCTTTCGTTCGCGTATAGTGGTCTTCTCCGGTGAGCGTGTCAAGCGGAATCTGCAAGGCTTAGGAAGGTCTCCCGGCCTCTGAAGAAGCGTGCTCCGCGCGAGGCCCGTAAATCATATAATAGACAATAGGCACAACGAGAAGCGTGAAGAGCGTGGACGCAAAGATACCGAATATGAAGGACCAGGCCAAACCCGAGAAGACAGGATCCAGCGTGATGACCCATGACCCGAAGACCGCCGCGCCCGCGGTCAGTAGAATGGGCGTGAACCGCACCGCGCCGGATTCTACGATGGCCTGCTTGAGATCAAGGCCTTGATTGACGCGGACATGGACAAAATCAATCAAAATGATGGAATTTCTCACCACAATGCCCGCAAGCGCAATCATCCCGATCATACTCGTTGCCGTGAAAAATATGGAATCGCGATACATCCCTATGTCTTGCGCGAGGAGAAGATTCAGCAGGGCAAACCCCGGCAAAATGCCTATTAGGGTAAGCGGTATGGCAACCATGATCACCAGCGGTATCACAAACGATTCCGTTTGCTGCACCAGCAGGATGTAAATCAACAGCAGCGCTCCGACAAAGGCGAGCCCCAGGTCTCTGAATACTTCGAGCGTGATCTTCCACTCGCCCTCACCGGCCCAGTCCACCGTGAAACCGGGCGGCAACGGGGCGCGACTCATACTCCCCTGTAGATCCAGCATGGCTTCAACCGGGCTCCGGCCTGCGGTTTCCGCCGTCACAAAGACGACGCGTCGCATGTTCTTGCGATAGATGGATTTGTCGATGACTGTCTCTTCAAGATGTCCCAGCTCATTGAACGGGATCATGGCGCCGTCCGCGGCCTTCACTCGAAGAACGCCCATATCCTGCTCACGGGACCGCATGCTCCGGGGCAAGCGAAGGTTCACTTCCAGCGGCGTTCGCTCCGTCTCCTGATGAATTACGATGGGCGAGTCCCCGCCGAGGAAGATTTTGGCCGATCGGGCCACTTCTTCGACGGTTATGCCTGCGAGACCTGCCTTGCTCCGATCAACTACGAAGCGATACTTCTTTTGAGGCGCTTCGACTGTATCATCCACGTCGACCACGTGGCGGGCGCCCCGCATGACGTTTCCCACCTTTGCCGCTTGCTCCGCCAGCTCGTCGTAAGAAGCTCCAGGCGGACCGTACACCTCACCCACGATGGTCGAAAGCACCGGCGGGCCCGGCGGTACTTCAACCACCTTCAGATTGGCCCCGTGCTTGGCTGCGATCTTGTCCAGATCGGGACGCAGCCTTAGCGCCAACCCGTGACTCTGGTACGCTCGCTCGTGTTTGTCGAGCAGGTTCACTCGAAGCTCCGCGACGTTACTCCCTTCACGCAGGTAATAATGACGGACCATCCCGTTGAAATCGATGGGAGAGGCAACCCCCACAAATGACTCCACATCTCGAACCTCATTTACCGTGGCCAGGTATCGCTCCAGGTCCGCCGCGACCCGGGAAGTCTCCTCCAACGTGGTCCCTTCGGGCATGTCCACCACGATGAGCAGCTCGTTCTTGTTGTCAAAGGGGAGCATCTTTACGGGGACCAGTTTGAGCGCGATAAGCGCGAGGCATCCGAGCAGCGCTGCGATCAATGCGCCCAGGAAATACCAGCTCTTGCGGCGGTCCTCCAGAAACGGTGTGATGATCTTGCCATAGACCCGATACAGGGCGCCAGTCTTGAAATCGTACGGCTTTTCGTCTCTTTCGCGCTCCTTCTTCAACGCGTAGTGCGTAATCCAGGGAGTCACTGTGAAAGCCACCACCAGCGACATGATCATGGCAACCGGAACGTTCAGAGCCATGGGCCGCATATAGGGACCCATCATGCCGGTAATGAAAAAGAGCGGAATAAAAGAGGCGATCACCGCGAGGGTCGCCAGAATGGTCGGCGGCCGCACCTCATCCACAGCGAGAAGCGTGGCGTCAAGCGGGGGGTGAGTCTTGAGTCTGAAATGTCGATGGATGTTCTCCACATCGACGATCGGGTCGTCCACCAGGAGCCCCAATGAGAGTATGAGAGCAAAGAGGGTCACCCGGTTGATCGTGTACCCGACCAGCAGGTTGGCAAGCAAAGTCACCGCAAGGGTCATGGGAACCGCCAGAGCGACGATCATTGCCTCACGCCATCCCAGCATCACGGTAAGGAGCGCGATAATGCTCAGCACGGCAATGGCCAGGTGCTTTACGAGTTCATTGACCTTTTCGTCCGCGGTCTTCCCATAATTCCTTGTGACCAACACATACGCGTCGGAAGGTATTACGGTCTCCTTGAGCTTCTCCACCGATCGGACCACGGCGTCCGCGACCTTGACCGCGTTGGTCCCCTTTCGCTTGCACACGGCGATGGTGACCTGGGGGTGCGATCTCCCCCTTACCGCGTTGGTCCCCTTTCGCTTGCACACGGCGATGGTGACCTGGGGGTGCGATCTCCCCCGTTCCGCGACCGGAGAGCCTTTGGTTTCAGGATCGTAAGCCGCTCCGGGACCGAATGCCAGTGTTGTGTAGGAGATCGGTTCCTGGGGGCCGTCGATTACATCGGCCACGTCCCGTAGGAAAACAGCCCGACCGTCATGAACCCCCACTATGATCTGATTCAGCTCCTCCACCGAGCGGATAAAAGGACCCGCATCGACAACTATTTCACGGTTCAGCACGTCCATGGCGCCCGCGCGAAGGTTCACATTCGCGGCTTTGAGGCGGCGTTCCATTTCCAGGACTGAAACATGTCTGGCAGCCATCCTTTCGGGGCTCAGAAGGACTCTGATCTGCCTTTTTCGCCCGCCCACGATGTAGGCCCGGCCCGCGTCAGGATTTCGTTGAATCCTGTGGAGAATTTCCTCCGCGATTCGCCTGAGCTCGAAATCCGAGTTCCGATCGCTGTACAGCGC
>VGSG01000172.1 GCA_016875095.1 Deltaproteobacteria bacterium
AGTTGAACGCTCATCCATCTCCCTCCTCCAGTCCAGGGCCATATCAAAAGCCCCGCGCTCGACCAACACCTTTCTCTCTCAATTTCTGTCCAACCGGACCTGATACATCATACAGGGGGTTTTCGACTAAGGCGTTGTCTTAATTGGGGTCGATTTTGGTTTCGGGATGCAGGGGTCGCTGGTTCAAATCCAGTCGTCCCGACCAAAGAAAATCAAAGAGTTAGGTCGGGTGAGTGCCTGGCCTTTTTTCTTTGGCAGGCGGGGTTTGCTTACATTTTGCTTACGCGACTGCTTACATGTACTCATCTTGCCTGAAACCCACACCACCGTTTCGCCATGATCGAAGCTTACCCGATCTATCGCTCGGATCAGTTCCTCATCTGACACGAACCCGTACCTTCCATTCACGCTGCGGCCCCGGAACCAATGCCCAAGGATGCTCTCCGCAATGAAAGGGTCCATTCCGGACCGCCTCGCATTTGCGCGCCACGTATGGCGCAGGTCATGAAACCGTGGCCAGGGCTTCTCCAATCCGAGCTTTTCACACGCTCTGCCCCACGGGTACTTGCTCGCTTCCATCTCAGCGGGTCGGACACCTTTTGCGTCTCGAATCAGAAACACGTGATCGCTCTCCAGGGAAGTAACCTTCATGGCCTCTTCCAGGATCGGCACAAGCTCATGATGAATCGGGACTCTTTTTCGGCGACCTTCCTTAGTATGCTCAGGCCCCAAGTGGATCATTTTCCTCGAAAGGTTCACCCTCCTTCGAGTGAGCCCCAAAAGCTCACCGCGGCGCATACCGGAAAAGAAGGCGGTCCAGATCATGAGCCTGTACCATTGCGGGCAAGCATCCGCTATACGAGTTACAAACTCCCGGCTCAGATAAACTTCACGCTCACTATCCTTTGTGGACAACCTCTTGACGAGGCGTACCGGATTAACATCAACATGCTGAAGTTCAATGAGCACTCCGAAGAGCTTGCTGAGCGTCGCGAGTTCCCAGTTTATTGTGCCTGGTCTCGCGCCCTCACTCTTGGGAGTAATCTGGTACGCTTTGAGATCGGGAATCCATAAGGACTTGACGTTCCGATCTTTGCCCCAAGCTCTGATCAAGTGGGTAAGACTTCTGACATATCGCTCTCTCGTCTTGCTCTCTTTGATACCAGGGTAGTTGAGAAAAAGATCTATGGCACGCCACAACGTAAGCTTTTCTTGATGTTGCTCCTGTGGAGCCAGGTCTGGTGACAGTTCCCAGTGCTGGTTACGGAACATCCGCACACAGACCTCTCGGCTTACCGGCTCAAGACCCCGGTAGTCACCGGAGCGACATGCAGTTAAGACAGCCATTTCAATCCGTCTCGCCTCAGATTTTGTTTCCGCTGGAGTTGCCACATAGATCAGCTTTCCGAACGGCCGGATTGCCAAATGATAGGTCTTGCCTCGCTTCGCTACCGACATAGCGCTTCAATCTCCTTTCGCAGCGAAGAAAGACCCTTTTCATCAACCCCAACAACTTCCTTCTCACCTCCTTTCTGAGGAGAGGGTAAAGCTCGGACCGGCTTTCTGTCAACGGGCTTCCTAACAGGAACCTTCTGGCTTTCGATGAAGCTATGGATCTGCTCAGGGGTGACTCGTCTTGTTCCGCGGCCATCAATGCGGACATAGCTCAAGAGCCCATCACGACACAGCTCATGGATGCGTTTCTCAGTGACGGCTAGGATGTCTGCCGCCTCTTGTGTAGTGAGGAGTCTCACGCTTCGTTGCCTTTTTCCACCATTTCCAGGATCTGGTCTTCGTGCACGTGCACGCCGGTCTTCGGATTGAAAAAAGCTGTCAGTTGCCTTTTATTGCCGAGACAGACAGCTCTGAGACCGGTCTTAGCCATTTCTCGGCTGCAACGCTCACCCGGCATGGCGGACATAGTGGTCTGGTCTCACTCCGTCGTGTCACTGTCTGCATCGCTCACATCATCCTGGGGAGCTCGCTTGTGAACGGTCAGGTTCACGAATTCATAGCGAGGACCGTCTTTGTCGAACAAACGGAAGTTGCCCTCCGATGAGCTGATTATGATGGACCGGCCGCTCTTGCTCAGGCCATGCGTTTCGTCCAAGCGAAGACGAATGATGAGCTCATTGTCTTTGATCTCGAATTTGAAGTTTTTCACGTTCACCTCCAACGCTCGATCATGCGAACCAGGGCATCCGCGGCTTTCTGCTGGCCTGCGGGACCCATGTACTTGTGGTACTCCTTCCACCAATTGATGAGCTGGTTAAAGCGGCGCTCGTTCATCCGCGCGATGCGGGCGATTGCGTCCAACGTTTTCCGCATCTCGGACAGGGCCTTCCGATATTGCTCGTTTTGGCAGGCTAGAAGCTGCTGAGCGCAAGCAAGGCCATGATAGGCTGCTTTCAGATCTTCTTCCCAAACCACCGTGCTCAAGTCCTTCTTCAGAAAAGCATAAGCTGCGTTTTTCACTGCCCCGTCACAACTCATGGCTTGGAGGGCTTGGATCATCGGGAGTTCCGTACAGGCTTCCTTAGATTTTATGCGTCACCTCCGGCGCAATCTCCCAGCGCGCAGTACAGCGATTCGTTGGGCCTGGCTCTTGTTTGGGGCATACTGCGTCTTCTTTTCTGAGGTCTACCGGCTTGTTTGGGAGAATGCAGAGAAGCTCACTACCTTTATGCCAGCAATCCGCGCAACCGGGACAACCGAATGCATTAAGCCGTCTTTGGAGCTCCGGGGGCAGGGACCCGATAACGTCCTCCTCGTCGTCACCGTGCAATAGCTCTGGGATGTTGTCAGCAGGTGCGAATTCCTGGCGGGCTTCCTTGGGGCGTTGCACCTGACCAGGCTTCGTGCCGCTTCCGGTAAGAGGTGAGACAGTGCAACCGTGCCTGGTATCATCAACATTATCGGAGGGTTGAGGTGTCGCATCGGCTGCGTAACCCAGTGGAACGGTGCCGCAACCCTCCAATTCCTCCGGGGTGGGCAACCCCTCTCGTTCAGGCAAAGGTTCCCCGGGTTGCAAGCGGGCCGGGCAACCCTTTCGTTGTTCAGCGTTCACCAGCCAGCCTCC
>VGSG01000173.1 GCA_016875095.1 Deltaproteobacteria bacterium
GCAGCCTTCTATAGTGTGCTGTCCCCTTGATTCCTTGCATAAACATCTGCCGAACGAGGCGTCTGTGCCTAGGCTTGATTCGGCCCATTATGCAGCGTAGTTGAGGGACAGGACACTAGCGAACGTAGAAGCCTTCAAAGCTGCTGAACTCGAGGATTTCTTTCAAGTACGGTAATAATATCCTTATCTTTTGGTTGCTATAGCATAGGTTCCGTGCTATCATGCTATTATGATCGTTAGTTTCAAAGACCAGGGCACGGAGGACATCTTCAATGGTAGCAACACGAAGGCTGCCCGGCAAACGTGCTCGGAGTCTTTGTGGAAGATCGCGATCAGAAAGCTCGATCAACTCGACTCGGTAACGGCCTTGCGTGAACTGAGCGTTCCACCTGGCAATCGCCTGGAGGTCCTCACAGGCGATCGCACGGGACAATACAGTATCCGCATCAACGAGCGATGGAGAATATGCTTCGTGTGGTCTGAGGGAGGGCCGGATGAAGTAGAAATCGTAGACTATCACTGATACTTCAGAGAGGATAGTACCGTGCCCAGGATTCCCACAAATCGTCCTCCTACGCATCCAGGGGAGATGCTTCTAGAGGAGTTCCTGATACCGATGGGACTGACCCAGCGCGAACTTGCGGACGCGATTCGTGTGCCGTATCAACGCATTAATGAGATCGTCAACGGGCGCCGGGGAATAACCCCGAGCACTGCGCTCCGACTCGCGCGATTCTTCGGCACGTCCGCTGACTTCTGGATGAACTTGCAGCTTCGGTGGGATCTTTTCCACGTCCAGAAGTCCGAGCGAGACACTCTGAAGACAATCCGGCCACGTGCAACCGCTCCTGCAGGCTAGAGCAGCATGTAGCATGTTGTGCCCCCGCGTTCCGCTTGGGAATCGCATCTGTCGAGGCTTTCCGCGTCCCAGCGCCTCGCCGCCGGCTAAAACAACACCGCAACCTAGGGCTATCAAATGGATCAGGGTAATGGAAGGGCTTCGGTGGGACAGGCGTCCCGCCTGTCCAGAAATGACAGGCAATCCCGCGTCTCGCTGGACTGTCCCGCCAAGAGCAATGACCGCGAACGATGCGGTTCACGTCGTTCACCGCATCCTACACGCTCACCCGTTATTCCCGTGAAAGCGCATAGGCGTTAACTTAAAGGATCTCGTAATGTGATTTCAAATAGTTAACTCAAATCCACCCCGTCACCCCGGACTTGATCCGGGGTCCAGAACATACTGAAAAGACTGGATTCCCGCGTCCGCGGGAATGACGGACGCCAGATAACGATGTTTACGAGCCTTATTTCTGGGACATGATACTATGCTGGTGACTGCCCATCCAGCGCGTACAACGCGGCTCCGAGAGCTCCCACGATCTGGGGATGAGGGGGGATGACCACATTGGCTGAGGTCTCTTCTTTGAAGATGTCCGCGAGGAAGGGGTTGTGCTCGATCACGCCGCCGGTGAGAACCACAGTATCGGTGAGCGTATCCATTTCGAGCACTCGCTTGACCACGGAATGAAACAAGCCACGGACCAGTCGATTGACCGGGTGGCCGTCTTTGATCTTTTCCAGCACCTCAGTTGCGGAGAAGACCGTGCAATAGCTGCCCAGGAGCACTTCGCCATCGGCTGAGGCCGCGAGGCCGTTCAGGTCTTCGATGGGGAGCCGCAGTCTGAGCGCCATCTCTTCGAGAAATGCGCCGGTGCCGGCTGCGCATTTCCTGTTCATCTTGAAGCTCACGCGTCGGCCCTGTGCGCCCAATTTGATGATCTTGTTGTCCTGGCCTCCGATGTCGATCACCGTGACAGGTCCGGGATAGTAGTGCAACACGCCTCGGCCGTGGCAGGTGATTTCGGTGATGTTTCGAGATGCGAACGGAACACTCTTACGGCCGTATCCTGTGCAAACCACCTGCAAGACTTGATCGGGCTTAATCCCGGCCTGCTTGAGCGCTTCAAACCATGCGGATTGAGACGCGGCCTGAAAATCGGTCCCTGAATACAGGACATGGCTGCCCACTATACGAGGCTCGTCATTGATAATTACGGCCTTAGTGGTGCAGGAACCAACATCAATGCCGCATGTATACCGTTCCGCCATGAATTATTCACTCCAGCTTATGCGATAGGGCGCATGAATCCTTGCCGGGAATGTAACCCGCGCTCGTCCTTCGCGTCAAGCGCTGGCGGGCGGCACAAGGACTCACCTGGAGAACTGGAACTGGGTGCTGTCTGGCAGATGTGCAGTGACTTATTTGAGGCACAAAGCGTTCGAGGGGCCCCGGTGGGACAGGCGTCCCGCCTGTCTGGAAATGACGGGCAAGCCTGCCCTGGACTGTGATCCGGGGATGTCCGTCCCACCAGAGCTGTCGGCAGGACTCGCCCAAAAAGGTCACCCTCTCCCCTCCCTCTCCCATCGAGGGAGAGGATTGGAAAACCCTCTCCCTTGGCGGGAGAGGGTAGGGTGAGGGGAATTTCAAGTTCATTCGAATGAACAGATCTTAACGCAGCCTGCTATCGCCAACGGGTTGCTACAGGAGCGACTACTGCTGGCGTGCATCAGCGCTCTGTGATATAGATTTCACTGGCCGAGCGTAAGTGACTATGATGTATGAGGATCTCACCGCCCTATTGATTGGTGGTCCATGAAGTCAAGTTCTGTGATAAAGCGAAGTGGCAAGTGGTGGATAGGATGGCTTGTCGACATCCCGGGGGGCAACGCGCAGGAAAGGACAAAAGAGGAACTTCTGGAATCCCTTCGCATCGGAGCCGAAGATATGCTTGCGACTGTTGCATCCCAAGAGGAATGAAATGGCCCTCGATTTGAAGACATCCCACAAGCCGATTCGGGACTACTACAGCAGCCTCGAAGAATTCCACAAGATCGGCGTGAAGCACGAGGGCGCGGTGAGGAGCGCGTTCCAGAGGCTCCTGGAGCATTGTTGCCGTAAGATGGGATGGACGTTCGTGGGAGAGCACAGGATTCCGCTCGGGGGGCGGCGTTCGGTTGTCGTAGATGGCGGGATGCTG
>VGSG01000174.1 GCA_016875095.1 Deltaproteobacteria bacterium
AGACCAAACAGAAGATATCCCGCTGCAACAATGGCAACCCCGACAGTCCAAGAACCAAAGCCGGGGTAGGTTTTCCTGGTGGCCTGAAAGAACATCAGGCATGCTGCAAGAGAACCGGTAATCACCGTACAAAAGGCGAAAAGCCAAGTCATCACAGCCCTCCCCCAACGATCCCCAACCAAGACACAAGTTGCCGTGTATTCCTGCCCATCGCCGAAGCCTTGTCTCGGCAGATGGGAATCCCTGATCGAATACCGTGCCTTCCGTCATGGTCAGTGACCGAAATCATCCAACCGTCTCCCTGACTGTTTGAACCAGTTGCTCAACCCGGTATGGTTTGTTCACGAAGCCCTTCGCATAAACAGCAAGGCGTTCCTGCTCCCGCAGAGTCAATGAATGTCCGCTCGAAACAATTACCCTGACTCCAGGATTGATTTTCAGTAGTTCCTCAAGACACTTCTCGCCACTCATCTTGGGCATCATGAGATCAAGTACGACGAGTCCAATGTTCGACTGTTCCTTTGCGTAGATGTCTAGAGCTTCCTGGCCGTCTGCAGCGGTTATTACTGTGTAGCCTGACCGCTCAAGTATACGCTTGCCCAAGTCTCGCAAATATTCCTCATCATCAACCAGAAGCACCACCTGGTTCCCGGGAATAACACCGGTCTCGGCCCTGCGTTGACCATGCTCGGACGCCGCCTCCATGACAGGCAGGTATATCGTGAACCTCGTTCCCTTCCCAGGCTCACTCTCACACGTCAACCAACCGCCATGTTGCTCCACGATCCCCTTCGAAACTGAAAGCCCCAGCCCGGTTCCCTTCTTGAAATCCCATCCCTTCGTCGTAAAAAAGGGATCAAAGATCCTCTCCTTGATTTCCTTGCCCATGCCCCTGCCCGTGTCCGAAATCTCCATGAGCACATGTCGCCCAGGCTTGGCCCCAGGATGCAGCCCGCAATATGCCTCGTCCACCACCATATCTCGAGTTTCAATCGTAAGCTTACCGCCTTCCGGCATGGCTTCCATGGCATTCATCCCCAGGTTCATCAAAACCTGTTCGATCTGAGCCGCGTCGGCATTAACCATGCCCAGCCCTTTCCCAAAGATCGTCTCGATCTCTATTATCTTCGGAAAAGTCCTCCTCATAAGAGCGACCGAGTTGTCCACGGTGCGGTTTAGATCAAGAGGTTGCGGATTGCTGTCCCCCTTCTTGCTCAACATCAAGAGCCTTTGCACCAGTTCGGCTCCTTTTCGCCCGGTTTGGAGTATCGTCTGAAGATCAGCGTAAATAGGATCGTCCTCCATCCGCTCCGAAAGAATCAATTCCGCATACCCGTTGATAATCGTGAGAAGATTGTTGAAATCGTGGGCTATACCACCAGACAAAGTACCAATAGATTCCATCTTCTGCGCCTGGAAGAGCTGATCCCGTAAACTTTCTCTCTCTCGCTCAGCCTTCTTGCGTTCAGTGAGGTCTACCATGTTCCCCATGATAGCTTCGTGGTCACGATACTTGATCGTTGATGCCATCACCTGTGCCCACTTGGTGTCCCCATTCTTGCACAACAGGCGCAATTCATAGACAGGCGGAACGGATTCCCCTTTCAACCTCTTCTCGGCTCTTTCTTTGACTTTCTCTCTATCTTCCGGGTGTACGACTTCCAAGAATCCTCGGCCGATCAATTCCTCAACCGGGTAATCCGTTATTTGGGCAAAGCGCTCATTTGCATAAACATAAGCCCCGTCTTGGTGTATAAATACGCCAGTCAAGGAATTCTCCGCTAACAGCCGATACCGCTCTTCACTATGCCCTAATGCTTCTTCCGCCTTCTTCCGGTCAGTGATGTCCCGCGCAATCGATTGAAATCCTGTGACTTTGTCACCTTCCATCACCATGTGAGTACTCTGGCCAAACCACCGTGATTCACCCTCTTTTGTGGCAAAAGGATATTCATAGTAAGTATGGGGAATCCTCTTGGCAAACTGTCCACCGTAGAATCGGGCCGCTGCGGCCCTGTGCTCCGGAAGTATCAAGTCCAGATAGTGCTTCCCCACGATTTCTTCCTCCGAGTACCCGCTCAATCTTAGGCCGGTGGAGTTGACAAGCGTAAGATACCCATTGGCATCACTCGTGAATATGACATCATTGGCGTTTTCAACGAGGTGACGATATCTCTCCTGACTTTGCCTCCGTTCCTCCTCGGCCTTTTTCCGATCAGTCACGTCTGTTACAACGCCGCGAAACCCGCAGGGATTACCGTCTAAATCCTTTATAAGAGATACGGAAGCTTCGATACTCCTTTTCGAGCCATCTTTTCCGACAAGCTCCCAGTCGACGAACGTTCCGGCGGCACGTTCTCCCTTGAACAGACTGTTGAAGGCTCTGTAGACTTTTCTGGCAGCATCGGCATCCATGTACTCTCGGTTGTTCATTCCGATCATTTCCTCTGTCGTATAACCGAGCATTCTCGCAATAGATTCATTACAAAACGTCATATTTCCTGCGAGATCGACCTCATAATATCCCTCTGACATGTTCTCCACGATGGCACGGTGTTTCTCCTCACTCTGCCTGAGCGCAGCCTCAGCTTCTTTTCTTGCGGATATGTCCGTAATGGCCGTGATGGTTCCCTTGCGCGGGTTTGAAGGGTCCACTGCGTTCGTCCGTATCCTCCCATCAAAGACCGACCCGTCACTCCGCCTGAATTTCGCTTCCATCTCCGTGGGCTTTCCTTCCCGTAAGTTCCTGCGGAACAGATCTGTAACCCGGACATACTCCTCGTCAGACGCGTAGAACTGCTTGACCTCCTGAGCGCTCCAATCGTGTTTTGGTTGGTCTCCGAACATCCGGGCCATCGTGGGATTCGCCCATTTGATCTTGCCTTCTTCAGCGTAAGCTATACCGATCGGCGAGGCGGAAAGAATCGTTTGGAGCATTTGCCGGTTCTGCTTCAGAGACTCTTCGGCCAGCATCCGCTCCGTAATATCTCGCACCCACACCTGGAC
>VGSG01000175.1 GCA_016875095.1 Deltaproteobacteria bacterium
CACCTCGGGCAAAACGCTTTGCAGAACTCGGGATCCAGGACCTGGCGAGCCTGCTTCGCTCGTTCTTCTCCTTCCCATATTTCTTTAAACGTTGAATCATTAACATTTCCTATGGGCGCGACCCAGGAATGGATGTTAAGCCGTCCGCAGAGAAAGACGCCCCCGTCAGCGCTAATGACTGACGTCAGACTGTGTGCGCGGCACGGCAACCCCAGATTGCCGGTCGGCAGATTCTCGCGCATCCCGTCGTGAATTATGGAAAACTGCTTCGTCTCATAGCGACTCAGGTACCCGAGATCCGTGTCGCTGGGGTCCAAGTCGGGACTGTCGATTACCGGACGAAACTGTATATAGGATATTCCCAACTGCCTCATCCGAAAAACAAAGGATTCTATTTCGCTCATATTGTTGTTGGTTACTACATAACCCACTCCAACGGTCGGGCAATGCTCCGTATACTGTCTCAAATTGAGTAGCACATCATTGAACATATTTCGCCCTTTTAAACAACGCCACTCTTCCGGCATGGAAGCATCAACACTCACCCTAACCCATTCCAGACATTTCAAGAGTCGAGGCGGAAGCGCGCGTGTTCCATTTGTAATCAGACCCGGGGGAAGCTTGATCTCTGCAAGGTAATCGACAATAGTCTCAAAATCGGGATGTAAAGTGGGTTCGCCCCCGCCCTCCAGCACAATGCCCTGGGCGCCGCCCTGTTTGAGGTCCGCGCAGAGCCGGAGAACCGTCTCTGTCTTCAACACGCCTTTTAGGCCCTGTCGCTTCCGTAAGCCTTTGTCGGAGCAGTACACGCAATTAAGATTACAGCGGTTGGTCAAAGACAACTCGACGCTAATGGGATAGTGCGAGTCCACAACTTCGGGTCCAACTGCTCGCAAAGCGCCGATTTTGTGCGCGTGCAAGAGGATCTTTTCCAGCCCGACCTCCTGAGGAGGGCTCTCTCGGTTGCTGAAGGCCAGAGCTGGGTGTTCGGCCAGATACGCCAGCACCGACACGACGTCCGGGTTCTTAACGTGCTCGACAATATCTCGGAGCAACATCAGGTCACGCCTTGTTTCAAGCGCCAACTTGATTGTCGGATCTCCGTTCGGGGATGACCAGCGGTTGATTCGGAAAAGGCTCGGATTCTGCCTAATATACAGAGTGCCAGCTTCTTGCTGTTCCAAGTTTAAGTCCAGATTTCTGAGAGTTTCCAGAGTTCGCTTTGAAACAACTTCACACCCCATTCCCCAGGGCACCCCTTCCCGATGATCGTTGTAGGAGTAGTCCGCGCCCGTTTCGATGTGAGACTGCACCAGAGAAGCCATAGAACCCAAGTCCAGCAACGGATAATTGCCGAAGGCCCGGACAAAGTGGTCTTCGGGTTCTTTCTCCACAGCGAGCCAGAGGCGACTCAGAAGATCTCTCCGAGGGCCTCGAACACAGGAAGCCCCATGCGAAACCGCTTCTCGGCAAATGGCGTCGTCATCGGGATTTGTGCTGGTCGCAACAATTACTTTTCCGTCCCAAAACGCGTGCAGTCTGTCGATGAGATAGCCCAGCACCATCATCTCGCCTTTGATGGCAACAGTGCTCTTTCCTTCAAAGGTAAGGCTCTGATGAGTTGCTTGAATGACTACAGGTATGCTGCTTCGCGCAACTTCATTGGATTTGCTTGTCTTCTGGCGCCCTTTCTTCTTACCCGATCTCATCAATAAATCCACGCTCTCCCGTGATGACTGCACCAAGCCTGCGCGAAATCAATTAGCGCGTCGCCCACCAGTCCTTGGCCATAAGATGGAGAGGCTGTCTTAGGACTAGGTGAGCGACTCTGTGGCAGCCCGACGTACTCCTCTGATAGGCACACTATAACCTGAAGGCGGCACAAATTCAACGGGGGATCAGAAAGGCTCTCCGCACCTCTCCGCGAACTTCTACCGGGCGCCGCGATTTTTTGTCGGAGATGAATCGAGTGAAACCGATGGAGTAGGAGCGAGAAAGGAGTGGTTTCCGGTCCTCGGATAGGGTGCATGGCGTTTGCGGAACGATGTATCCACCGGGGAGGACCGGATATGGAAAGAGCAATACCCAACATTGTGTCGCCGGTCATTGGGATTGTGGGATTTGTGCGAGGGTCACGGTCGCGACGGTGAACAAGAAGGGTGTGGTCATTCGGAAGCCCCATGCAAGTCACGTGGATTCCGAGAAAGCCCCCATCGATCCCGACAAGCCTGGAAAGAAGAAGATTGCCACGGTGATTTCAACCTATGTGACAGAGCGTCACCTCCGGACGCCCGAGGAGATCGCCGGTGAGGTGACGGACTCTGGGAGTGCGGGGAGCAAGCCGAAACCTCAGAGCTCGGACATCCGCGACCAGGAACTCTCACGGGCCGCATAGCCTCTGATTAGAAGTAGCGGCGCCCACCTCTACCTGACGCCAGTCTTCCAAACGCCGGCCCCACGGGTGAGCAATCCGGATGCTGCTACGACAGGTCGCTCCGCAGGTAGGTCCTCTTGGCTCGTGAGAGAATTCCACCGAACACTGGCCGACTGTTTTGCCTCCGCATCGTCATTTTCGCATAATTTGATACACTGTGAGAGCACAGCGCTCCGATTGAAAACCCCCTTTTACTTTGCCGCACACATGCCGTGGCTTCCGTGAGGATATTGAACCTTGGTCCCAGCGCCGTATTATGTTAATGATTTAAGGGTAACTCGCTCGAAGTCGATAGCAGGAGGAGCGTGAACCCCAGAACATCTTCACCCCAGGTCAAACGAACGGGAGTGCTCAACCTGTTTCGAGCTATCGCGCCGACATACCGGTTGAGGACTGCCTTTAATCTTGGCTTGCTGGTTCTCGCGGGCCTCTCCGAAGGGTTGGGCATTGCGGGCCTCCTCCCGCTTCTTGGGATACTGCTCGGAGAGAGGACTGCGAGCGCAAGCTCTCTCGCTCAGAAGGTGAAGACGCTTCTGGGGATGATAGGCCTTGAACCTACCTTATGGG
>VGSG01000176.1 GCA_016875095.1 Deltaproteobacteria bacterium
AGTGCACGACCCCGGGCCTTCCTTCATAGCATTTGCGGAACGCCTTGCGCAGAAGCTCCGGGATCCTATCCGAAGTCGGGGCGCTGTGCGACCATTTGGACATGGGGCGAATGACCGCCACCTGATCGAAGCACTGATACGCTCCGCCTCGATCCGGATAGGTAATGGCCGACCGTCGAGAGCTGGTTATGAGCAGCACTCGGTTCCCTTCAGCATTTTCCACCGCCACTCCTGAAAGCATGTTCGCCACTCCGGGGCCGTTGCTCGCGATGCATACTCCGAGCTTGCCTGTCAGCCGGGCATAGGCGCCTGCCATGTGAGCCGCGATTGTCTCATGCCGGGGAGTGATCAGCTCCATGCCGAGATCCCGAGCGCCTTTGAGGAGTTGAAGGTAGGTGCCGTCCACGATGCCGAAGATCTTTTCGACCCCTTCTTCTTTCAGCATCTCGGCTATTATGCGTCCGCCGGTTGTCGTGGCCATTTCAGCCTCCGTATCAGGGATTGGTAATGTTCGTTTTCGACATCTGGTTGCAAAATCTTTTGGTTCATTCAAGCAGGCAGCTAATGTGCGCCGACGTTGATCCTCCTAGGCCGCCTGTATTATTGCAGCGCCGCTGGAAGTGCGGGAAAAGATAGGCGTTTTTGGGGAGGGGTGCGGGGAGGCCCTTTTTGTTCGGCCTCCCCGAAAACTCTTCCAAAAACTCACAGGTCCTGCAACCGCTTCTAAGCAGTTTCTTGCCGCGTTTGCGCAGGCTTGAGAAACCGCTCAATCGTCAAAATAACCTTGTCCAGTTGCTCCGTTGCGGATCGAGCGTCGATTCGGCTCGCAATCTCCAGGTATTCCTTCATCCTGATCTGGTAGTGACGGGAAACCAATGAAGCCAAGAAAATGATGTAGACGCTGTTGATAAGAAACGCGGCCAGATTCACGTCCACGTCGCTGCGCACGATCCCGTCTTGGATACCTTGCCGGAGCAGGGCCTTGAGATGGTCCGCGGTGTACCCTTCAACATCCCGCGTCAGCTTGTCTGCAAACTGCTCCATGCCCGACGCCGAGACGTTCAGGTACATGCGGACGTATTCGGGGTTCGCGCGAGCGAATGCCGCTCCCTTGCGGAATATGTGATCGATCTGACGATATAGGTCCCAGTCGGGTTTGATGCCGCCATAGACAGCTCTTCGGGACCGAGCTAGGGCGTCGCGGCAAACGGAAAGGTACAGATCTTCCTTACTCTCGAAATAGTCATAGAGCGAACCCTTGGAAACCGCGGCTCGTGAGGCGAGTTCCGCCATGTCCGTTTCTGCGAATCCTCTGGTCGCGAAGAGGCGAGCGGCTTCCTTCAGGACTCGTTCCCGTTTTTCCGGCGCGATGTTTGAGAAGGTTGGTTTGGGCATGTCCATGTCCAGAGTGACCGACCGGCCAGTCGGAACATCGCACACAACTTCTTACCCTGTCAAGGATTTTCGCGCGGGACTCGTACGCGCTCGGTCTTCCGAAGAGAAATCTTACTTTTTGGAAAAGCGGCGGTATGTGACGCCTTTTCTCCCTTCCTGAAGGAGCATACTGGCCGATTTCCCTTTCTCCCCCTCTTCTAAAGGGGGAGAAAGGGCTACAGGCGATCAAGTAGGATGCCAGTGTCATGTCCCCCAATTAGCTTTGATACTTTTCCCGCGGCTAATTCGCTCTGAGATTGGCAATGATTTCGCGCTATTTGCAGGACAGCCCATTAGGGTCAGGCGACATCCCGCCGTGAATCAGTGATGCCACTACTCCTCGTCCATGATTTCTGGACTGTTTTAGACCCACTTAGTTGTTTAGCAGATCCAGCATTCGTGAATGGAATTTTTCCTTAACAACAACCTTGCACAAAGTGTCGAAAAAGGACCGCCTGCAAACGCCCCGACCAAGCTTAGCGATTGATTCAAAAGCACACCTACCCATACAGATAGGAAGATATCGACAATCGCAGCATGGCTTTACCCTCCATCGCAGCCGTGCAAACGAGGACAGCGCAGAGGTGTGGACATTCTGGGTTGTATCGAGCACGCTTCCAGCAACTGCGAACTCCCGCTCAACGGCAGATATGCACTGCCTAAGAACGCCCGTTGGTGAAATCACGAATGCGTGCGGATGCAGCGCCGAGCACATCGCGGACGCGAGGGCATCGTCTACCACGTATCTATGTCCATTGCGACCGAGTACTGAAATGAGCCGCCCCATCACTACCCCAGCTTCTCTTGATGGCAGTTGCCAGAAGCCAGAGGATGAAAGGTTTCTGACCAATGATATGACTATTCTGGCGTTTGGTGGAATAGCCCCTTCAGATATGAACCTAATGATGTCTTTTTCAATAGTGCGAACGTTTGACCTAGAGACGTTAACATTAATCTTCACACGGTCCACCTCGCGAAGGTGCTGCAGATTATTACTAATCTGTCTGAATGCATCCTGGCCGATGATAGGCCGTGACCGATTATGATTCTCACCCATTCCGTCCAACGTGATCTGCCAGGTGGATACGCCGATGTCTTTCAACTGAATGGCATTCTTTGCGGTTATTAGAGACCCATTCGTGACAACTGAGAATTCGATAGACGGAAATGCTTCTCGAAAACTCGTGGCCAGGTAAAACATGACGTCGTAATTGATGAACGGCTCCCCGCCATGAAAACACACATCCAGTGTTCGAAGATTGTGCTTCTTCACGTAACTCTGAGCCCAACCCACCACACTTTTTGCCACATCCGGTGTCATAGAGATATCACGAGTTATGTCTCGCTCGTAGCAATACACGCAAGAAGCGTTGCATGTGTAGGTGAGAAGAAGTGTTAACTCAAGCGTGTTAATCTCCTGGATCTTGAGGTCGTGCCAGTGTACTGTTTCAGGCAGATCAAGAGAAAAAAGGTGTTGGTTGTTGATTTGCTCTTGAGAGGTTCCTCTGAAGCCTCTTCTCCTGCGCCCGCCTCACTTTTTGTCGGTACTCCTCTACAAGCCCTGCC
>VGSG01000177.1 GCA_016875095.1 Deltaproteobacteria bacterium
CGCCTCGAACAACTCAACCTGGTTCAGGGTGAGACGTCCCCTTCAGGGGGCTCCTGATCCGACCCCCTTGGGGGGCTAACAGAACTATGCCCCCGGCTCTGCCGGGGGTCATTTAACTGAATGCTTACACCGCGTCATGGGGCCCGGTTGACAAGCAGCTTCAAAGCGTCTATCAAAGAGTATAAGGATAGGAGGAGGCTGCGCGGCCCGCAACGCGGACCCACTTCGATGCGTGGGCTCTACTCTCGCACTGAAGTCCCCTTTGACCTTTATCCCTTTGTGCGCCCGTAGCTCAGTTGGATAGAGCGTCTGACTACGGATCAGAAGGTCGGGAGTTCGAATCTCTCCGGGCGCACCACCAGAAAGAAGCGGGGGGAGAAATCGAGCCAAGGCGGATCTGGCCCCTTTCTCACGCTTCTCGTCTTCATTTCCGCCTCACAACTCTTGACACACAACGGTGGGTGACGCATGCTTTTCGACAAAGTATACGTCACCATCAGCCGGAGAGGACCCATGCCGACAAAGCTGACATTGCGACTGGATGAGGAACTGATTCGGCGAGCCAAGTCCTTCGCCAAAAAGCGAGGCAAGTCGGTTTCTCAGATTGTGGCTGACTACTTTGCCGCATTGGACCAAAAACCGCAGGAACCCAGCGCTGATCTTACTCCAATTGTTCGATCCCTCAAGGGGACATTGCGCGGGATGGACGCGCAAGTAGAGGATTATCGCCGGCATCTTGAGGAACGGTACTTTTGAAGGTCATTTTTGATACTAACGTTGTCCTGGATGTGCTCTTGGATCGGGAACCATTCGCCACTTCTGCGGCGCTACTATTTTCCAAAGTTGAAAGAGGCGAACTGTTCGGATGCCTCTGCGCGACTACTATCACCACAATCCATTACTTGGTCTACAAAGCATTGGGGATTCGGCAAGCCCGGAAGCACGTTGGAAGCCTCTTGTCTCTTTTTGAGATTGCGCCGGTGAATCGTGCTGTTTTGGAAGGGGCTTTGAAATCAGACTTTGAGGATTTCGAGGACGCCGTGATTCATGAGGCGTCGATACATGCTGGAGTCCAAGCGCTGGTTACCCGCGATGTCAACGGGTTCAGGCCGGCAACGATCCCGGTGTACTCGCCTGACGAGTTGATGAGCGCTCTGGAATTAAGTCCGCATGAAAAGCAGTAATGACGAGATTTTCTCAAAGCCCATGCAATGCCTTCTTCGGCTACGGGGCGCAACGAGAGAGGAAAAAGAAAAAGACTTGGCTTTGGGCTCGTTCCATTCATGGTTCGCGCTTGTCACAAAAGGTAATGATATTATTATGACCGAGCCGGGGCAGGGCAGGCAAAGATGTGACTTGACTCCCGGACAGGAAGCGGTCGATCCTTTCCGGTTTGATGGTGAGGTCCAAAGCAATGAATCCGCACGGTTTTGAGATATCCGAGAAGAAAATAGCGGAGTTTTGCCGGCGCCATCGGATTCGGAAGCTGGCTTTGTTCGGGTCCGTTCTTCGTGAAGATTTCCGCGAAGACAGTGACATCGACGTGTTGGTCGAGTTTGAACCGGACGCAAAGGTAGGGCTGAATTTCTTTTCCATGGAGCGTGAACTCTCGGAACTCTTCGGAAGAAAGGTGGACCTCAACACTCCCGGGTTCCTAGGAAAATATCTCCGCGATAGAATTATGAACGAGGCCGAGGTCCAATATGAGTCACCACGAGGATGAGACGAGACTGCGGCATATGCTGGACCATGCGGCTGAAGCCATCGAGATGGTTCGGGGACGCACGCGGCGAGACATCGACGCCGATCGGCAACTCAATCTCGCCCTGGTTCGCTTGTTGGAGATTGTAGGCGAAGCTGCCGCAAGAGTCTCTCATGAGGGTCGTGAACGCTGTGCGGAGATCCCTTGGCAGGAGATAATAGGGCTTCGAAATCGCCTCGCGCATGGTTACGACGAAGTCGACTTCGACATCTTGTGGCACATTGTCCAGGGCGATCTCCCGCCGTTAATCACTCGACTAAAGAAGGCGCTGGAGCGGATATCTTCGTCCCCCGCAGATTGACTGCGCAGTTTCATACCATATTTCACGTAGATCATCAGCAGGACGACTGGAAGAACACGATCCGGTCGGTCAGAATCTCGATTTTTGCATTTCTTTTTTTTTCGCTCTGCGACACTTATTGGTTGTCACTCCAGGTCCAGGACCTCACGAACGGCCTGCAGCATCGCCTTCATTCTGTAGGGCTTGTCGACAAAACCTACGGCCCCGATCTCAATCGTTTCCTTCGCTTGTCCATTGGCAGCGAAGCCGCTGGCAATAAGAACTTTCGCCTGGGGGTCAAACTTGAGCAGTTCTTCAAGACATTGCTTTCCGCCCATCTCGGGCATGATGAGATCGAGAATCACCAGCGAAATGTTATCTCCCTCCTTCTTGTACGCTTCTAAAGCCTCTTTTCCATTGGTTGCAGTCAGCACGGTATAACCGGCTCGTTCCAGAATCTTTTTCCCAAGGTCTCGCACGGGCTCTTCGTCGTCAACCAGGAGAATCGTTTCCGCGCCGCCTCCGGGCATTGCCTTGAGTGCGGCTGTTTCTTCCCTGTCTCTCTCCGCGGTCAACGCCGGAAGGTAGATCTTGAAGGTTGTTCCTTGTCCAGGCTCACTGTAACAGACGATTTGACCGCCGTGCTGAGAAATGATTCCATGGACCGTGGCCAGCCCCAGTCCGGTTCCTTTCCCGGCCTCCTTGGTCGTATAGAAAGGCTCAAATATGTGACTTAGCGTTTCCCTGTCCATACCGTGCCCGGTGTCCGATACGCTCAGAAGGACGTATTCCCCCGGCTTGGCTTCGAGAAGCGTCCGGGCG
>VGSG01000178.1 GCA_016875095.1 Deltaproteobacteria bacterium
CGCCTCGAACAACTCAACCTGGTTCAGGGTGAGACGTCCCCTTCAGGGGGCTCCTGATCCGACCCCCTTGGGGGGCTAACAGAACTATGCCCCCGGCTCTGCCGGGGGTCATTTAACTGAATGCTTATCTCTGGAGAAGAGAAATGCTTAATCAGCCTGCTTGCCACATGATATAGTTTCGACCTCGAGTTAAGGGGCGAAGCGATCAAATAGGCCCGACTTTTGCTTCCCTTATATCTTTACGATTGTCAGCGACTCCAAGTCCGGCAAGTTCGGACAGGCAACCGCGATCTTAACTCCTTGCTCTCACGGAGGTCGGTTACTCATGGCCGATGAGTCCCATGTGCGAAAAATGTTGGAAGGGGTGGAGGCGTGGAACGAGTGGCGGACAACTAACGAGGAAAAGCCGGACCTTGGAGGCACGGATTTCACCGGAGACGAATTTCGGCGCTCGCCGCTCTTCAATCAAGACGGCCCTGGCGAGAAACCGGTCGTCGACCTTACTCACGCCAACCTACAGGGGGCAAACCTTTCAGGCGCAAACCTCCAAGGAGTAGGTCTTTGGAATGCCGATCTCCAGGGAGCCAAGCTTGCGGCCGCGAACCTCCAGGAGGCCAAGCTCGCAGGAGCGAATCTCCAGGAAGCGGACCTTACGCGCGCGAATCTCAGGCGCGCGAACTTTGCAGATGCGAATTTGCAGGGGGCCAGCCTCTGGCACGCCAACCTCCAAGAAGCGTGCCTTTGGGATGCCAACCTCCGACAAGCAAACCTTTCGGACGCGGACCTCCAGGAGGCCAGCCTGTGGGATGCAAACCTGCAAGGCGCTACCCTTTGGGACGCAAACCTCAGGGGAGCGCCTCTTTGGAATGCAGATCTGGAGGGAGCAAATCTTACTGCAGCGAACCTTCAGGGAGCGAGCCTTGCAGAAGCGAACCTTCAGGGAGCAAACCTCCAGGGCGCAAACCTTCGTGAGGCCGCTCTCCCCGGCGCGAACCTCTGGGGAGCTGACTTGTCGTCCGCGAACCTTGAAGAAGCGAACGTGGCGAGAGTGGAATTTTCTCGCGATTCTCGTCAGCGTGGATACCGGGGAATTCGCGTGGGGACGTGCTACGGAAGCCAGGTTTTCAAGCGCTTCGCCCAAGACCAGGATTATATAGAGGAAGTCCGTTCTACCCTGTGGGGGTCGGTCCTATTCTGGCCGTGGTACATTGTTTCCGATTGCGGACGTTCATTCCTGCGGTGGGCTATCTGGTGCGCCGGGATGACCTTTGCGTTCGCCGGCATCTACCACTGGATGGGGAAAGGGCATTTTCATGTGGCGGAATTGGGATTCTCGTGGACCAGTATGTTGTTCTACAGCGTGACTACGTTCACCACGCTCGGGTATTCGGGTTTCAAGCCGATAACGGAGACTGCCGCGAAGGTGGTCGCGCTGGAGGCGATACTAGGATACCTCATGCTGGCAGGGCTCATCTCAATTCTGGCTACCAAAGTTGCCCGACGCTCCTAAGTTCGGAGGATGTGGTGAATCTCGCGTTCTTTACGAGACGAACCGCATCTGCCGAGGCTTTCCACAATCCCACCCCTGGCCGTAGAGAAGAGACAAGACCGCGACCGGTGCGGTTCCCCAGCGAGGCGGGATCACCGCACCCTACGCGCTAACAAGTGGCTTTCAAGTAGGGAAGATCTGTGTCTTTTCTTTTCATCAACGTAAATCACGATGTCGGGTACGAATCCTCCGAAAGCATTCCCCTTTCACTCGGATACGTGCTTGCCGTACTCAAGACTCACGGCTGGAACGGCGTCATCATCGACGACTTGCGCGACAGACCTCTTGCATTGAACAATCTCGAGACATGGTTCGACCGCCTTGATCCGCGAGTGATCGGGTTCACGACCTACCAAAGCACCATGGAACGGATTCGCTTCCTTTGTCGGTATATCAAGTCCCGACATCGGCGAATCCGGATCGTTCTCGGCGGCCCCCAGGCGATGTTGATGCCGTCGGAGGCCATTGAGGATCTCGAAGACGCAGACGCTCTGGTTCGTGGAGAAGGTGAGTTGGTGGCCCTGGCGATGGCCGAGGCGCTCGATGACGGGTTGGGCCTGGAAGCAGTAGACGGCATAACGTGCCGCTGCGCGGGGCGCATTCTGGACACAGGTCCAGGTCCGGAGCCGCCGGATGATCTCGATGAGTATGCTTCACCCTATCTGACCAATCTTCTCAATCTTGAGGGCAAGAATACGGCTCTCCTGCTCTCTTCCCGCGGGTGTCGGCACGCCTGCCGGTTCTGTGTTACCCCTCGATCCTGCCGGGGCAAAACCCGGCGCCACTCGGTCGAGAGGGTGATAGAGGAAATGGAGTTCCTCGCACGAAAAGGTATAGAACGATTTTGCTTCGCCGATCCCAATTTCACCGAAAATCGGGAAAGAACCGAAGGGCTCCTGGAGGAAAAAATCAGACGAGGCATTGCCACGCCGTTCTGGTGTCAAACGCGAGGCGATCTTATGAACAAGTCTCTGCTGAGAGCCCTGAAGAAAGCCGGCGCGGACACGATAGCATTTGGTCTGGAATCGGGCAGCCCGGGTGTGTTGGAAAACACCAACAAGAGAATGGAGCTGGAACAGCTCAGAAACAATATTCTAGCCGCTCAGTCCCTGGGAATCGAGACCGAGCTGTTTTCGATCTTCGGGTTACCGGGCGAAACGGTAGAAGACGCGCGTATCACTATGCGCTTTGTCAAATCGCTAGTGTCCTGTCCCTGAAATAAGTTTACATATCTTTTCGACCTTTTTTAGGATTGAATCGGCGGTAGCTGTCCACACGAAAGGTCGGGCATGTTTGTTGTAATGGGCAACGAATT
>VGSG01000179.1 GCA_016875095.1 Deltaproteobacteria bacterium
GTCGTCTAGGTCGGCCTAGCCCTGCGCGTGCCCCGATAAAAGAGCTGTGGACAAGACGCCTCAAATAGTATAACTAAAGGAGGCATGAAAACAGCCGAAACCATTCTAGAGCTTTTATCCAGCAAAAACACCATCGCAAAGGTCCGAGACTGGCTACGCAAGAACAAGGACAAGGGACGTCATGCCCTGGCGCAGTATTTGTGTGGGGCACTCAATATCACCGATCATTGGGGGAACCCGCGCATCTCGGGAGTCTATGTGGCCCTGCGCCTACTGGAATCGCGAGGTTTCTGGAAGCTTCCCAAGCTTCGAGCTGGAGTTGCGTCTCAACAGCAGCCTCGCAGAATGACCACGGCCGTCCCCGCACCCAAGGGCGTGCCCGCTCAGGTGGAGGAGGTTCAGGGCCTCCGGTTGGTCGAGGTCAGCACGGGAGAGGATCAACTTTTTCGGACCTGGAACGAGCTGATTTTGACCGAGCACCCCTT
Source organism: Deltaproteobacteria bacterium (assembly GCA_016875095.1). Taxonomy (GTDB): domain Bacteria; phylum Desulfobacterota; class Desulfomonilia; order Desulfomonilales; family Desulfomonilaceae; genus VGSG01. The sequence continues at coordinate 486 of VGSG01000179.1, forward strand.
GGAGGATTGCCGTTTGGTCGGGAGGCAATTGCGTTATCTGATCGGCTCGGACCACGGGTGGTTGGGAGCCATTGGTTTTGGTTCCTGCGCTTTGCATCTGAGGGCACGCGACGAATGGATTGAATGGGATCCGTCCACGCGGAAGCGCTTTCAGGAGCGGTTGATCAACATGACTCGCTTTCTGATCCGGCCGCAGGTGCGCTGCGAGAATCTTGCCAGCCGGGTTCTGAGCCTGTGCGCGGAACGCGTAGCGAGCGACTTCGCCGCCCGATACGGCTTCGAACCTTGGCTGATGGAGAGTTTCGTCGATACCGAGCAACAGTTGGGGACGAGTTATCAAGCCGCGAATTGGTCGCCCATCGGAACAACGGCGGGACTCGGGCGGAACGCGCGCGGGAATCGGCCGTCGAAGACGCCCAAGGCGATCTATTTCTATGAGCTGACTCGTGACTGGCGCAGTCGCATGGGCCTCCCGCCCCTGAGCGAAAAAATCAAGCCCGTAGCTGTAGAGGAGGCTTTTCATAACGGCAACTGGGTCGAAGCGGAGTTTGGCAAGGCGGACTTGGGTCATGAAGACCGGAACCAGCGTTTTGTGCGCATCGTTACCGCCAAGGCTCAACAGCCCTCAGCTCCGTACACGCAGTGCTTCTCGGGAAACCGGCATGAGCTGAAAGCCTATTATCGGCTCATCGACAGCAAAGCAGAAGAGGTAAACCCGGAAAGCATGCTGCAGGGTCATCGCGAACGGACGATCGGTCGCATGAAGAAGTGTCGGCGGGTGTTGGGAATTCAGGATACTACGGATTTGGACTTTTCGGAGCGGCTGCACTGCAACGGGCTCGGCGACATCGGCAAGAACCAGACTGGCGCCGTCAGCCAAGGGCTGAAGATGCACTCATTGTTTGCCGTGTCGGAAGCAGGCGTGCCCCTGGGGGTGCTCAAGATCCAGTTTTATGCGTCCCACTATGCCGAAACCCCAAAGGCGCAAGACAGGCCCATCGAAGAGAAAGAAACTTATCGTTGGCTGAGCATGATGGATAGCCTCAAGGATGCGGCCCAGTATCTTCCACCGGAAATTGAGCTGATCGGGGTCGGGGATCGGGAAAGCGACATGTTCGAGCTATTCGACTACCGCCGCCGCAAAGCTCCCCGAGTTCCGCTGCTTGTTCGTGCCAAGCACAACCGCTGCCTGGAGGAAAATTCCCGGAAGTTGTTCGATCACCTTACCGCCCTGCCGGTAATGGCTCAGGCGCGGATTGCAGTGCCGCGGCAACGGGAAAAGAAATCCAAGCCGAGTAAACCGGGGCGCGTCGCGCTGGCGGCACGAACGGCACAGGTGGATGTGAAATGGGACAAGGTGACGCTTTCGCCGCCTGACACCGCGCAGACCCGAGAGCTGCAACCGGTGGAAGTGTATGCATTGTCCGTTGTGGAACGTCGTCCGCCTGAGGGCGCCAAGGAAGTGCGCTGGGTCTTGTTGACCACCGTGCCGATCCGCTCGCGCAAAGAGGCACTACGCTGTTTGCGCTGGTACACGCTGCGCTGGCGCATTGAGGAATGGCACCGAGTCATGAAAAGCGGTTGCCGCATTGAATCCCATCAGCATCAAACTGCGGATAGACTGGCGCGCGCCATTTGTATTGATGCTGTCATCGGCTGGCGGGTGATGTTACTGGCATTGCTTGGTCGCGAAGTTCCGGAAATGCCCTGTGAGTTAATGTTCTCTCGTTGGGAATGCAGTCTGCTCGAGAAACTGCAGCCTCTTGTGGCACCAGAAACCGTGACGGGTAAAAAAAAACTGTGCTTTGGGGTCGCCATCACGATTATCAGTCGGCTAGAGGGGCTTTGAATAGAAACGGCAAAGAACCACCCGGACCTCAGACACTTCTACGCGGGCTCAAGCGTTTCCAAGATATTGCCCTGGGAGCAAGGTTGCTGGGTGGTGAAATAACCGATATGGTTGCTATGAAATGATTTCCGGGGCACGCGCAGACCTAGCCGGTGTCTTTGGAGCTACCTGGCCTGTTCGATATCGCTGTCGGGATCGGTATCGCCGTCGAAATCGCTCTCGACTTCGTCCCGGCGCGCTGCATCTGCCCGCCCGGCGCGTGGGCTGGAGTGCCGCCCTTTTTCTTTCCCGGTCCCTCACCAGTTGAAGCGGATCATGAGCTGGCCGAGCCGCCCGCCCGGATCATAAGTGTTGCTCGAGTCCGTGTAGCCGCTCGTCA
>VGSG01000180.1 GCA_016875095.1 Deltaproteobacteria bacterium
TGACCGCCACGTATTATGTGCCCTTCGTCGCGCACGCCACCATGGAGCCCATGAACTGCACCGCTCACGTGAAAGATGACCGGTGCGATGTCTGGGCGCCGACTCAAGCTCAGTTGATCGCCAAAATGGTCGCTTCCCAGGTATCGGGTCTGCCTGCGGAAAAGGTTCATATTCATACCACCTATCTTGGCTGCGGTTTAGGTAGGCGCGCCACACCCGATTTTGTCGCGCAAGCGGTCGCGGCATCCAAGGCCGCGGGAAAACCCGTCAAAGTCGTTTGGTCGCGGGAAGACGATATCAAGTACGATTTCTATCGGGGCGCCACATGCCAGAGGATTGAAGCGGGCCTCGACAGCAAAGGCCAAGTGGCGGGATGGTCCCATAAGGTCTCGTGCTCGTCGATCCTCAAGTTCTTGCGGCCGCAGGCAATAAAAGACGGTGTCGATATGTACAGTCTTTGGGGGATCTTTGACGCTCCGGGGGCCCCCACATTAAGTCGCACAGCGTACGAGATCCCGAACTGGCACGTTGAACAGTATCTCTCGGATCTGCCCATCCCCTGCAATCCGTGGCGGGCGGTCCAGAACGGCCCAAATGCTTTTATCATGGAGTGCTTTGTGGACGAACTGGCCCACGCGGCCGGCAAAGATCCCGTAGAATTCCGTATGCCCCTCCTTGCCGACAGTAAGCGGGCCCAGCGAGCGCTGCAAACGGTAGCCGAGAAGGCGGGATGGGGGAAGCCGATGCCGAAGGGAAAGGGCAGAGGAATCGCCCAACACACCTGCTTCGGCACGTACACCGCTCAAGTGGCGGACATATCGGTCGATGAGAAGGACGGGAAGATCAAGGTCGACAAAATCGTCGCGGCAGTAGACTGCGGGCCTGTGGTGAATCCCGATCCTCTGATCGCGCAGATTGAAGGGGGCATAATCCTTGCCCTGAGCACTGCCTTAATGGAGCAGGTCCGGTTTGCGAACGGCGGAGCGAAATCAGCCTCGTTCGATGATTACCGGGTCATACGAATGAGTGAAGTTCCTGAGATTGAAGTCCACGTGATAAAAAGCACGGACAAGATAGGAGGGATCGGTGAGCTGGGTGTGCCCGCTCTGGCCCCGGCTGTGGCCAACGCCCTGTTCAATGCTACCGGAGCACGGGTCCGCCGCATTCCCCTGACGCCCAAAGTAGTGATGGAAGCCATAAAGACCAAAGGAGCGTGAAGCAGCCTTTCGATTTTTTCTTTCAGGCCGCTCCGTATAACGACGACACAAGTTGCGGCTGCCACTGCCAGACAACTAAGCGGTGGCAGCCGAAAGACACTGTTCACCTGCCAGGAAAGCGCCCAAGCCCTTATGGTCATTCCGGCGGAAGCCGGAATCCAGGCTGTTCGGTCCCGCACACTACGCGGGATTACTGGACCCCGGCTTTCGCCGGGGTGACGACGTAGATTGACACAAGTCTCATTAACCCAAGAAATTGCCAGAAACATGGCGCGTCTGGCGGCTTGACAGGTGTGTTGGTGCGCCCGAGACGACTCGAACGTCCGACCTCAACATCCGGGATGTCACGATTTATTGGGATTGGCCGGTACCGTCTGTCCGCTTGCCCTGACGCAAATCCGGTGGTACGATCGTTTTATGGAATAAGAGTGGGATCAAGACAAGGCGGAAAAGAACGTCCGAAAGCATAAGGTGGACTTTGCTGATGCCGTAACCGCTTTCGAAGACGACAACGCTCTTACGTTGGAAGATCAAGATCCCGAGGAAGAGCGGTTTATTACAGTGGGGATGGACGCTCTGGGACGTCTCTTGGTCGTGACTTACACATGGCGTGGAGAGCATATCCGACTCATTTCCGCACGGAAGGCAACGCGTCGTGAGCGGAATCAATATGAAGGAAAGAACTAATGAAGAAAGAGTATGATTTCAGTCAGGGTAAACGGGGCGCCGTGGTTCCGGTTCCCGCGGGCAAGACACGCGTCACCATTCCGCTCGATAAGGATCTCCTGCAGTGGTTTCGCTCGCAGGTGCACGAAATGGGCGGTGGCAACTACCAGACTCTGATTAATGCCGCCCTACGCGAATATATACGGCAGCGAGAGGAGTCTTTGGAAGAGACCCTGCGACGAGTGATACGCGAAGAAATGCAGACACATGCATAACCAGAATGCGGTGGACCCCTGTATCAAGACATCCGAAGGCGATGACGCCTTCTGGGATAGCGGTGGAAATGGCGTTCTTGGTAGGGTCCGAGCGAATGACAGCCTCTATGGCTGGCGAACAAGCGAGTATCCGCATAATCACGGATTTTCTTGGCGGCTTGGCAGGTATGCTGGTGCGCCCGAGACGACTCGAACGTCCGACCTCAACATCCGGAGTGTTGCGCTCTATCCTACTGAGCTACGGGCGCACGTTTCAACTGTATCGGAACGGAGATGGGGTGTCAACGCATTCACCGCCGGTCGGTTTACGCTGCAGGCTTTGACGGCTGGACTAGAGGCAGCCTGACGGTAAAGGTGGTCCCTTCTCCTACTTTGCTTTTCACTTCGATCTCACCGTTGTGGTTCTGGACAATTCCATAGCTGACCGCGAGGCCCAGGCCCATGCCGGTACCTT
>VGSG01000181.1 GCA_016875095.1 Deltaproteobacteria bacterium
TAATGCTCGCCTTTTTTCCGGGACAACAGGCTGCTCTAAACCCTCGACCGTTGTGCTCGCCCTGCTTCGCTTTCAGAAAGTTACGCTTACAGCGCCGGTAGGTGGAACAGTCATTTTGGCTTGTAGCGCTCTGTCCTCGAATTACCCCGACTATCTCTCTCCTCTAATTACAGGCAGATCGGGGGGAGCCAAGCCTCCAGCTTTTTGCGGGACTGAGCAGTAGCACAAAAAGGCCACTCTTGGTCTCGCCTACCGCGTTCTACCGTCGTGATGGAACTCCCGCGTTCTTCCACATGGCATTCAAAGCGATGGGATCTCTTGTTGAGCGCCTTCTGTTTATGAAGAATAGAATTGGTGGTGGAGGGACCCGGGGATTACTTGGACAAAGAGACGCCACCGCCGTTCTTGCATATGTCGAGGATTTCCTGCCTTTTCCGCTTCGTACTCATCTCGCCGCACAGCCCTCGATCATGGATTTCCCAGAGGCTCACGCCATGGAGACGTCTTTCTCCCAAGCATTCGCATATGCGTTCGTATGTTCTGACCTCTCTGAGGATGTTCCCCGGCAGGTCACGCTCGAACAGAGGCCCATATTGGGATTTCAGAGCCTGAATCTTGGCGTCCTTGTCATCCCCGCTCGCGTGGCAGTAAACGTGAACGAGCCGCTCCAGGTAGATCCTGAGCGTCTCACATGAGGTTGACGGCCTGGTGGAGGAGACGAAACTGGATCGGACAAAAGCCGACCCTATTTGTGTGGGAGTATCAACGGAAGCGCCAACCGAGACGCCGGCCTGCTCGGAGGGAACAGGTTTGAAATCGAACACCCTGAGGGCCAGGCAAGCGCAAACCTGCCACATGCTCAGACATACAACCGCTGTCACAAGCGCCGCCAGCCTCACCTTTCCCCCAGCGTGTAGAGAGATCCCGCGCCATGAGAACAGTATGCATATCAAAACCGCATCGATTCTGTCAACCACAGATACCAGGTTACGGGGTCTCGCGCCTACCAGGGAGATTCGGACTGAGGGAACGAAACGCCTATGACCTGCTTCAGGGCGTTCCCCACGTCCTTGGCGGAATAGGGCTTGGCCACCACCCCATCGAAACCAAATCGTCCGTGGTCGGCCATGACAGGATCGTTCGAGTAGCCACTCGACACAAGCGCCTTGATGCCCGGCTGCGCGTCACGAATTCGCCGAATAGCCTCCGCGCCACCCATTGAACCTGGCACTGTAAGATCCAGGATCACCGCGTCGAAAGGCCTGCCGTCCTGCCTTGCAATTTCACAGCGTTCTACGGCTTCGAATCCATCCCGCGCGACCTCCGCCTCGTACCCGAGCAAGTTCAACATCTCGGATGCCACGGTTCTGATCGGTTCCTCGTCATCCATAATCAGGACCCTGCCCAACCCGCCCACGACCTCCTCCGGTCTCTCGATGGGATGGGCCGGTTGCTTTTCCGAAGCGGGAAGCAGGACCTGGAAGGTGGACCCGGCCCCAAGCTTCGACTCAACCGTGATCAGACCTTCGTGGTTCTTAACAATAGAATAGGCCGTGGCTAACCCGAGCCCGCTTCCTTTTTGCTTCGTCGTGAAGTACGGATCAAATATTTTGGGAAGGTGTTCTTCCGCGATGCCGTGTCCCCGGTCTTTGATCGAGATAGCCACATACTTGCCGTCTGGCAGGGGCGCGCCGCTCCCCTTCTCGAAGACCACGTTCTCACCGCTCAGATAAACCACTCCCCCCTGGGGCATGGACTGATCGGCATTGATGACCAGGTTGCTCACAACCTGACTGATCTGTCCCGGATCGACCTCAACAGACCACATTTCTTCAGGGAACGTAAATTCGCAACGGACGTTGGAGCCTCTCAGGGCGAACTCGCATGATTCGCACGTGATATCGGCTATGGAGGCCGTTCTCTTAATGGGCGCTCCCCCACGGGAGAAAGTGAGCAGTTGCTGTGTCAAATCGCGTGCCCGGATCGACGCCCTTTCCGCCTCTTCAAGGCGTTCCAGCGCCTTTCCCGCGGGGGGAGCGTAGAGCCTAGCCAGCGAGATGTTCCCTTGAATGGCAGTCAAAATGTTATTGAAATCATGAGCGATGCCACCCGCGAGCACCCCCACGGACTCGAGCTTTTCCAGACGCGACAGCTCGGCCTCCGCGCGCTTCCGTTCCGTGACATCACGGATGATCCCCCGGAATCCCTTTGCTCGGCCATCGGGCTTCCGCATGAGCGAGGCGGAGAACTGCACATCTCGCCGCGTTCCGTCCTTTCTTAAGATCCGTCCGTCGACCGCGGAGAGGGACTTCCCGGTCGTAAGAATGGTGTTGAACAGGGCCCAGATCCGCTCCGTCTCCTCGGGTGTCATACCCTTGCCATAGTTCCCGCCAATCATTTCTGATCGCGAAAACCCGACCATTTCGCACGCGGGCTCGTTCACGAACGTAAAATTCCCTTTGAGGTCCACCTCGTAGTACCCGTCTTCCAGGGTTTCCACGATGGTGCGGTACTTCTCCTCTGATTCTCTCAGCGCGCCTTCAGCCTTTTCACGCTCCTTGA
>VGSG01000182.1 GCA_016875095.1 Deltaproteobacteria bacterium
ACCTCATTTCCGCTTTTCTGAGTAAGCGGGGGGGAAAGTCAAATTAGACTCGAAAAATCTGCTCTTCCCCCTAAGTTCAGGCGCTCTTGCCTAATTCTCTCATACCAAGCCCTTTGCGGTGCACAAGTCGTTTTTTCTTGACCTTCCCACGCTGCCCATGTGAATTGATATAAATGGAGGTGATTTATGCCGACTCTGGCACCCATCAATCGTATCCGTCGGCGCGTGGATTCAAGGAGGACTAACTCCCCTTTAAAGAGTCGCCGGGGCGGACGCTCAAGAAGGCACGAGATCGTCGCTATTACGGTTGCCCTGGGAGATTACGAAAAAGTCAAGGCTGGCGGCGGCCCTCATGCGCATGATATCAGTAGGGCATTGAGGCGCTACGTGGATTTGACGCGCGAAACTGACTGGCGACCAAAAGAACAGAGCTTTGGATGAGGTAGGGGGCCTATGGTGGATTTTCTGGCCGCCATACCCAGGGTTCTTGCCGACGAAATCCGAAATTTGCCTGGCCGCTTTGATGGCCACACGATTGAAGCGGTTCACTTGTTTTTCTGTGCAGAATCTGACTCTCCTGAGGAGTCTTCCCTACAGCTTGCTTTGGGGCAGACGCGGGGGGAACCCCTTCTTGGCAATTTGGGTGCGCTTCGATCACTTTGGCTCGCGAATGTTTGGCTACCTACTTTGACAGGAGCGGAAAGTTCGCGTGTGCTCCCCTTCCCCTCGCTCCGCTTTTCTTCCCCAGCTTCCCATTGCCTCTGTGTAAGACCCCGGGGGCCCCCAAAGTATTTGCCTAAACCTCTTATCATACGATTACCGTTGAGGTATTCTCATTTGTTTTTCAGGGAATCGTTGACCGAGACAGTGGCGTCTTGTACGATTAACGGTGGGAATTGATCGAGTTGCATGCTGGCCTTTCAAGAGGCGCCGTCTTCTCGTACACTTGCAAAACGTGGGAGTAGTTGAGATGCCACTCCGCATCATCCTTTTGATTCTCGCACTGGGAACGATAGCCGCTACGGTCATCGGAGGATATTTGTATTACTCGGCTGCACAAGCATCTGCCGTTACAGAGGTAGAAACGCGGCTGTCCGAGGCGGTCACGGATCTGAAGGACCGTATTGAAGATCTCATTTCCGAGCATCAGGGGAAGGCCCGAGTTATGGCCGGATTTGAAGAGTTGAAAGAAGCTCTGAAGAGCCGGTCTTTAGAGTCCTTGCATCGAGCCACTCGGATCCTTTCCCGCTTTTCAGCGCTGCGCGTGGATGATGTGTGTTACCTCATGGACGCGGACGGAAACACCATTGCCTCCAGCAACTATAACGAGCCGGACAGCTTTGTGGGCAAGAACTACTCTTTTCGTCTTTATTTTTCAGATGCCATGAGAGGTCACGCCACTATCTACATGGCGGTCGGAGTCACCTCGCATGAAAAGGGAGTCTATTTCAGTTGTCCGGTTATCATTGAAGGCAGCGACAGACCGGTAGGAGTGGCGGTGATCAAAGCCTCAGTCAAGAGCCTGGAACGAACAATCTCCCATCAGCGACATGGCGTTGCGCTCCTTGTTCATGAAACCGGCTTGATATTTCTGTCGAGCAGAGGCGACTGGAACCTGAATAGTCTGTGGATTTTGCCCGATAACCAACTATCTCGGATCGCCGCAACCAAACAGTTCGGCAAAGGCCCTTGGACATGGACCGGTTTAGAACGGAAATCCTCGAACCGTGCGCTTGATCCGTCGGGAAACCCTTATGTCCTCACTGAAACCAAGCTGGAGAGATACCCTGAATGGAGCATAGTTGCGCTTTCCAGTCTTGCTTCGCTGCCCTCACGTGTCTATCCCTTGTGGAAGGCAAAGACCGAGTTCGGCATCTTGGGGTTTCTCGCCATTGTAATAGGGGCAATTGTAGTTCTTTTCGCGCTGGCGCAGAGAGATGTTCACAAACGGGAAGAAGCCGAAAAAAGCCTGCGCCAAAGCGAAGAGCGGTACCGAACCCTGGTAGAGAACAGCTTTGACGGCATCTTCGTGCAGAGGGGCGCAAAGATCATATTTGCCAACACTCGTTTACATGAAATGCTGGGCTATGAAAACGGAGAGCTGGAGGGGCTTGACCACTGGCTCGTGTATCACCCGGAGTACCACGGTATTACGCGAGAGCGAGCCCAGGCACGAATGCGCGGGGAAGATGTCCCGTCCCATTATGAGGTAAAATTACAGAGAAAGGACGGATCGTTTCTCTACGGTGATATCGATGCCAGGGGCGTAACGGTGGACGGAGAACCCGGGGTCCAGGCGTGGGTGCGAGATATTACGGAGCGGATGCTGGCCGAAGAGTCTCTGAAGCAGAACCGGCAAATGCTCCAAACGATTCTTTCCGCCTCGCCGATCGGTATAGCTTACGCTGAAGAAGGCAAGATCAA
>VGSG01000183.1 GCA_016875095.1 Deltaproteobacteria bacterium
CTGCGATTTCCCTTTGTGGCGAGGATCGTCAGTCTTGAAAATCCTCAGTGTTTTGGACGTGATTTCATCTTCTTTCAATTCTATCTCCCCTTTTTTCCAGGGCCGAAAGCATTACCGAGATTACTCAAAACCTCTCACATTTTGCAGGCTTTAGCCCGTGATTCAAGAGTGCGGAAACCGGATCGGACGGTTCGCCAAGCGAGAATGAAGCTCCGTTTTATTGCCGCCGAATAACTGGCTCATCATATCCTCAGGAGCACCTTGAGGTTTTGGGAATTCGTGGCTGCCCGGAACGCTTCTTCCGCTTGGGCAAAGGCAAAGATCCGAGAGATTAGCGGTGATGGGTCCACCAAGCCCTGAGCCATCAATCTCAGCGCGGGCGCGAAGCGGCCGCACCGGGAACCGACCACGGTAATCTCGTTGATGACCAGCGGCGCCGTGTTGAACGCAAGATCGCCATGGTACGTGCTCTTGAGCACGATGATTCCGCGCGGCTTCACACGGTCTATTGCCAGCTCCCAGCCCGAGGCGTTACCCGAGGCCTCCACAACGACATCGAACTTCTCGGAACCGCCTGTTAGGTCCGAGACCAGGACGGCGCTGCCTCCCACGTTTGAGAAGATGCTCAGCTTCTCAGGATGCTTGCCCGCCAGAAGCACTTCGCACGCGGTCAATCGAAGGACCATCGCCACCAGGAGTCCCAATTTGCCGTCGCCGACTACCAGGACACGCCAAAACGGCTCTATTTTAATCTGTTCGAGAATCTCCGCGGCTGCGGCAAGAGGTTCCGTAAAGGCCGCTTTCTCATTGGAAACATTTTCAGGCACGGGCACGAGATTCGCTGCCGGGAGTGTCAGGCACTCCGCCATGGCCCCGTTCCTTCCGAGAATACCCAGGACGCTCCGGTCGGGACAATGTCGCTCCAGACCCTGACGGCAATAAGCGCACACGCCGCAGCCCGCATTGATTTCCCCAACCACTCGGGCTCCAAGCAGTTCGGGCGAAGGCCCTTTCTCCACCATGCCGACGAACTCGTGCCCGAGGACACCGTGGAAGCTCATGTACCCCTTGGTAATCTCCACATCCGTCCTACAAATGCCCGCCATGAGCACCCGAACCAGGGCCTCGCCCTCCTGCGGCAGAGGCTTGGGAAGGTCCGTGAGCCGAATATGTCCGTCAAAGACCAGTGCTTTCACATCTCAAGATCACTCTGGTCATTACGAGAAGGCTCCTTGGTCCATCACGTAACGACCTATGGTGCAAGTTCCAGCAAGGTAAGGCGCCACCTGGGACAGGTCAGGCTTCCGGTTTCCACGTCGAGGTCCGAGAAAGAGATCTTATTCCGATAGACCTCTTGCTCCCAGTAGATTGGCAATGTCCCTATTGCCTCGACGTAACGCTATGTCCCACGCTGTGTGGCCTCGCTTGTTACGCAAACCGACATCTGCCCCAGCTTCCATAAGGATTTTGACCACTTCACGGTGGCCCTGTAATGCAGCGTGCATGACCGCCGTCGCACGCGACATCGTCTGAGCATTCACGTTTGCTCCACGCTCGAGCAAAATCCTGACAACCTGCAGGGAACCCCTTGCCGAAGCAACAATGAGGGGCGTATAACCTCGTCCATCCGTTGCTTCAATATTTGCGCCCTTCTGCAGGAGCGCTTCCACCGCATAAGTCCTTCCTTGATCGCATCTCTTGAGCAGCTCCTCCTCCAAAGTTCCGGGGACGGCAGGTGAGGACAGGCCCTTGGCCGGTCCCACCCTGGTGGACGCGCTGACTTCTCCAAACTCGAGCACACTCTCCGAATCAATGCCGCTGGAGAGGCGCTCCTCGTCTGTCAACACGCTTGGGAACGATTTCTTTTCTTCAGTCCCCCGGTTGGATTCAGCCGACAATTCCGTGTCTCTTGAGCCGTTGTCCTTTTCGCCTCTATTGGCCCCCCACTTGGCCAATAGTTCAACCGCCTCCGTGTGGCCGTTTTGCTCAGCTTTCGCCGACGCCGTCAATCCGCGCTTGTTGCCCAGGTTGGGGTCCGCACCCTGCTCCAATAAGAGCTCGATACTACGCATATGATTTCTGGCCGCAGCCTTCATCAGCGCTGTCTCGCCATTTCGATTCACGGAATCCACTTTACAGCCTCGTTTCAGAAGCGAGTCAAGCGTCTCAGCGTGTCCATTGTAAGATGCGAAATGCAGCGGGCTGTTGCCTGTTCGATTTGTGGCGGTAATATTCGCCCCCGAATCTATCAGCAGATCGACAATCTTACGATGTCCTTTGAAGCAAGCCCTCATCAGAGGGTTATTACCAAAACGGTTTACAGCGTTGATGTCGGCC
>VGSG01000184.1 GCA_016875095.1 Deltaproteobacteria bacterium
TCGTAGATCGCCGAAAGGCCGGAGCGGTTCCAGTCAAAGTTCATCTTCGGCCCGGGCGCGTGCCGGTCGTTGTACAATTGAACTTCACCCTCCTCAAAGGTGAACAGCGGCTTGCCATCCAGCGTCAAGGTCTCCAGGAACACCCTGCAACGTCGGCGATCCGCTGTGTGCTTCAGCTTCAGCGTATAGCGACATAATCCCTGCTCCGTGCGCACGTCCAATTCGAACGTCTGACTGTCCAGGTTCTGCCACCGCGTCACATCCGCGCCCGGGAAAAGGTCGGTCACGAGACCCACCCCGCCAACAAATCGCTTCACGGTCCGTACCGCATCAAAGACGGCCGACTTGCCGCCGCCGTTGGGCCCCAGCAACAGCGACACGGTATCCAGCCGGATCTCGCAGTTCACCAGTGTTCGGTAGTTGTCAATGTACACGCGCTCAAGCATGGTCATTCTCCTTTACTGCTGTGCTCATGTCGTGATCGCTTACAGCCTCAATCCCTTTTTCCTTGTCACCACGCGCGCCAAACACGGCTGCGGGAACTGCTTCCGCTGCGGCCCCAGGTAGCGCACCTTCGCCTGAAACGCCCCGCCGCCCGGGTTCACCACATGGAACGTAATCCCGTCATTCAGCGTAAATGGCCCAGAGAACGCCGCAGGCGCAGCCCACCCTACGCCCGCCGCGCAGACACAAAGCCCAACGCCCCCAACAAGCACCGCAAGCGACAGTCTCATCATGATGTTCGATCTCGGAGATTCGAGCCTTGCTGAGCCTGGAAACGCACCGAAAGCATATCCCCTTGCCCGTCCGAGATCAAGAAACAGCCGTTCTCGCCCTTGTCCTGGACCCCGCGCATCCCAGTTGCGCTCTCCATGCCCCCCAGCAATTGGGCGACCCTGGCGCATCAGTAAGAGTGGGTGCTGGCCCACGTGGCGGAATAGGAGTGGGACCGATGGAATAAACTGGATATCCGCGCCATGGGCGCATCGAATACAACGCAAAGGTCAGAAAGCACGCCCCCGTGTCAGGAGATGACGGCTGCGTGGTGTCCTATCGTCTTGAGGACGGAAGTCTGTCTTCAGGCGAGAAACGCATCAATGACAGAAATCAGTCGATCCAGGTATGCAATCTTGCGGCGAAGCACCATGTAGACAAGGGCGTAGTCCAGTGCATCCACAGTAGTCTTTGCCTGCTGCTTCACATAGGACTTCCCGCCGATAGCATAACAGGCCTTGAGATCATCGGCAGGACAAAGTCGCTGTTCCATGCTATCGTTTTCGGGATCGAATCCCAAGCTTGCCTTGATTGCTGCCACGGTGATGGACGACTCAATCTTGGGAAAGTGAGTCGCCTCTGCCAGGAACCAAGCCTCTATCTCCATAATGGCGAGGATGAAGGTGACAGGCGCCAATGATGTTCTTATGTATCTTGGCAAGCTTGCTTCGAGCTTAGGGATATCATTATGAGTGAACCTTGGCCTGACATCACGGATACCGATGAGTCCTGAATAGCCCTTGTTGGTAAGGTTCTCATGCTCTTCCATTATTCTTGTCTTTACTGACTCATCTCCTCCGCAATCAAGAAGCAGAACGTAGTACTTCTGCCCAGTGTTTGGCTTGGCAGCTTTGATTAGCTTCATCGTGCGCCGAGTGGCGCTACCTCCGCGGACCTCTCTGTGTTCGATCAGTACTTTGTTCTGCCCTGCGATCTCGTCTAGCAACTTCTCGACGAATAGAACTTCGGTGTGCCCCTCAGCAAATACCGCCAGTCTATTCATGCCGCCTAGTCTCCTCGACATGCGGTCCACTCGCAAAGTCTGTCTCAAGAAATGAGAAGTTGCTCAAGCCTGTGAATTTGAACTCCTCAAAGAGGCCCTTCGAGTTCTCGTAGTTCAGGACTCGCACGTGATTGCCCCGCCGCTGTAGTACGGACCACTCCTCGAGCGGAACCCGGTTCATGACGAATCGATCATTGGTCGACAAGACTAACTGAACATCCGGCGTTTTTGCTTTCTGTCGCAGGAGGTCGATCAGCCGACAGGAGCGGTCGAAATCAAGCCCTTCCCCAATATCGTCAATAAGGATGCATGTAGACTTCCCGGCCATCTGTGAGTAGTTAACTTGGACGAGGAGCGACAACGCGCGGAACATGGCCTGAGACATACTATGCTGGTCCGTAATTCCTGGGAGGTCTTTCTCTTTGACATACAGACCGACCAATTCACCTGGCAGACCGGGCTGTACACGGATTGAGACGGGGGGCCTGACTCCCAATTCCTCCACATCGTAGTCCAGTTGGCGC
>VGSG01000185.1 GCA_016875095.1 Deltaproteobacteria bacterium
CATCTATAAAGGGGAACGCGAGACGATTGAATATGAATTTGATGGCGAATTCAAAAATCTGATTTTGACAGCGCGGTACTGGACCAAGAGACAAAGTACCCTGAGTCGTGGCACATTCACTCTGATGCTAAGAGATGAAGGCAAGACGCTAGAAGGCTATTATGCTGGGTACCTGGGCAAAGAAGACGTGAATGAGGTCGTCGGTGGACCTTACAAATGGAGCCGACCGTGACGGTTTCCGTGAACAAACGGGCAAACAGGTGACATTCTGCTGTAGAAGCTACGCCGCATCGTTCTAGTTCCGTGCAGCCGAAACCGAGAGGCAACCTTCCACGGCTTCATACAGGTTCTTGAGCAATTCCTCGAATGTATCTCCTTGCGTCGCACACCCTGGAATTGCCGGTGCCTCGGCCCAGTAACCGCCTTCTTCAGCCTCGTGTATGACGACCTGCAATTTCATGGAACCGCTCCCACATCTTTCACTTTTCACCAGGTTGTTCCGTAGCGCGTCCGATCGAGCCTATTCCTCCAGGGGCACGAACATATCTTCGGCCTCTTCCACAGCCTCGCTCATGTCTCCCACCTGGCTGTGGATGCGGTCGAAGGCTTCTTCCGCGGTGCGAATCTTGAGGTCTTCCTCACGGACCATCAGTGAGATCAGCTCGTTGAAATAGGCTTCGTTCACGATATGGATCCTGGTGAGGATATCCCGGGCCTCTTCATCGGTTACCTCCAGATCGTCGGGTTTGAGTTCCCCGCGATCCAGCTTTACCAGGAAATCCGCGGGAAATGTGCGAGCGTCTTCCTCTTCGGGATGGTTCGCAGCCGGAGCGCCCGGTTTGACGATCCTGTCCTGAAACGCGGACGCCACCACCTTGATGTCAAGGGACCGAAGCAGTTCCCCAAAATGCTCTTCGTCCTCTTCCAGAAAGCTGACCATCCAATGATAAGCGATTTGCGGATCGGTGACCCCTTTCGCGGAAAAAAGCTCCTGGTCCAGATCCAGAATGGATTGCATCCGCCCCGGATCCACCAGCGAAAGCACACCTATATGCGTGGAACTTTGCGCCTTCATGATCCTGAAGAGCGACCGGTCGCCCAGATTATCGACCACCCGCTGACTCTTATCGTCATCGAGCAAGAAGAGCAGGTCCTGCGCGCGCCGTGGGTCCCTTGAAGCCTCATAGCTCACCAGAGAAACCCGTTCTTCTTCCGAAAGCGCGGCCATGAGCTGCGAAGCCTGCTTCGGGTCTTTCCTCACCAGATCCAGGACACGCCGGCCCTGATCCGAAATGGGAACGAGAGAATCTTCTCGCTGCATAGTGATCACGTCTCCTCGGTTTGCGTCCAGTGAGGACTTTCAATGGAGCGAACAGTCTCCAGCAGAGAATCGTCACCACCGAAATCCTCTGCGAGCCACCCTTCTTCTGAGGGCGCGTAAGATTCGGTCAAGGTTAGTTTGATGCGTCTACGGTGTCTACTCATGGTCATCAACTGGAACGCGCGCGCCAAGGCGCCGCTCGATTCTTGATCGGGGGCATCCTTGAACGCAAAGATTATCTTCCGAAGCGCTTCCGCGTTGGACTTGTCGAGCTGAATCCCCTTCGTGCCGAGCATCGTGGCGAGATCCGGCGAATCTTCATTCGTGACGGACTTGAGCAGCATCTCCATAAGATCTTTTGAGAGTCGAACCAAGTGCCTCATGCTGAACGCCAAGGTAATGGAATCCATTTCCAGCGGTTTTTCCGCGACCATCCGCAAATAGACGGATTCTCTGCCCGCATTCTCGACGCAGAATTCCTCAAAGCCTCTGAATTCCTCACTCAAGTCTGCGGTGACGATGATTTCTTCGTCGTCGAACATGCTCCTCCTTCCGCGGGGAGCGCCTATTCTAGTTGTCTCCCGACATCAATGCAAGGTTCTCACCAGGTGCTCGAATCGCGCGAGAAGGCGCCGCTGCTCAAGTTTACATGATGCTTCGGGCTCAAATCCGCACGCCTTGGAAGAAGAGCGCGCCACTCCCTCCACGAACCCTCGCCAAACGTAGGGAGTTCTCTCAATCCTTCGCCGCGGAGTTCCGGCGGCGCCCAACAGGGCAAGAGAAATTATAGTGAACGGCATTGAGATTTGCTCGAAAGACCACCCTCCCCCTTCCTCCCATAGGCGTTCAAATTAAGGAATAGGCCGCTGTGTTAACAATGCCTTATCACCCTCCCCCTTCCCCCTCCCATCGAGGGAGGGGGTTCCGGAAACCCTCTCCCCTGGCGGGAGAGGGCAGGGTGA
>VGSG01000186.1 GCA_016875095.1 Deltaproteobacteria bacterium
CACATAAGTGAGTTTCTCCTCAAGGTCGGCGAGGCAAATGCCGCTTATAGAAGATTCTATAGCGCGGTCCCTCAATAACAGAGCCTGCTCCGCATCCTTGAGTTCAGTAATATCCACGAACATTGCTCGTGTTCCGATCACATTGCCGGAACCATCGAATTCTCTGGCAGTGTAGAGGAGAGTCGAGGTGAGTCGGCCATCGCGCGTCACCAGATGTCGTTCTCCTATGAGGAATTCTCCGGCCAGCGCCCGTGCGTACCCGCCCCCTTCCAGCAATTCCGCTCTTGACTCGGGCGTATAAAAGTCCGCCAAGGGCTTTTCCAGCACCTCTTCTCGCCGGTAACCGACGGTCTGCAGGAACAACTCGTTGCAGTCGCTAATGTAGGGCACACCCTGTTCATTACGGGTGATGACATACATCAAGGGCGCATTCTCAAACAGGCCACGATATCGGGCCTCGCTGGCACGAAGAGCATCCTGCGTTTTCTTGCGTTCTGTTATATCCGTTGAAATGGCGCATGTTCCATAGGCAACCCCCTTTTCATTCTTAAGAGGAAATTTGACAGTCAGGTACGTATGCAACTCTCCGTCCCTGTGGTAGACGCTCTCTTCAGACTGCAAGGCTCTATCCGCTCTCAGAGCTTCGACATCGTTTGCCCACAATTGGTCAGCAATTTCTCTAGGAAACAGGTCGAACACACGCTTCCCCACAAACTCTTCCGGCGAGGGGCCTTCCAGCGCTTCGAACGCGCGATTCACAGAGATGACGGTCCCCTCGAGGTCCTTGATCGAAATCAGCGCCGGGGAGTGGTCCATGATGTCACGTTCCCTCATTTGCGCCTCTCGAAACTGCCTCTCTGCCTTCTTGAGTTGGGTGATGTCCACATGCTGAATCACCGCATTGGTCACGTTACCACATGGATCCCTAATGGGGAAAACGGTTACGTCGAGGATAACGAAAGCTGACTGTCTCAACTGGATGTCTTTGAGCTGCGAACTGTCATACTCGATCTGGAATCGCGCAGTGTCACCGTTTTCAAACACGCCCTTTAGTAGGGGCAAGACCCCTTGTTCTTCAACAATGTTGTCCCTCAGAACGTTGTACTTTCCAACCACTTCCTCGTCTGAGATGTGCAGCAAGTCCCTCAAGGCACTGTTGGTCCTTATGAGTGTACCCTGGTGGTCGGAAATCCACATTGGATAAGGGCTTTGATCGATGACACTGTTCAAAAAAGACTCCGAGGACAGAAGCGCCTCCTCCGCACGTGCCTTATCGGTAACATCCCTGAACACAAGGATTATGCCGAGTGTGTCGCCGCTTTCGGTCCTGATTGGCGCACCACTGTCCGCGATGATTCTTTCCGTACCGTCGCGCGCTATCAACAAGGTCCGGTTGGCCAGTCCGACCACCTCTCCCGTCCGGAGCACCTTTGCAACCGGGTTTTCGCAGGGCTGACGGGTTTCTTCATTCATGATGCGGAATATCTCTTCCAAAGGTCTCCCGAGGGCCTCCTCATTAGGCCAGCCGGTGAGAGCCTCTGCCGTCCTGTTCATCCGCCGGACCTGGCCCCGGGTGTCGGTGGTAATAACCGCGTCGCCAATGCTGTAAAGGCTTGTACGAAGCTCCTCATTTGCTCGGAGAATCTCGCCCTCCAACCGCTCGGCATTCAGCATCATGATTGAAAGGCTCTCGCCAAGATGAATGGTTAAGAAACTAATAAAGAACACGAACTCGCTTTCGGCGGTCCAGATCATCCCTGTGAACTGAGGTAACGCAAACCAGACCAGTCTGGCAAGGACCACCAATCCTCCCAAGATAAGAAGCGATCCAATAACTTTGATGAATATGGTGTGTGGTGATCTCTGGCCGCGAAACAGGAGAGCGGCCATGTACCACTGTATAGCAATCATGGGAAGAGAGGTGCAGAAACCTCTCCAGTAAACTGAATCCCACTGAAAAGAAAAGAAAACCAGAGCCAAGGCCAATCCAGCGGAAACGGTAAAATATGACCACCTACTAGTCGCCAATCCAAGAAATAGCCTTATTCCGGCGAGTTGGAAGAGAAGACCGAGAGGAAATGCTAGGTTTCCGACAAATATCGAAATCCACAGGGGTATCATACCCCTCAGACCAAACAGAAGATATCCCGCTGCAATAATGGCAACCCCGACAGTCCAAGAACCAAAGCCGGGGTAGGTTTTCCTGGTGGCCTGAAAGAACATCAGGCATGCTGCAAGAGAACCGGTAATCAGCGTGCAAGAGGCGAAAAGC
>VGSG01000187.1 GCA_016875095.1 Deltaproteobacteria bacterium
CACCTTCTCGTGCCCCTTTTACGAACGTGACGCCCAGGGGACGAAAGGAGAGTTGCGCGGTATCGTCACTGCCGACGTTTCGCTTGAATGGCTCGCGCGCCTCGTCTCTTCCATCCGAATCGAAACGACCGGTTTCTGCTTCATCGTCTCTGAAACAGGCGCGTTTGTGACCCATCCCCAACCCAAAATGATCATGCGGGAGTCCATATTCAGTCTTGCGGAAGAGCTGAAAGAGCCCAGGTTGCGGCGGCTCGGGCGAGCTATGATCCATCAGAACTCCGGGTTCGTAGACATCGGGTCGGTGCCCCCGGTCGGAGAAGCATTCCTGGCGTATGCGCCGATTTCCGCGGTGCGCTGGTCCGTTGGAGCGATATTCCCCAAGGCCGAGTTGCTTGCGGATGTGACGAGCCTGCACCAGCAGACGGTCCTTATGGCCCTCGTGGGAATGGCTCTTCTTTTCATGGTAAGTCTTTTTGTGGCCAGATCCTTCGCCCGGCCGTTGAGGCGTATAGCTCAGGCCACCGTGCAAGTTGCCGGCGGCAACCTGGACATCAACCTCTCCGACATCCGCAGCCGCGACGAAGTGGGACAGTTGGCCCAGGCGTTCACGCGCATGACTGAAGGCCTCAAGGAGCGGGATTTTATACGGGACACCTTCGGCCGTTACCTGACCAAGGAAGTGGTCAATCGCCTGCTGGAGTCGTCCGACGGATTGCGTCTCGGGGGCGAGAAGCGGGAAATCTCCATGATCATGTCGGATCTGCGGGGTTTCACCGCGTTGACCGCCACCATGCATCCTGAACAGGTGATAGCCTTTCTGAATCGATATCTGGGCCGTATGGTGGACGTGCTGGTCGATTATCGAGGGATCATCGACGAAATCATCGGTGACGGCATCTTGGCTTTTTTTGGCGCTCCCGAAACTCTGGAAGACCATCCGGCTCGGGCTGTAGCCTGCGCGCTCAAGATGCAGATTGCTATGGACGAGATCAATGCGCTCAACGAACAAGACGGCCTGCCTCGTCTGGAAATGGGCGTCGCGGTCAACACCGGCGCGGTGGTGGTGGGGAACATCGGCTCTGAGAAGCGCACCAAATACGGCGCCGTGGGGTCTGAGGTCAACATGACTGGCCGCATCCAGTCCTTCACTGTCGGCGGGCAGGTGCTCATAAGCGAATCGACCTACCACGCGCTGGCTGACATCCTCGACCTGGGCGATGCGCTGCAAGTGCAGATGAAAGGTGTGCCGGGCACGGTAAAGCTTTACGACGTGATGGGTATACGGGGACAATATGGGGTGAGCCTCAAGCGGCAAGAAGAGAAAAGGATAAGACTCGCTAAGAAGATTCACGTGGCGGTGCAAAGGGTGGATGAAAAGACCGTGGCCCTCTCCGGATCCACCGCATGGATCGAAGAGATCTCCGCGTCATCCGCTCGCGTGGTATTGACTTCCGAAGTCACCCAATGGCAGGACGTGAAGCTCATCTTGCTGGATGACGAATCACACTCGTCCGTGGGAGAGATCTACGCCAAAGTAGTCTCCGTCACGCAAGACGGTCCATACTATGTGGCGAATGTCCGCTTCACATCAGTTTCCCCCGAGGCATACCAGATGATTCACCGCTTAGAAAAGGCCACATAGGCCACGAGCGCGCTCCGAGCCATGATCGAGCCATTTCAGCAGATCTTCCAATTGGCTAGACCGTACTTGGATACGCGAGATAACGAAATCCATACCATCGTGGCCGCTTCATTCGCGAACAAGCTTCTCCGAGCCGAAGAGGGCGATGCGTCCGTAGTCATACCGGCGATCATACTCCACGACGTGGGCTGGAAAAGTGTGCCTGAGGATTTGCACCTTCAGGCCTTCGGCCCCGGAGAAAACGACGAGAGCATCAAGCGGATCCACGAAGTGGAAGGCGCAAAGATCGCCCGCGGAATACTCGATCGGGTCCGCTATCCGCCGGAGTTGGTGGATGAAATATGCGGAATTATCGAAGCCCACGACACGAGACGAGAAGCCCTGTCGCTCAACGACGCGATCGTGAAGGATTCGGACAAACTGTGGCGCCTGTCTGAGGAAGCGCTGAAGATAGATCCTCTACGGTTCAAGATTGAGCCGGTGGTTCACCTGAAATGGCTCGGTCGACAAATAACGTCGTGGTTTCTTACGTCAACGGCGCGAGAATTGGCAGTGCAGGAATATCGGGCCAGGGGAGCGAGTTTCGGAATCTCCCCCGAAGAACTGGAAGAAAACCTCCGTGTGAATCAG
>VGSG01000188.1 GCA_016875095.1 Deltaproteobacteria bacterium
TGGCAATATCGGATTCTGAATTAATCTTTGATTTCATTTCTTCTCTCCATGTCATAAGCTATTTCTTCACATCGGGAGTCAGAGATGTCCATCCGCCCCCCAGGGCCTTGTATAGGCGGACCAGGTTGGATGTTACGGCCCCATCGCTTTGGGCCAGTTGGTCCTCGAATGATAAGAGCGAGCGCTGCGCATCCAGGACATTGCTGAAATCCGTCAGGCCTGCCTGGTATTTGTGTTGCGCCATGTCAACAGCCTTCTTGGCTGCCTCCACCGCTTTACGTAGATCGTCCCTCCTGTGCTGGTCCTCCGCATAGGCCACGAGTGCGTTTTCAACATTCTCCAAGGCACTGAGCACAGCGGCTTCATAGGCGATCAAGTACTGCTCCTGCAAGGCTGACTGTATCTCTATGTTTTGTCGGATAGCTCCGGCTTTGAAGATCGCCCAGGTGATTTTAGGGCCGCCGCTGAGGGTCCAACTTCCTGAAGAGGACAGGTTACTCAATGAAAGGGCTTCCAATCCGATAGATCCGCTCAACGTGAACTTGGGGTAGAGATCCGCCGCAGCCACACCAATCCTCGCTGTCTGCGCAGCAAGTTGGCGTTCGGCCTTGCGTATGTCGGGCCTTCGCCGGAGGACGTCGGCCGGCACACCGATAGCGACCTCTAATGGAGGGACCGGTGTGGGCTTACGTTCTTCCAGTTCTGTGTGGACCTTGCCCGGCTGTTCCCCCAGTAGAACTGCCAGACGGTTCATGGCCTCCTCCAGTCCAATGCGTAGGGTTGGTATCTGAGAACGGGTGTTTTCAAGGTTGTAGCGGGCCTGCTGCATGGCCAGTTCGTCGCTCAAACCCGCTTGATACCGCCATAAGGTCAATTGGTAGGTTTCTTTTTGCGCCCCCAGGTTCGCTTCCGCTACGGTAAGTCGAGTCTGAAGGGTGCGCACCTCGATGTAGTTCAAGGCCACTTCTCCGATCAGGGAGACGAGCACATTACGCAGGTCTTCATAGTTAGCTTGTAGGTCTGCTTCGGCTGCCTCCACAGAGCGACGAACGCCCCCAAAGATATCCAGCTCCCAACCTGCATCAAAGGTTGCTGCGAAAAAGTCACTGGTTTTTGCGCTTCCTGTATCTTTGTTGCTGCGGCTCCAGTTTGCAGAACCCGTAGCGTCGAGAGTGGGAAAGAGATCAGCCTTGGCTATACCCCGACGGGCGCGCGATTCGCGAACCCGCACCATGGCCTTCTTCAGGTCGAGGTTGCCCAACACGGCGCGATCGATCAGACGGGATAGTTCCGGGTCGTTGAGCGTCGTCCACCACTCTGCCAGGGTCCGTGGATTCATCTCCTCGGCGGTCAAGCCCCCTTTAAACTGGGTGTGCCAGGTTGCGGATACCGACGTGTCGGGCGGGACATAATCAGGCCCCACAGTAGCGCACCCAGTTAGGATCAGGATCGCGACCACCACAATGAGACATGATGAAGGTCTAATGAAAGTAGTTTTATGTTGAAAAATCATGCGTTACTCCTGCTTTAAGACATTTCCCATTCATTGAATTCTGAGACTCTTCGCTTCTTTTCAGCTTCCTCGCTAATTGCACGAATCCCAGCCATCGGACAGCGCGACCTGTTGAATGGCTTCTCTTACCTGAGGGACAAATGTCTCCTCCCCGATATACCGTTGGGTGCACGGCCCGAGTTTCTTGGTGCAGCGGTAGTAGTGATGGCACTTCTGCCCCTCAGCGGTGATGGCCGCCGCACTCGCTGCAACGCAAGAGCCCGAGGACCGGGAAGGGCTTCCTGTGTTTGGTATGCACCTTCCCACGGCGCGCGAATGTTCGTGGCTGTCGCGTAGCAAAAATCGAGAATCCCGAAAAACAACGCCAGCCCTTGCGTCATCAGGATAGTTGCGAAGCAATTACCGCTCACGAGCATCTCGTATTTTGCGCGCTCGCCGAAGAGTGTCTTGAGGGCGATGTCTGTCGTCATAGTGCTTCAAAAGCTCCAACGTAGGTTGATATGGACATAGGGCGCGGGGTCGAACTTCACTCGCTCGTCAATCCGCGTGTAATCTATCTGGCGGCTCACTGAGTAACCGGCGTCCGCTTCCAGCGTGAGAGTTCTTTTAAGTTGATACCCACCACCTACGCCAATGCGGATGTCCCGGTATGTGCCGAGCGCGTCGTTGTATTGTGGCAGACCGATGGACGTGCCGAGTGAATTGCTGGTGCGGAACGTGACCATATTCAAGTCCGCGCCGACGTGAAA
>VGSG01000189.1 GCA_016875095.1 Deltaproteobacteria bacterium
CGGCTCAATAGGCGGGCGATTCCTGGCATGTCCCTGCTTGATCTGAGGAGAGACTATGAAGGCAATCACAAGGTGTATCGAAGCTCTGCGTGTACAACTGGATAGGCATCGTGGGAAGGGTATGAAGGAGTACCCGACTAGAACGATATTCATTGACCCCTTACTTCAAGCACTTAACTGGGATGTGCGCGATCCCGATGAGGTTGAGCTTGAGTATCCGACAGTCGACGCCCAGTCGGTGGATTATGCCATGAAGATCAACCGCAAGGTCGTTCTGTTGGTTGAGGCAAAACCGCTTGAAGACCCTCTGGACGACGTCAAGTCCATAACTCAAGTAGTGGGCTATGCCGCCAATGATGGCATTGAGTGGTGCGTGCTGACCAATGGAATTCGGTACAAGGTGTACAGAGCTTCTGAGCGGGCGAGCGCACCGGAGAAACTGCTCTTTGAGGCGTCTATTGCGCCGCGCGAGTCGGAGGGGTTGTCTATTGAACAGATAGCAGCCCAACTCCATCGTCTCTCAAAGGATTCCCTTGCGGCAGGTGTGTTGGACCGTCTGGGGACCGAGATTTTCACCACGGGAAAAGTCCGCAAAGCGCTCGACCGCCTCTTCACTCCGCCCCCCGGCAGTCTTGTTCGCCTTGTCCGAAAGACGGTCAATGATGCTTCTGTCACCCCGGCGCAGATCCAACAGGCACTCGCGCGCATATGGCATGCGAGTGAGCCGGCTTCAAGCGGTGTAGAATCGAAGGCAGCCCGAGCAGAACGGCACGAGGAACGGAAGGGATCAGAGTATACTGAGAGTCACCACACAATGGGGAAACCCACTGAAGTTGTCGAACTCTACCGGGCGTTGGATCGCTTGTGTCAGGATCTCGCGCCGGGCAGGATAACACGGGCTTACAAGGCGAAGTACATAACGTGGGCCGTAGACAAATCGATATTTGGATTTGTTTGGGATTTGGTGCTTGGATCTTGGAATTTTGGGATTTGCCCGTTATGATGGTCCCATGACAAGCCGGTAGTGGTGTTGGTGCTTATGGCGAGTGAAATAGACATATCGTCGTACCGTTGCGATTGCGGCTATGAGGCCCATTTCTTTCCGAAAACCATCCGCCAGATGGAGCGGATGAGCCTCAAGAAGCGAGTGAGCCTGGGCGAGGGCCGCCATGGGATCGTCTTCCACCGGGGCAAGGCGATCGAGATGATCTGCCCGCAAAAGGGGACCTGCCCAATCGAGTAGGGCCGGACCCAGGTCTCTCTTCTCGACGGCGCGGACGAGGCGATGGCTGGGCCGAAGGCCGGGCTGGGCGGCTCTGCGCAATCTGTGGCTCACTGGTCTCTGGTTGCGGCTACAGCGAGCGGCATGGGCAAAATGAATTTGCCCACCCTACCGGCTGTTTGGGGACCGCATCCCCGCTGGCCGAAAATCGGGCGAGGACGCCCGACCTACGAAGAGAAGCCTTGCGGCGTCACTCCAAACACGCCCGCCGTTGCATGGGACCACTCGGCCGATCGAACAAGGGGTTGCGCGGTTCTGAACCATGCCCTTGCCCCTGCGCCGGCAGTGGGGCATCGCAGATTACACGGATTCCGGGCCGCGACCACGGAGAGGGTTGTATCCCGCGTCGAGACGCCACGATCGCGAAGGGTCTCAGGTGCTTGCCGTCCTCCGCCCTCTCCCGGAAAGCCTGTGAAGATCGGTGCAATCTGCGGACTCGTTTCGCCGCTTACGGCTTGCTCTCCCAGTCATCGACTTCCTTCTCGGCGGCGTCCTTGCTCTTGCCGTACTTCTCCTGGATCACGCCGACCAGCTCATCGCGCGAGCCCTCGACCTTGTCGAGGTCGTCGTCCGTCAGCTTGCCCCATTTCTTCTTGGCCTGGCCTTTGATCTTATTCCATTTACCCTTCAGAATATCCGCATTCATCGTTGATCTCCTTCAGAACTATGCCGCAATAGAAAATATTCACACAACTCCCTACGTCCCGCGGCCGGCTTCCGCCATTAAGGGATTTCCTTTCTCGACGGCGGCGGGCTCTTGCTCCCGGTCCAGTTGCGGGTTTTAGCCCCATGTGAGGGCTGAAATCGGTGGGCGGAGCCCACCCTACGGCTGGCGCTTGGCGTGGCCCCGGCCGAAGACAACACCCGGCGCGGGATTCCGGCGATGCGGCGGCTATGGGCGTATAACCGAAACCCAACAACGCGAGAGCGGTAGGGCGGGCTCCGCCCACCATCTTTCTGCCGCCGAC
>VGSG01000190.1 GCA_016875095.1 Deltaproteobacteria bacterium
CGTCTGGATATATTCCACGAGGTGGCCGATATGGATGTCGCCATTCGCATAGGGAAGGGCGCTCGTGACAAGTATCTTAGGCAAAATCTTCTCCTGGCTCCGTGCAGATCCTTGCGCCTGACAGGGTTATTCGTTCAAAGCCTCTGTGACCTTGCTTATTCCCGTACTATTTCGAGAGCTTCCAGATTGGGATCTCTGGCTTCGTCCACCTTGAAGACACGAGCCTTCATGACGACGGTTTCCATCTCCTTGAGAGAGCCTAGAATGGCCGCCTTGTCTTTCTTGATCCACACCTTGTTCAGCGTAATATAGCTCACTCGATCGGCTATAATAAAATTTGTGTAGTCCTCGCCGAGAGGACAGGGGAGTTCTCCTTTCTTGTAGTAACGAACCGAAAAGACGATCTGTTTGTCCAGAAACCTCTGTGGCTGTTCCGTGAGGCGCACGATGGTGAGGTCTTCGTTGAGGTCCCTATATATGCCTCCGCGCATGAAGTTTACCGCGGAGCAGGCCGCGAGTGCGCTACACGCAATCAGCACGACACACAGTTTCACAGGAACTGGGATGTCGGGTCCTTTCATGAGCCTCTCTGCGGAATGGGTCAGCATAAAGAAATGCGGCCGAAAAGTCAAAAATGAATCGATTTGATCGGGTTGTCTTCAGTTGTCCGAGGGGGAAATCCCTTTCGGTCCCTCTTGGGAAGGCTGTATGACGTCTTTGCCCCTTTTCTTAAAGGAGAGACGGGGAGATTTCCGCGGCGACGACCGGCGGGCGCAACCAGGGGAGCGGATTCGGCGCGCCGTGTAACTGAATCGTCGCGCTTACCAAGAAAACCGTGTTTGACTTCCCGGGGTGACCATGTTATGAAGTGTTTGAACGTCTTCGGTTGTCGCCGAAAGACCCTGTCAAGAGCCGCTCGGTAGTAGTGCTCGGAAATTCCAAGTAATTGGTTTGTTCTACCGTTTTCGAGGTGGGCCTCCTTCGATACGAGTGGGATCAGATATTTATTATGAGCGGGCTGATCGCGATTCTTTTCTCCGCGCAAGAACCTCTTGACCGATTCAAGTGTCCTTGAGTAAAAGGACTCGGAACAACTGCACAGAGTCCGAGAAGAAGAGAAAAGCAGCTTTTCATCCAAATCTCGGCAAAGTAATTGGTGGCAGGGGAACGCTGGAACGCGGCGTTGAGCTATAAGGAATAGGTTGCCTCTTGATCGGCAGTCTTTCGCGTGTGAGCAAGGCGCAGTGGAATTGAATGGAGGGACTGCCGCGTAACATACACGGAATGGCTACAGAGTGGATGGAAGCGGCCACGCCATGAAGGCCGCGGGAGCTGTAAGGAAGCCTCGTTGCGGGGCCTCCACCGACCCACGAGACAGATTTGAGGGGCGCTTAGTATGTGCGCGGGTGTGGCAGCCACGCGTGGCGTGAGCGCGCACCAATGGCGAAGTGACGAAAGGCTCTAGGCAAGCCCTGTGGAATGTCCTCTTGAGAAGCCTGAACGCGGGCTGCGCGGAAAGGCGTTTTCCACAGCGATAAGGTAAGAGCTTGTTATGGATGCTCTTTTCAGCAAGAGCGCCCGCATACCCCGTTGAGATGGGGGGAGCTAGTCTGTCGCAATCGCTCGCGGCGAGGTCGAGCAAGAGATATCCATATCCCGTCCGAACAGGGGTTCGAATCGGTAACAACTCGGAACGAGGCCGCCAATGCGGCGAGGGAGGATTGCACATTGCAAAGGTGTAAGAACTGCGGACGACAGTACAACGTCATTCAATCTATGACTTACTCGGCTTACGGGTACTGTTCGTGGGACTGCCTGATGAAGGGAAAGAACCAGCCTAACCAGTCCAGGAGCAACCGACGGAACTGGAATCCCCGCCAGATTTCCGGGAATCGCTCCAGGTAAGGTCGGAACTACACTCCTCGACCGTCCAGCTCGAGAGAATCCTTCCTATCTGCACGTCCTTCTGTCAGGCCCTTATGCTTGCGGAGTGCGGGAAGAATCGGCGCCTCTCCGATGGTGAGGCTTCGCGGCGCCCGAATGCCGCGCAAAGCGGTTTCGGACGGCCGCACAGGGCTTTCAAGCCCAGCCGGAGCGGTGGGCTGGCCCCCGCAAGGAAAGGGTGATATGATTTGCGGGCTCAAGACAGACCCCGGAAAC
>VGSG01000191.1 GCA_016875095.1 Deltaproteobacteria bacterium
GCCGGCTTCCGCGATCTTTTCTTGATGGTCCTCGGTAATTTCTTCGTTTGCTCGGACGATCGTCTCGCCGGTGAAGGGGTGCTCGATATCTTCGAGCGCGACGCGTCCCAGCACGCGGTCGGCCACGTGCTCGATGATTTCGCCGCCCTCCTCCAGAGAGGACATGGTAATCCCGTCCAAGGTGTGGCAGTCTCTCTCGGAGATAATCGCTTCCTGGGCCACGTCCACGAGACGACGGGTGAGGTATCCGGAGTTGGCCGTTTTTAGGGCCGTGTCAGCTAGGCCCTTGCGCGCGCCGTGGGTGGAGATAAAGTACTGCAGCACGGTGAGGCCTTCACGGAAGTTGGCCTCAATCGGGGTTTCGATGATTTCTCCGGTGGGCTTGGCCATAAGGCCTCTCATACCCGCAAGCTGCCGGATCTGCTGGGTGCTTCCCCGCGCCCCGGAGTCGGCCATCATGTAGATGGGGTTAAAGCTCTCCACCTTCTTTTCCGCGCCGTCTTCCATGTGGACGCTCATGGTGCGGAGACCGCTCATCATCTTTTCGGAAATATCCTCATTCGCCCGGGCCCAGATGTCGATCACCTTATTGTATCGTTCACCGTCGGTGATCAAACCTTCCTTGTATTGATTCTGGATCTCCAGCACTTCTTCGCGGGCTCGTTCCAGGATCTCCTTCTTGGCGTCGGGAATCTTCATGTCATCAACGCAGATGGAGATGCCGGCCTTGGTGGCGTAGTAGTAACCAAGGTCCTTGAGACGGTCCGCGAGAATGACGGTCTGCTTGTCACCACACCTGCGGTATGCCTCATCAATCAGGTTGGCGAGCTCCTTCTTCTTCATCACCCGGTTGATGACCCTGAAGGGGATCTCCTCGGGGACGATTTCACGGAGCAATACCCGACCGACGGTGGTCTGCACGGTTTCACCTTCCATTTGGACCCGGATCTTCTCGTGCAGGTCCACCACCTTGGAATCGTAAGCAATGCGGGCTTCAGCGGGATCTGAGAAAAGGCGCTGTCTCTTCTCCAGTTCCGGGTCTGCCGATTCTCGGGTGAGGTAATAGAGCCCCAACACGATATCCTGGGTGGGGACGATGATGGGTTTGCCGTGAGCAGGTGACAGGATGTTATTCGTGCTCATCATGAGCACCCGCGCCTCGACCTGAGCCTCTACGGAGAGCGGAACGTGCACGGCCATCTGATCGCCGTCAAAGTCCGCGTTGAACGCGGTGCAAACCAGCGGGTGGAGCTGAATGGCTTTGCCCTCGATCAGCACGGGCTCGAACGCCTGGATCCCCAGACGATGCAGGGTAGGGGCGCGGTTGAGGAGCACAGGGTATTCCTTGACCACGTCCTCGAGGATGTCCCACACCTCTGGGGTTTCCTTTTCCACCAGTTTTTTCGCGCTCTTTATAGTGGTGACATAACCCCGTTCCTCGAGCTTGTTGTAAATGAACGGCTTGAAGAGCTCCAGGGCCATCCGTTTTGGCAAGCCGCACTGATGCAAGCGAAGATCGGGACCGACCACGATGACGGATCTGCCGGAATAATCAACTCGCTTGCCAAGGAGGTTCTGGCGGAATCGGCCCTGCTTACCCTTGAGCATGTCTGAGAGCGACTTGAGAGGCCGTTTGTTGGGCCCGGTGATCACCCGGCCGCGACGCCCGTTGTCGAAGAGCACGTCCACGGCTTCTTGGAGCATGCGCTTCTCATTGCGGAGGATAATCTCCGGCGCGTTGAGGTCTTTGAGCCGTTTGAGCCTGTTGTTTCGATTGATGACGCGGCGATAGAGGTCGTTGAGGTCGGAGGTGGCAAAACGGCCTCCATCCAACGGCACAAGCGGCCTCAGATCGGGCGGAATCACCGGTATGGTGGTGAGTATCATCCACGCGGGATTTTGCCAGTGTTGGAAACGCCCCAGGTCTTCGGGTCTAATCAGCCGCGATCGGTTGAGACGCTCGACCACATTGTTGATTTCCACGAATGCGAGGTGCTTACGGCTTTCCCATTCCTCCGATTCTTCCCACCTGGCCTGTATTTCACGCGCCGCCTGGATCAGTTCGTCGACGAATCTTGCCGATTCGCCGTCAGGATCCAGGGTCTGGTAAAGCGCCGTG
>VGSG01000192.1 GCA_016875095.1 Deltaproteobacteria bacterium
AGTAGTGACTGCCCGCGCGCGGAGCTCGCGGGCCACCCCGACGTGCAGATCGGGAAAGAGAAGATAAAGTCTATGTAGTAGTGACTGCCCGCGCGCGGAGCTCGCGGGCCACCTTGTGAAGAGGTACTGACTCTTGTCGCGGGTTATGGGGACTCGTCTCCAATTCCAAATCAGACATTTTTCGGGTTGTTTATGAGGCAGGATAGAGCGAGTTGGAGAGGAAAACTGGCGAATTCTCAAGCGTGAGAAGAAAAAAGATTCTTCGGAATGCTTTTTTTGTTGCGTCAGAGGGCTAAGTAGTATACCTTAGCCGCATGAATAAATCACCAGCGCCCGGCGGAAGCCGGCATCATCGGCTCCGGGATGCCTATCTGCGGCAACTCGGAGAGGTCGGTCTGTTTGTGGAAGGAACGTTGTCCAAGGTCAGGCGTCCCGGACGAAAACCGCCTGCGTGGCAACTGACCTTCAAACAGAAAGGAAAGACCCGGACTGTGTACGTGCCCGTGACACTGGTGACGGAGGTTCAGCAATGGGCGAAAGAGTTCAAGCATCTAAAGAAGCTGATTCGACGCATCACCAACGAGAGTCTGGCGATCATTCGGCGGCATGTCGCCGTCCGGCGGGCCGAAAGCCGGGGCCGGCACCGGACGGCACATCATTCGGACGGCAATTAGCAGGAGTTGCCAGTCGCTGCTTTCCAGACATGAACAGATGGCTGGACGCATTGCCTGATCCGAGACGGCAGGATATGTGCGTATATTCCGGTCCTCATCTTTGGTGGCAGATGATCCTGACTTTTCTGTTGCGTCATGGAACCCGTAATGCCTTTGACGGGGACCGCAACAGCGGGGAATTGCCGGAAAATCTGCTGCGATTGTGTGCCGAGGAATGGGACGAGGATCGCCTTGGCACGCGTCGCACGGTGACATGCACCGGCAACACCACGCATCATGCCTCAAGGATTCCTGTTGATGCTGTGGCTGGGATCCCTTTGCTCATGGTGCGCCGTCTCATACAGATGCGCATGCTCGACGATGCGAGGTTGTTGGGCCGTTGGCGGCTGGTGGTGATTGACGGCACACTGCAGGATCGGGGGCGCGATACTCCAGGGAAGCTCGCGCGCTACCGGTATGTCGTGGAAGCCAAGCTGGTCGGCCCTGAAGGAACGATGTTCCCGCTAATGACCGAATTCGTGAATGTACGCGATCCAATACTCGAAAAGGAAGACTGCGAGTTGAATGCATTCCGACGATTGGCCAAGCGGCTGAAGGCTGAGTTTCCGCGGCAAGCTCTCTGCCTTGCGCTAGACGGCCTCTATCCGGTGCATTCCGTGTTCGATTTGTGTGAACAATACGAATGGATGTTCATCGCAACACTCCGGGAGGGACGCCAACCCATCGCATGGGATGAAGCGGTCCAGACCATGATGATGAGCCCTTCTCATGTCTCCCAAGGAATGCGTTACGGCGAAGATGGATGTGTCCAGCAAACACTGCGATGGACCAACCAGATCCCGTTCGGCAAACATACGTTTCAGGTTCTGTTCGCCGGAGAAATCAGCTCCTCTGCCGCAACTCTGTGGGCATGGGTCACGAATTTCCCTCTCGCTCACAATACGGTGCATGCCATCGCCAATCAAGGCGGCCGCAAACGCAACGCCATAGAGAATGTTTTCAATGTCGAGAAGAACGGCGGGTTCGGGCTTGAGCACGCTTTCTGCGCCAACGATACGGCGTCTCAGAATTACCATCTGATCATGCAGGTGGCGTATATCTTCGCTCAACTGCTCATCAATGGTATCCTCAGGCGTTTCACTTCCGCCTGCCGCAAGCTCACCGATATCAAAATCACTGAAATCCTCCGATATAGCCTGACTTACGTCCGCATCGATCCTTTACAGCCGCCGCCGCGCCAGCAGATACGATTCATCCCTTCCTCGTAGCTTCACGCGTAGCAGGCCCTCCAGCCCGAACCAGCCTG
Source organism: Deltaproteobacteria bacterium (assembly GCA_016875095.1). Classification (GTDB taxonomy): domain Bacteria; phylum Desulfobacterota; class Desulfomonilia; order Desulfomonilales; family Desulfomonilaceae; genus VGSG01. The sequence goes on from VGSG01000192.1 coordinate 1,981, forward strand.
CCTTCAACGACAACCTGCCATCGTACCTCACGGCTCGAACATCACCGCTCCGCACTCACATCCCTGTCTTTCCTCAATCTTCGCTCTCAACAGCCTCTTGCTCCTATTATTTGGAATGGGCGCGCTGGACATTCCGGAC
>VGSG01000193.1 GCA_016875095.1 Deltaproteobacteria bacterium
AGTGCTTGGTTGTCTTGGCCATGGACCGCCGACCTCCTTTTGTGCTGTTGGTCGCGGCCCATGATACCACAAGTTTGTGTTCGTGTCACTTTTACCTTAATGCGAAAAAACTATCGTCCTGGGCTTAAACCCGCAGGACCCAGCCCAGTGTATAGTACAAAAAGTTTTCGACTGTATCATCTTCGGCATTGAAACGGTACGTGACGGCTTTGATCTTTGCAACGGTATGGTTGACTCTGCTACGATCCAGGCCCTCTTCGAGGATACGAAGATCGTCCACGCTGACTTGGCCATGCACGACGGGAACCTCCATACCAGGTTCAATACGACCGACAAATTCCTGTTCAACTTCCGCAACCTTAACCTGCGGCTGAACATCGAGGCTAACCTGGCCTCACCCGAGGATGAGCCGCACGCGCTGTTGGCCTTGCCGAGACGCATTTGTATCTCAACCGACCTCGAAACACTTCAACAGACGGAACCGTTCGCCCCTGAGGTCATAGCCGGCTGCGGTCAGTTGGAGCTGGTCAGGGATACGGTGCAGAGTGCCATTGACATGAACAAGACTGCTGGCCAGAATGTCACCAGCGCCGAAACCGAGTTTCAGGCCGCCGTGAATCATTACAACAATGGCGCGTGGAAGTTAGCCTATGCCCGCTTCCGCAGCGCTTACCAGAAATTGGGGGGGCCGTAGGGCGAAGCACGAGAAGGAGGATATAAAAAATGAACAAGCTGGGCGTTGTATTTCTACTCATAGTACTCGTTCTTACTCCAGTGATGCCCATAGCTACCTCTGCCGACCAGGGGTCGCCAACAGCGACGCCAACCCCAACTCCCACGCCCACGGTGGAGGGGGCCTGGGGTGATCTCCCTGGATGGGCCAACGGGCCGAGCGCTGAGAGCCGTCCAGAGCCCGAGGCGATGGAGGATATCCGCCGCGATCTCCTGGACCTCCGGGACATACTCGAGGAACTGTATCCCTGTGCGCAATACTATGCGCAATACTATGCGCAGGTCACCGGCCAGGAGCCTCCCGCGCTGCCGAGCCGGCAGTTGATTCAAGCTCTCACGCCTGAAGAGCTCAATGTGGTCCGTGAGGCGTTTGGTGACGACTACGAGCCTTTTCAGCAGAGTGTCAAGGCTCTGAAGTCTCTGATCCTCGCTTCAGAAAAGGAACCGGGTGAGGGGCAGGGCCAGCCGTCGCTGAGCTCCTTTACGACCATCCCTACTCCCACCCCTGTGACCACCCCTACGCCCGGTATTACGCATAAGAACCACGAGGATATCAACAAAGCCGCCGGGGACCTCGAGCCACCTGAGTATGCTACAAATGTGGGATGTCCGAAGTGGCGGTATCCCCACGGGCTCATGCTCGGGCTTTTCATAGTGAAATCCGCACTCGCGACGGTTGAGAAAATTTTAGACACCATCGGGTGTGAGGGGAGTCTTGGCACCGCGCCTACAGCTCCAGCCGGATGCGTTGGGACAAGCGCGCCTGGCTGTATTGGTTGGGGGATTGTCAAGGGAATCGCCTTGTTGCTCGAAGCTGTATACGAAGGCTTCGAATTCTGCAATGGGACGGTTGATGGTGCAGAACTTGGGGCCGCTTACACGAATATAGGGATCATCCACGCCGACCTCCATGATCACGATAGGGGTCTCACTACCAGGTTCAACACCATGGACCATTTCCTCTTCAACTTCCGCAACAGCGAGCTGGCCTCGCGCATGGCGGCCAACCTGGCCTCACCGAAGGATGGCCCAATTGCGTCTTTCGCGCTTCCGAGATCGGTTTGTATCTCAACCGACCTCGAAACACTTCAACGGACGGATCGGTTCGCCCCTGAGGTCATCGCCGGCTGCGGTCTGCTGGAGCTGATCAGCGATACGGTGCGGAGCGCCATTGACATGAACAGGCTCGCTGGCCAGAGCGTCCACAACGCCGAGGCTGAATTTCAGGCAGCGGTGAATCATTACAACAATGGCGACTGGAAGTTAGCCTATGCCCGCTTCCGCAGCGCATACCGTGAGGCGGTAAGACCGTAAGACGGCCGGAGTAGCCCCTATCAACTGAGCAAGGGAGCGGAGGTGCAGGGGAGCGCGGG
>VGSG01000194.1 GCA_016875095.1 Deltaproteobacteria bacterium
ACGGTTTTGCCTCTTTCGGGTCGCGTGGGGCACTCGACGGACACCTGAATGGGGTCAGCCAAGGTATCCCGGCACCCCTCATGGGTGTCAAAACGCTCCAAATGGCAAGACCGCCGCATAATTCCGGATAGAAAGGCTCAAATATGTGACTTAGCGTTTCCCTGTCCATACCGTGCCCGGTGTCCGATACGCTCAGAAGGACGTATTCCCCCGGCTTGGCTTCGAGAAGCGTCCGGGCGTATTCGTCGTCCAGAATAACGTTTGAGGTCTCGATGGTGAGCTTGCCTCCTTCGGGCATGGCGTCTTTCGCATTCACGGCAAGGTTCATGAGAACCTGATCCATCTGGGTCGGGTCGGCATTCACTCGGGATAGATCATCGGCAAGGTTCAACTCTATTGCGATCATTCTGGGGACGGTTCTGGTCAACATCTTCTTGAGTTGCTCGATTTGATGGTTCAGATTAAGGGAGCAGGGTTTCATCTCGGACTTTCTGCTGAATGCGAGTAATCGCCGCACCAGATCCGCGCCCTTGTGCGCCGCATCGCTTATCTTCCGGAGATCCTCATACGAGGGGTCTCGTTCGTCCTTCTCAGAGAGAAGCAGCTCCGAGTACCCCATGACCACGGTAAGGAGGTTGTTGAAATCGTGGGCCACACCTCCGGCAAGGGTTCCGATTGCTTCCATCTTTTGAGCCTGGAAAAGCTGCCTGGAGAGTTCCAAGTGCTCAGTGACATCTCTCTTCACCGCGACAAAATTAACGATCTTCCCGGAGGCGTCTCGCACCGGCGATATGGTAGCATCCTCGTGATAGAGGGTCCCATCCTTCTTCTTGTTTACGAACCGTCCTGACCAGACCTCTCCGGCTGTAATGGTCTTCCATAACTCTTCATAAAAAGCGCTGTCATGCTCGCCGCTCTGAAAGATCCGAGGATTGTTTCCAATGATCTCCGACCTGCCAAAACCGGTGATCCGCTCCACAACGGGATTGATATATTGGATCACTCCGTCGCTGTCGGTTATGAGTATGGATTCAGCCGATTGCTCAATGGCTGTTGCTAAGCGCCTCTGAACTTGTTCCGCTTTTCTGAGGTCCGTGATGTCTATGCCGAGAACGACAAGACTGTCCACGTTTCCCTGCCGGTCAAGGATGGGTTGGACATGATTGTCTATCGTCCTGCCAAAACGGGTATCCTCAAAGCGAACCGGTTTGCTCGTGCGGATGGCTTCCTGTATGTGTTCTTTTCGTTTGTGAGCGACATCCGGCGGGAGGCGATCATACAAGCAGGAATCGACGATTTCGCTCACCGTTGTTCCGAACCGCCGAGCCAATTCTTCATTGGCAATCAAGACAATTCCTTCGGTATCCATCATAAAGAGTGACTCCGGGTTGCCGTCCACAAGGCTTCTCAATATAGCTTCCCTCTGCCGTACAGCTTCTTCCGCAGCCTTGCGGTCGGTGATGTCGTGCATCACCACAACGGCTCCCAAGGGTCTTCCGTCAGGTTCGAATAGAGGGCCCCCACTCGCCAAGAGTGTACGGGCAGGCGCATGCTCCGGAGCGATCACCATCTCGACATCTTGAACTTTCTCGCCTTTCCAGGCCCTGTACAGAGGAATATCTTCCTCTCTCATCCTAGTTGTGCCGTCAGGGTAACGCAGATCGTAGTGATCCGCCCACTCCCCGGACGGCATTGCTTCCTGTGGTAGATCGTGGAACTCACGGGTTGCTCGATTGAAGAGAGTCAGCACCCCTTCAGAGTCACACGCCACGATACCGTCGTCGATGTTCTCAAGGACGGCTTCCAGGAATTGTTGATCTCTGCGCCTAGCTTCTTCCATCCGTTTCTGCTGAGTAATGTCGCGTATGATTCCCTGATATCCGATAACCGCGCCGTCCTTATCGCGCCTTACAGACGATGTCAGGAGGCAATCGATTTCCGTCCTATCTTTCCTGCGGAACTTCACCTCGAGCTGGTTGCAAAACCTCATAGACATTTTCTCAAGGTTATCATGATGCAGGCCACCTGGAAGAAGGCCACGAACATATTGATATGATTCTCGTATCTGA
>VGSG01000195.1 GCA_016875095.1 Deltaproteobacteria bacterium
GACCATGTGACCAAGGCTCGCGAGGCATGGGCGAGCATCGACCGTCCGGATTTGATCGAGGATTTGGATGAGGAGTTCGGCGAATGACGGGCAGCCCGCGCGGAACGCGGGGCCGTCCCACCAAGACGCAGGACGGGAAAGCGCAAGAAGCGTTAGACGTGCGAAAGGGCTAATCGTGTATAGAGGCATGACCTGCAGGATGTGGCGGCGGACGCTTCCTGTCGCTTCGCGACCGGGACGTATGACGTCCCGGCCACCCGGTTCATAGCCTCCCTAGGGGTGACACCATGTGGGATGCGCTGCTCTGGATCTACCTCATCAATGCGACCCTCCTGATCACGCACGAAATCGACTCCGCGTATTGGCGGGAATGGGAGCTGTTTCGGCTTCCCGGGGGTATTGCGGGGTTCCTCGCGATACATCTGCCTCTGGTTTTTCTCATTGTGTGGGGAGCGGCGCTCACGGCCCGACAATCGTCCGGAGGCCTCTTGCTGTCCGCCGCGCTGGGAATTTCGGGTATTGCGGCCTTTGCCATACACCTCACCTTTATCCTCCGAGGTCGGACCGAGTTCAAGACCTTCCCCTCGTTGTTGCTTCTTTGCGCTACTCTCGTGGTTTCCGTTATTCAATGCGCGCTGGTGGCATATGTCTATGCCTAACAGGCGACATGCCCATAGGCGTTCATCTGAGATGCTGAGAAGTATTCCGAACTCCCCCTCACCCTCCCCTCTCCCGCCAGGGGAGAGGGTTTTACAACTCCCCTCCCTTGATGGGAGGGGGAAGGGGGAGGGTGGTAAGCGTTTGTTATCCCAGCGCTTATTGCTTATTTGAACGCCTATTCCACCAGGAGTGGCCGATCATACATTCCGGCATTTTCCGATGCTTCCAAAGGCTCCCTTGAGCTGTTGACCACGGATCGTAAGTCTGGTACAAGAACATAGTGAGGACAGGAAATCGTCTCGCCGCGCACCTTCCGATCCCGTGGGAAGTGAATCCCTCCCCGGGATTTTTAAGTGGTGTATGATGGCTGAATTCCTAAAGTAGTTGCCAAAGGAAGAACGCTGTTCATTACCCGTCACCCGGGCGAAAGCCGGGGTCCAGTCCCGCGCTGAACGCGGGATTAGAAAGACTGGATTCCTGCTTCCGCAGGAATGACGGATTCGGGGGCCTCGGATCGGATACAACTTTTGGCAATGATTATAACTTGTTGTTGTGAGAGACTTAAGAACGAGGTGTGAGTGTGAGCAAGCGGCCCATATCCCTGGACGGACATCGGAAACTCAAAGAAGAGCTGGATCGCTTGGCGCGTGTGGAACGGCCCAAAGTGACCAAAGAGATTGAGATCGCGGCCGGTCATGGCGACCTGTCGGAAAACGCGGAATTCACGTACGCCAAGGAAAAACTGGGCTTGCTCGACGCGCGCATCCGTGACCTTCAGGAGCGGCTGGCCACGTGTGAAGTGATTGATTTGCGGAATCGGCAAGCCACCGACAGGATTGTATTCGGCGCAACAGTCACGTTGGAAGACGTGGACTCCAGCGAGCAGAAAAGCTACCAGCTCCTGGGACAAGACGAAGCCGACATAAGCCGCGGGACCATCTCCGTCACATCTCCCCTCGGGCGCGCGCTCATCGGAAAACAGGCGGAGGACGTGGTGGAGGTCAAGACGCCCAACGGCCTCCGAACCTACGAGATTATTGACGTGTCCTAATGAAAGGCCCGGGCGGCTGAAGGCTCAGCGCTCGGTTGCATAAGTACGCGTCGTAAACAGGGCTCTGGTGTGACAGGCGTCTCGCCTGTCTATTACGGAACGACAGGCAGAGCTTGCCCCGGACTAGATCCGGGGATTCCAGCCGCACCAATCCCCCCCCGACATACGGCGCCTAAATTAGGAAACGAAGCCCTTAAGTCCATTTGTCCTTTAGGCGGTTTTTGCTCCTCCGGATCGCTATGAATCGAGAGAACTCCACCCAAGCCGAACCCCGGGCAGAACCCAAG
>VGSG01000196.1 GCA_016875095.1 Deltaproteobacteria bacterium
AGAAGGTCAGAAACCCGAAATACATGACTATCGGCTAAAGAGAATTCTCTTGCAATTGACAGATACTTTCTGGTACCCTATGCTCAGTTGCGAAGTATGCGCCAACATCTCTGGCATGAGCGAGGGACACCGTGGAGCCAAACAAGATCGCTTCCATCGTGCAAAAGATTTCCAACTCGTGCTTGTCGGTGGACGAATACTTTCGAAGACACTCGGTCCCTTTCAGCCGGCCGCAGTATTTCCGATACAAGGCCCGATTGGCGGCAGAAGGTCTGGATGGCCTCAGAGATGGACGCAGCCAGGGAAATCACCGAAAGCTGACGGCGGATGCGGAGGGGTTTCTCCGGGGAGTTCACCAGACGAATCCGCGGCTGAGTCTGCGGCAAATGTGCGAGTCCTTGGAAAGCGCGCTGGGAATAGAGGTGGACCCATCCACCGTGAGCCGTTTTCTGAAGGGGGCCGGCGAATCGGTCGAGTGGCCACGACCCCAGGAACCGGAGAGAATCGCTACCTCCTGCGGCGGTTTCGAGATCGTCGGGGCGCTGGCGTTGCATCTGGACTGGGTGCAGCACACGGCTCAAGTGATCGTGCGAGAGAGGGAGCGTTTTCGGAGGACAGCCGCCTATCGGGAAGAGCGGGTGACGCGAGACCGCAAGGGGCGCAACCCGCTGGGGCAGTTCACGGGCGAGTATAACCGTCGCGAGGACGTTCGGCTGCAGCGCTTTGCCTCGGTGGAGGAGAAGCGCGAGGGGAAGAACTACTCGCGCATGTCGTTGTTTCGGGCAGGGGAGTTCGTTCTCGAGCGCAAGTGTCTGGGGATTTTGGCGCTGCCGCTGATTACGCTGAACGGGAGCACCCGTTCGGCCAACGGCCCGCTGGGGAATGCCCTGGAGCATTTCTGCGGTTACAACTACCAGCACGACACGCTGGACAAGTTCCTGCGGGAGCTGAAGTACCTGGGGATATCGGACCGGCTGCTGCGGGACCAGGTCTCCTTTTGGCAAGCGCACTGGCGCAAGCTCGACGAGGGGCCATCGGGGCTTCCGTTTCTGTGTTACTACGTGGATGGGAACACCAAGCCACTGTGGTCGGAGAAAAGGGTCAAACAAAACAAGGTGACCATGCTCGGGCGGGTCATGGGCTGTCTGGAACAGGTGTTCGTGCACGATGCTTTCGGGCATCCGGTGTACCTGGAAACCTATGCCGGCAAGGCGCCGATTGGAGAACACATCCTCGAGATGTTCGAGAAGATCGAGGACGCGCTTGAAGGCCCCGGTCCGCCCTTGCGGGTGTCGCGAGTCATCGTGATGGACTCCGCCAGCAACGGGGTGGCAACCTTGCGGGCGTTTGCGGAGCAGCAGCGGTATCACTACATCACATCGCTGGATGACAACCAGTGGAATCCAAGGAAGGTCCGCCAGGAGGGACGCCCGAAACGCTACTACTACGGAGACGCCACCCTGCGCGATTGCCTCCTGGAACTGGAGGATTCCCAGGAGAAGGGGTATCTGGTGGTGGTGCGCGCCGTGCGCATCGAATGGGACTACGGCAAGAGGACTGTGCTGATAACGAGCCTTCCCAAGGAAACGGTTGGGGCCAGCCTGGTGGTGAAGGCCTACTTTGATCGCTGGCCGAACGAGGAATTGCAGTTCCGGAGCATGAAATCGTTTGCCTGCCTGAACCGGGTGGCGGGATACGGGAAGAAGAAGCTGCCGGACGAAAAGGTACGGCAAAAGCAGAGGGAACTGCAAGCGCGGATCACGGCGCTACGACAAAGGCTGCGCGGTCCGCTGAAGGCCATTGCCGACCAGGAAGAGCGGCAGGCACAATGCATTGAGAAGGAGCGCCGGCTTCATTCCCGAACCGAGGTCGTGGGCGGCAAGCGAGTGGTGGCCGAAGAAACGCGTCCCATTTTAAAGGGGCTTGCCATCGAAGTGGCGCAATGCAAACGGCAGATCAAAGTCATCGAATCAGAGTGGGGCAAGGATTTGCACAGG
>VGSG01000197.1 GCA_016875095.1 Deltaproteobacteria bacterium
TCACCCTGCCCTCTCCCGCCAGGGGAGAGGGTTTCCGGAACCCCCTCCCTCGATGGGAGGGGGAAGGGGGAGGGTGATAAGGCATTGTTAACACAGCGGCCTATTCCTTAATTTGAACGCCTATGGGCCTCCCCGGGACGATCTCACAGCAGGCTGCCCCAGACGATCAAATCCTCGCCGAGCCACTCATGGCCGAGATTCCTTATTCTGAGAAAGCACCCTGGGTCGGATTGATTCAAATCGCTCACCGCTCGTAAACCTCCCACCAAAACGGGCACGACCGTGAGCACGATATAATCCGCGAGCCTCGCCATCAAGAAGCTCGTTATCACGCGGGACCCGCCTTCCACCATGACGCTTTGCACACCCATCTCAGCCAGCAGGCCGATCATGCTTGTCAAACTTATCTGGCCACGGGCGTTGGCGGGAACTTCCAGCACGGTGGCGCCCGCGTCCGTAAGCGTCTGGGCGCGTCGCTTGTCCGGATTTTCACGTGTGATCACAAGAGGGGAAGCCCCATTATGCGAAAAAATGTTGCTGTTCGCGGGCAATCGGAGCCGACTATCCAGGATGATGGGCCGCGGGCTCTTCCCTTCGACCAGCCGAACATTGAGGCGGGGATTGTCCGAAAGAACCGTTCCGATTCCCACCAGAATGCAATCGTGACAAGCTCTCAACCTATGCGTCAATACGAGCGATTCGGGTCCGCTGATGGTCAACGGCTCCCCTGCCCGCGCGGATATGGATCCGTCCAAGCTCTGAGCATAGCTCAGGGTCACAAAGGGGCGCCTCAGATGCTTTCGGGATTTGCGAAGATATTCAGTCAAACACTGGACCGCTGCCATCCCAATCACTTGCCCCCCGAAACTGAGAATTGCGCCATGCCACACATGACTCGATACAGCCTCATGACGGCCAGATTCACGCCAATGTTAAGGTGGTTCTTCTTAGCAAGAGCTTCAAGGATTTCAGCTCTCCATGCAAGCGGTCATCTATCATTTTCGCAAGCGCTCCATACAGGCTGGTATGGTCTCACTTCCGCGCTGACATTTCCAGCCTTAATGGGTAGCCCAGGTGGAACACCACACGAACGGCAGCCGCTGATCCTCACACTTCATCGTCTCCCACTCGAGTACGTCGCGCTACGCGTATTTCAACAGTTGAGAATTCTAGCACATTTGATAAGGGCTGACAAATCCTTGTCAAGCGTTTCCATCAAGCAACTTGGCCGGCGCGTAAAACGCCCCCAACCATCGATCCGCCGGCTCTCAGTATCCGAGCCTTGCCATAAGCCGAGACATTTATAAAAATGACACGTCGTGGCGCCCCAAGGTTCCCGAGGACTCGCCGGTCCCCTATTGCCGGCAGGAGCGAGACAAGCTGTGAAAGAGCGCACAAAACCCGAAAATGACCGGAATCTCACCCACAAGGACATCGCAGCGTTCCGGCGCCTCATTTATGGACACTTCCAAGAGCGTGGCCGCGAACTGCCGTGGAGGACGACTCAAGATCCTTATCACCTCCTTGTTTCAGAGTTTATGCTCCAGCAGACGCAGGTGGAACGCGTTTTGCGCAAATACGGACCATTCATTGCTCAGTTCCCGGACCTAGCCGGCCTCGCCGGCGCCGACCTGGGAGCCGTCCTCGCAGCATGGCAGGGACTGGGCTATAATCGCCGATGCATCGCGCTCCATCGTACTGCTCGCCTCCTGGTGACAGAGCTTGACGGCAGGATTCCCGACTCTGTGGAGACACTTCAGACCCTTCCCGGCATAGGAGCGGCGACAGGGGGCGCGCTGGTCGCGTTTGCGTATAACAAGCCTGTGGTTTTCGTGGAGACGAATATCAGACGCGTCTTCATTCATCGCTTCTTTCCCAAGGAGCAACATGTGAAAGACGCGCAGATACTGCCCCTCGTTGAAGCTACCCTGGACAGATCCAGTCCGAGATTGTGGTACTACGCGTTAATGGATTACGGCGCCACGCTCAAGC
>VGSG01000198.1 GCA_016875095.1 Deltaproteobacteria bacterium
CCGCCTCTGGCGAGGCCCTGCTGAAAGTTAAGTGAGAATGTTGTGTCCGCAGGGCCACGACCTGCCCTTTGGGGGAGGGCCCGATATTGTCTTAATGATCCCGGATTATTCGGCGGGTAAACAAAGAAAAGTATGTTCTTCCGGTCAACCCCATGATATGGTGAGGGAAATAGACCAGTATCGGGGGTAATCGGATGGCCGGGAGTGGTGAAAAGGAAAGAGAGACAATTCGGCCCGAATTTGACCGTTCAATCATGATCGATTTTCAGGGAGCCAAGATTACCTCCGACACGGGCTTCCTGTTGCTGAGAGAGATAGACGAGCGTTTCGGGATTTTGGGTCCAATCGAGCGTGAACTTGAAGACGCCAGGTCCTGGGTTCACCTCAGCCACACGCAGCTCCAGATGGTCCGACAAAGAGTGTATCAGATAGCAGCCGGGTATGAGGACTGCAACGATGCTGACTTTCTGCGAATTGATCCCGCTCTTCGGATCGCCATTGGCAAGGGGAAAGAAGCCGGAGCCGGTCAGTCGCGGCTATCGAGGCTCGAAAATGAGGTGTTGGGCACTGAAGCCGGATTGCAGGCTCTGGAAAATTCTCTCACGAGATCCAACGACGCTCTCATGAGGAGAAAGGAGAAGCAGCGGCTGATCGTGGATGTTGATTCAACGGAAGACCCCGCCCACGGCAGACAAGAGAACGTGGCCTTCAACGGTCATTTCGGAAAGAACTGCTTTCATCCGCTCTTCGCCTTCACCAGCGACGGGGACTGTCTTGGTGCGAAACTCAGGCCCGGGAACGTACATTCAGCCGATGGAGTCCTCGACTTCCTCGATCCGATTGTTAAGCGGTATCGGTCCCGATTCATCCTCTTCTGGCTTCGGGGCGACGCGGCGTTTGCCGCTCCTGAGGTATACGAATACTGCGAGGGTGAACGGGTCACTTACTTTATCAGACTTCCGGCCAATGCGGTACTGAACAGACTCCTCGACCCGTATCTGGCCGGTCCCGTGGGACGACCGCCGAAGAGCGGCATTCAGATCAGGCTGGTTGATTTTCGGTACCAGGCACAAACCTGGGACAGGGAGCGTAGGGTGGTTGCCAAGATCGAGTGGCACGAGGGGGAACTCTTCCCAAGGATCGGGTTCATCGTCACCAATTCCAAGCTCCCCGCCGGGAAAGTGGTCAAGGTGTACAATGGTCGCGGCGACGTCGAAAACCGGATCAAAGAGGGGAAGAACACGCTACGCTGGGACAAAACCAGTTGCCACCGATTTGCAGCCAATCAAGCCCGGTTGCTCATGGGAGTGTTGGCTTACAACCTCCTTCACATGCTCAGGCAATTCTACCTTTTGGGCGAAGAAGTCAAACGGTCAATGGAATGGCTGATCAAGCGTCTGATCAAGGTCGGAGCGAAAGTCGCGTATCACGGTCGGAGGTGGTGTGTCCATGTGGCGTCGGCGTTTCCTTTGGCCCGATATTACCAAGCTGTGTTCGGCTGACGAGCACGGTAGAAAAATCATTGACGGAGTGACGGAGGGTGAGGTACGCTCAGAAAAAGGCAATAAGGGGTCTTCTTGTCAACATGACGACGGTTTTGCCTCATTCGGGTCGCGTGGGACAACCCACAGAGACCTTCTTGGGGTCAGCGGGACAACTTCTCTGCCGCTTAAGGGTCCCAAGACAATCAAAATGGCAAGACCGCCGCATAATTCCGGCATGAATCTACAGGAATCCATTAACGCGATGCCTCCTGGGGGCCGATTGGAATTGCCCCCTGGAGAATTCTTCGGACAGGTTGTCATGAATCGTCCCGTGACCATAGTTGGGAAGGGCTCGTCTACCTGGATCGGCGCGAGGGCATCACCCGCGGTCAAGATACAAAGCCCTGCGGTGAAGATCGAGAACCTGATAATCGAGATTAGCTCCGGGCCAGATGGGATCGCTGTGGAAGCTGATCCCGGCACGAATCCCATACTTGAAAACGT
>VGSG01000199.1 GCA_016875095.1 Deltaproteobacteria bacterium
TCCATCGCCATAAGGAGAAGCCGCCGCTCCACTTCCCCGATCTCCATCTCCTGCCCCGATCCACGCACAAAGGCCACAATTCCATTGACCACCGCGGCCAACTCCGGTACTGTTGTCTCCATCTCCGGTCCTGCTTGCGGATACATCGCCGGGCAAACGCCATGTACCCTATCCGAGGACCGGAAACCATTCCTTTCTCGAAGCTATGCCCCCGTTCTTATTTGGAACAGTCCTGACCAGAAATCGCGGCACCCGGGTCTTGAGGAATATGGGAACCACCGGTCGGGAGTCCCAACGACCGGTTGGCGGTTTGGTTCGGATAATTGGCGCTAAGACTCCTATGAAATTTTGACTTCATACCGAGTCGCGGTCAAAGATGCGATAGGGTACGGTTGGCGGGTTGGGGGTCTGGTGGACGAAGATCTGACGGCTCTGCCTCATTTGTAGTGAACCAGACCCCCAATCTCAGCCGCTCACAAGTGACTCGTTTGAAAGCGAATCGGTATCAGTCCCGAGGGGAAAGCCATGAATGACGAGAGAGAAAGTGACTACAAAGCTTCGCCGATATGGATAGCCGACCGGGAAGCCCGTGACCTGAACCCGTGGGATTCAAACCGTAACGCCGGAGCGAGCGGCGAATCCTCCTCAAGTGTCGCAGCGCGGGAATGGATCAATGAGGGCGCGGGACCTCTTCCCGAGGTTCCCGAACCCACGGAGACAATTGATTTCGATCGGCTTTTCATAAGAGAACTAACAGACTCGGGCAGCTTTGATCTCCGGTCCGAAATTTGGTCGACCAGCTTTGGAAAAGTGATCCAAGCGTTGCCTATCCCCGCGATGTTGATTAATCAGTCGCACAGGATATGGGCGCCTAACGAGGCCTGCAGGAGAATAGCCGCGGATCGTGCCACAATTCAGGGCATGGCTTTTCTCGATTTCTTTACCGACCCCGCGGCCAGGGAGAAGGCAGCGGAAGTGCTCGACGATGTTTTCCGCAATAGGAAAACACGAGTTATGGAGGGCACGCTCCAAGTTGAAAGAAATCGAGTGTGGGCTCGGATGACCCTTCGTTCCGTCAGGTTAATAACGGAGAGATTTGTGCTTCTGCTCGTGGAAGACCTGACAAGAGAAAAAAGACTACTGAATGAGAGCAAGAGACTGATCGCCTCTCTCAAGAAGGCAGAGGTGGCGGTTCAAGAAAGCCACAGAAGATTGGAGGACTATGCCCAATCCCTGGAGCTTAAGGTCAAGGAGAGGACGCAGCATCTGGAGAACGCGCGTGAGAAGCTGGAAGTTTACTCCATGAGACTCGAGGACGCGAACGAGGCGCTCAAGAACTTGATTGCCGGACGGGACCAACAGAACAGAACGCTGATCGAGAGTGTGGGCGATGAGCTCAAAGCAGTGATAATACCGTTGTTGCATAATGTGGCCGCGATCCATCCGGATGACCAAACCATCAAACTTATCAGCGCAATCGAAGATCGTATGCGCTCGGTGGTCTCCTCGTTGGCCCCCGTTATTGACAGGGAAGCGCTTCTGACGCCACTGCAAGCCAGAATCTGTGATATGATATCATCCGGACTCAGCTCCAAGGAGATCGCCGCGGTGCTGGGCGTCACACCTCGAGCAATCGGTTTCCACAGGCATTACATTCGGAAGAAACTCGGGTTGACCGGAAGCGGTGATGACCTGGCCTCTTTCTTGCGTAATAAGGGGGTCGGCAGTGGGGTGAGTAGAGAAGAGAAGCGGTCACAAGACGTATCAGCTCAACAAGAAACAGCCGAAGAAGCTGAACAGGAAGGTATCTCCGCGCCTCCGGACTTATCGACTTGAGCTACCGCCTCTAGGGAAGGCTGCGTTGAGATCTGCTCCTTTGGATAAGGCTGGAATCCCGCTCTCCCTTCCCTCTCCCGCCAGGGGAGAGGGTTTTCTGACCCCTCCCTCGATGGGAGGGGGAAGGGGGAGGGTGACCTT
>VGSG01000200.1 GCA_016875095.1 Deltaproteobacteria bacterium
CCGGAGGATTTCTGCGGCCCGGAGGCTTTCCAGGGTCATGTACGAGTTGGCGACAATGGTCACGTCAGTCCCGTTGCGGGCAACGCGAGCCTTTCCAAGTTCCTCACGGAATATCTCTTCCGGCGTTTCACCGGAGATGTTGTAAAGCCACCGGTGCTCTATGTAAATGACAGGGTTGGGATCTTCCACAGCCGCGACGAGCAGGCCTTTTGCGTCATGCGGAGTGGACGGCATGACGACCTTCAGCCCTGGAATGTGGCTGAAACACGCATGCAGGCTTTGGGAATGCTGGGGCCCCTGACCCCATCCTCGACCGACGATCATGCGCACTACGAGCGGGATGCTCTTCTGTCCGCCGAACATGTAGTGCCAGTTTGACGCCTGATTCACGAGCTGCTCCATCGAGAGGAGAGCAAAATCGAGCCTCTGATGGGTTAGGATCGGCTTCATACCCGCAAGCGCGGAGCCGATGACCACTCCGGTCATAGCATTCTCGGACGCGGGCATATCTATCACCCGTTCCGGGCCGAAGATCTTGTGTAGGTCCAGCGTGCTTCCGAAAATCCCTTTTGGATCAGGGACGCCCAATCCCACCAAATAAACAGCGGGATCCTGTTCCATACACTGGCGAGTGGCTTCGTGGATAGCTTGAAAAAACTTAAGCTCTCTGGGCATTGCGCAGTACCGTTTACCTCGAAATCAAGGGGCGTAGATGTGCTTCAGGAGGAGGTCAGGATCGGGAAACGCGCTGGCTTTTGCGAAACGGACTGCTTCTTCCATCTCTGTGGCGATGTTCGCAGCGACAAGGCGCATGCCTTCAGGAGTGGCGACTCCCTCGCTCAGAAGACGCCCCTCTAACATACGAACAGGGCAACGCTCCTTCCATTTGTAAAGCTCGGTCTCAGACCGGCATTCCAGGTGGCAGTCGTCATTGGGTCCGCAGTGTTCGAGCCAGCGATAAGTCTTGAACTCCAGGAAAGTCGGGCCATTGCCTCGCCTCGCCTTGTCGATAGCCTTGCCCGCGAGCCCATAAACCGCGATGACGTCATTTCCGTCTGCCTGAAGGCTTTCCATGCCGTGGCCGAGCGCTATCTCGTAAATTTCACGCTCCTGCGGTTGGCGCACAGAGAGCGGCGAATTGACCGAGTATGCGTTATTCTCGCATACGAAGACCACAGGAAGCCGCTTCAGCACCGCAAAATTGATACTCTCACACAAAACGCCCTCTTCCACGGCCGCGTCGCCGAAGAAGACGACCGTCACTCGATCTTCTCTCCGCATGACGGACGCGAGCGCCGCGCCTACGCCGATTGGGACAGTGCTTCCCACGATGGGCGTTGCAGCGAGAAAGCCCGCGGCCAAATCGATTAGGTGCATGGAACCGCCCTTACCCATGCAGCAACCGGTGACCTTACCGTAGATTTCGGCCATCATGGCCTTCAGGTCACCTCCTTTGGCCAAATAATGCCCGTGGGATCGATGACCGCTGAGAACATAGTCTTTCGGAGCAAGGTGCGCGCACACGCCCACAGGTATGGCCTCCTGCCCCACACAAAGATGCACGGGGCAGCGCATCTCCTGTTCGCTGTACAGTTCGCAGATCTTTTCCTCAACCATTCGGATTCGGAGCATCTGCTCGTGAAGTTTCCGTGCAATGTGTGCTTCCATCATTACCAATTGCATGCGCTCACCATCTTATCCTCGAAACGTTTCAAGGCTCTTAAAGGTCGGAATTTTGCAATCACTTCTAAAAGAGAAGCTGCGGCGACTCCCGGTGATTGGAATTAGCGCACCAGGCCTTCCATTTTTCTACGTCAACCACGTTGTACATGCGGAGGAATTCGTTCAGGATCATCGGGAAGGTCTCATTCTCCCAGATGATGCGCTGATGTTCGGTCGCAAAGACAAAAAGGTCCATTCCCTGCTTCACACGCTCCGGAGAAGGGCTCTTGAAACTGAA
>VGSG01000201.1 GCA_016875095.1 Deltaproteobacteria bacterium
CGGCTGGTTTCAGATTCTCCGCCTTCCTGCTGAAAGCATCGATCAGGTTGGTGAATCGCCTCATGTTCATCCGCATCGTGAGACATCGCCTCCCCACGTAGGACATCGAAGTCTAGGCGGGGTCAGGATCGCTAGAGATTCGAGTCTTCTTTAGTAAGACGACCTTCGGCGGGCTATACCTACGAGGACAGAAAGCCAGGAGAAGTTGTGTTCGACGCGGTCGGATGGTAATATATTCGATTCGTTCGGCCACAGGCCGTTTAAGTAGTTTCGAGGAGCTTGGCATGGGTCTCGACCTTTTACCAAAAGTCTATAATCCGGAAGAGATTGAACACCGCTGGTACGCATTCTGGGAAGAACAGAAGCTCTTTCACGCGAGCGACCGGAAGACCGGCAAGGAATATTCCATTGTCATTCCGCCTCCGAACGTCACCGGCTCATTGCACATGGGCCATGCCTTGAATAACACCTTGCAAGATATCCTGATCCGCTATCATCGCATGGTCGGCTATAACACACTCTGGATGCCGGGCATGGACCACGCGGGTATCGCGACCCAGAACGTGGTGGAAAGACAACTCAAAGAGGAAGGCTTCCGGAGAGAAGACCTGGGGCGGGAGAAATTCATCGAACGAGTTTGGACTTGGAAAGAGCATTCGGGAGGCGTGATCCTCAACCAGCTCAAGCGGCTGGGCTCGTCCTGCGACTGGGACCGTGAACGTTTCACCATGGATGAAGGGCTGTCACGCGCGGTCAGGACGGTTTTTGTGCGTCTCTATCGGGATGGACTCGTCTATCGAGGCGATTACATTGTCAACTGGTGTCCCCGCTGTCATACGGCGCTCTCGGATTTGGAGGTCGATCACCAGGAGGCTCCTGGCCACCTGTGGCACATTCGGTATCCGGTTGAAGGGTCGGACGCTTCCCTTGTCGTGGCCACCACCCGACCTGAAACCATGCTGGGTGACACCGCGGTGGCCGTCAATCCCTATGACGAGCGGTACAAGCGTCTGATCGGAGGCTATGCCATACTTCCCCTCGTGGGCAGGCGCCTCAAGATCATTGGAGATCCCGTGGTCGATCCTGAGTTCGGCACCGGCGCTCTCAAAGTGACGCCATCCCATGACTTGACAGACTTCGAGCTCTCCTTGCGCCACAATCTGGAGCGAGTCACGGTGATGGATTCCGAAGGGCGCATCAATGAGAACGGCATTCATTTCAATGGAATGGACCGCTCCGAATGCCGCAAAGCTATTGTGGCCGAACTGGATCAAAAGGGATACCTCGTCGGAACAGAGCCTTATAACGTGGGCCTCGGACGCTGCTATCGCTGCAAAGAAGTGGTGGAGCCACTCATTTCGAAACAGTGGTTTGTCAAGGCCGAGCCTCTCGCGCGAGAAGCCATTGCCGCGGTAGAGGACGGTCGAACACGAATCATTCCGGAACACTGGACCAAGACGTACTACGAATGGATGAAGAATATCCGGGACTGGTGCATCTCACGCCAAATATGGTGGGGGCACCGCATCCCTGCCTGGACATGCCGGGACTGCAACGAAATGATCGTTTCCCTGGACGATCCCACGGAATGCCCATCGTGTAAGGGCTCTCGTCTGGCCCAGGAGACCGACGTTCTGGACACCTGGTTTTCGTCCGCGCTCTGGCCCTTCAGCACCATGGGATGGCCTGACCAAGCGGAACCTCTGAAAACCTTCTATCCCAC
>VGSG01000202.1 GCA_016875095.1 Deltaproteobacteria bacterium
CATCGAGCGAGATGACCTTGCTCGCGCTTATCGGGTGTACGAGGACGCGTTGGCCCGCGAGCGCACGTACGATCTTGACGATCTGGTCAGCCACCCGGTCCGGCTTCTGCGAGAAAATCCGTCCGAAGCAGAGTTGATCAGGAAGCGCATTGCCGCTCATCTCCTGGTGGATGAGTTCCAGGACGTGAACAAGGCTCAGTACGAGTTGGTCAGGCTTCTGTCTCAACCTTCCGGCCGCGGCCTCTTTGTCATCGGAGATCCCAATCAGGCGATCTATGGGTTTCGCGGGGCGGATTGGCGCTATTTTCAACAATTTCAAACGGATTACCCCTCCGTTCGGGTGTTGCGCCTGTCCAGGAATTATCGCTCTCAAGCCAACATCTTGACCGCGGCGGCCAACGTTATGAACCAAGTGGACGCGGTGGGAATTCTCCGCCCGGAAATACCCGCCGACAAGCCCGTAGACGTAGTGGAGCTTCCGAATCCGGCTACCGAAGGCGCGTACATCACTCGCGCCATAGACGGCATGTTGGGAGGCTCGTCATTCTTTTCTCTGGATTCCGGGCGAGCGGCCGTAGGCGACGGCAGGCTTGATTTCTCTGATTTTGCCGTCCTCTACCGCCTCAATGCGGTGGGAGACGTGGTCGAAGATGCCTTCCGCGCGTCGGGGATTCCTTACCAGCGAGCGTGCAAGCAAAATCCGAGAGACGAATCCGAGTCCATCGATCCGCGGGTCCGGGCAGTGACTCTTATGACCATACACGCTGCAAAAGGTTTGGAGTTCCCGGTAGTCTTTGTCGCGGGCTGTGAAGAGGGCCTGATTCCTTACCTACCCGAGAAAGGGCATGACAATTCCGCCGCTGACTTGGATGAGGAGCGCCGGCTCCTGTACGTGGCAATGACACGGGCCTCAGGGGGACTGACGCTGACACGCGCGGCGACTCGCACGCTCTTTGGTCGGACCATGAGGAACGCGTCTTCACGGTTCTTAGCGCGCATCGACGCTTCTGTCTGCCGACACGTGAAACCGTTGGCCGACCGGCCGCGCACCGGAGGGAAGGCCCCGTCCCAATGCGACCTCTTCGTGGACTGAGAACTTCCCGTCTTGTGTGGATCAGTAGTTGTTCACAGCGCAAAGATCCCTCAACAGACCTGCGGCGCGGGAATGGGCGCGTGTTTGTTTGCAGGGGGACCATGTCGGGTCAAGTAGGTTCGATCTTCAATGTCCGGGCAAAGGCATATCGGCAAGGCAAAAAAAACCCCGGATATCGTAGGAGAGATAACAGGGGCAGAACAAACGAAATACTATTTCGTGAGAATTCCGGATTACTATCTTCACAGCGGCGAGGTGAATGGAATACTCCAGCTCCCCCCGATGACCCAAACCGATCTGTTCAACGACGCGTCATACTTGACAAGAGCGGCGCCGAGATCCACCAACGGCGCAAGGGGAGGCGCCAACCCGAAAGCCGTGCCCTCAAGGTCTACCCTAACGGCGGCCTCCAGGTAACTCCACTCACCAAATAACCCCAACTCCCCTCCAAACGCCTTGGTCGAGTACCGTGCGAAGACCTCAAGGAACTTGGAAGAGGTGAAAGACCCATTGAAGATGCTCCACGAGAG